>JBKDOV010000069.1:0-26180 GCA_046342815.1 Cyanobacteriota bacterium
CCTTGCCGCCCTTCCCGTCGCGCACAGTCAGCTCTCGCCGCTCGAAATCCAGATCCTTGACACGCAGCCGCAGCGCTTCCATCAAGCGCAGCCCACTGCCGTACAACACTTCGCTCACCAACGCTTCCACACCGTCCATCCCCCCCAGCACCGCCCGCACCTCCGCTGGGGTCAGCACCACGGGCAACCGTCGCTTCTGCCGGGCTCGCACCACCCCTTCGAGATCCAGATCCCGCTCCAGCAGCTCCCGATACAGAAACAGCAGCGCCGAAAGCGCCTGGTTCTGGGTGGAGGCGCTCACCTGCCCCTCCACCGCCAGATGGGTGAGAAAAGCATTCACCTCCTCGCTGCCCATCTCCCGCGGATGGCGCCTCTGGTGAAAGCGCAGGAAGCGCCGCAGCCACTGCTCATAGGTGTCCACCGTGCGGCGGGCGTAATGGCGGGCCTGCAGTTCCTCCCTGTACCGCTGGATCAGGCCGGGCGGGCGGGGGGCGCCGGGCGGTGGGCAGGGTGGGGGTTTGGCTGTGGCCATGGCCATCCTCGCGGATCTTTCCCCTCAGCATTCCCCCGGTAGGCACGCCCATCACCCATGGACCAACCCTTTGCCCACACCCTGAGCTTTGACGACCTTGAGGTGCTTGTGCTGGTGGAAGACGGCGGCGCCACGCCCCGCCAGGTGGCGGACTCCCTCGGCATGGACCTGGAGGAGGCGAAAGCCCTGTTTGACGACCTGGTGCGACGCGGTCTGCTCGTTGGCCACAACGCATCCACCACCTTTCAGCTCACCCCCCTGGCCCGAGTTGTGCGCAACGATGAAGCCTTCCGCGCCGCGGCCTTTGCGGCTGCTCTCACTGGGGCGGGGCAGCACGGGGCGCTCCATCCTTAAGCCTTTCGAGCATTCCCCAAGCGGCTTCCGGCCCCATGCATAGGGTTTGCCCGAACCTCCCCTGCTCCATGGCCAGCCCCGATGCTCTCCCCCGCCAGGTGCTGCCGATCCCCGATGTGCCGCCGGTGGGGCTCACCACGTTTGATGCCAAAGATCCAGACACCAGCTACCCGCCCATTCGCGACCTAAGGCCCCCCGCAGGCGCGCCCAACATCCTGGTGATCCTTTTGGATGACGTGGGTTTCGGTGCCTCCAGTGCCTTTGGCGGGCCCTGCCACACCCCCAACTTCGAAAAGCTCGCCGCCGGCGGCCTCAAATACAACCGCTTTCACACCACCGCCCTCTGCTCCCCCACCCGTCAGGCCCTGCTCACCGGCCGCAACCACCACAGCGTGGGCATGGGTGGCATCACGGAAATCGCCACCTCTGCGCCCGGCTACAACTCCCTCCTGCCCAACACCTGCTCGCCCATCGCGCGCACCCTGAAGCTGAACGGCTACTCCACGGCGCAGTTCGGCAAATGCCATGAGGTGCCCGTCTGGCACACCAGCCCGATGGGGCCCTTTGATTCCTGGCCCAGCGCCGGCGGCGGCTTCGAACACTTCTATGGCTTCATCGGCGGTGAAACCAACCAGTTCTACCCGGCCATCTACGAAGGCACCACACCGGTCGAGCCGCCGGCCACGCCGGAGGAGGGCTATCACTTCACCGACGACATGACCACCAGGGCCATCCGCTGGGTGCAACAGCAGAAGGCCCTCATGCCCGACAAGCCCTTTTTCATGTATGTGGCACCGGGCGCCACCCATGCGCCTCACCACGTGCCGCCTGAATGGTCGGCCAAATACAAGGGCCAATTTGATCAAGGCTGGGATGCGCTGCGGCAGCAGACCTTCGAGCGACAAAAGGCCATCGGTGTGATCCCAGCCGATGCGGAGCTCACCGCCCGCCATCCCCAAATCCCCGCCTGGGACGCCATGCCCGAGGAGCTGAAGCCGGTGCTGGCGCGGCAGATGGAGATCTACGCCGGCTTTTTGGAGCACACCGATCACCACATGGGTCGGCTGATCGACAGCCTCGCCCAGTTGGAGATCCTCGACGACACGCTCATCTACGTGATCATCGGCGATAACGGTGCCTCAGCAGAGGGCTCGCTGCAGGGCACCTTCAACGAGATGGCTCCCCTCTCCGGGTTCGGGGATCTAGAGACCACGGCGTTTCTGACAGAGCGCATCGATCTGTTTGGTGGGCCCAAGGCCTACAACCACTACGCCGTGGGCTGGGCCCACGCCATGAACACCCCCTACCAGTGGACCAAGCAGGTGGCCTCCCACTGGGGCGGCACCCGCAACGGCTTGATCGTGCACTGGCCCAAGGGCATCACCGCCAAGGGGGAGCTGCGCAGCCAATTTCACCATGTGATCGACATCGCCCCCACCCTGCTGGAGGTGGCCGGGCTGCCCCAGCCCACGTTCGTGAATGGCGTGCAGCAACGGCCGATCGAAGGGGTGAGCATGGCCTATTCCTTCAACGATGCCAGCGCGCCTGAACGGCGCAACACCCAATACTTTGAAATGGCCGGCAACCGCGGCATCTACCACAAGGGCTGGACCGCCGTCACCCGCCACCGCACCCCCTGGGAGACGGGCATCGTGAAGCTGCCGGCCTTCGATGACGATGTGTGGGAGCTGTATGACACCACCAGCGACTGGACCCAGGCGCGGGATCTGGCCAGCCAGCACCCCGACAAGCTCGCCCATCTTCAGAGGCTCTGGCTGATCGAGGCCACCAAATACAACGTGTTGCCCCTGGATGATCGCTTCGCCGAGCGGGCTAATCCTGAGCTGGCTGGGCGGCCCCAGCTGATCCGCGGCAAGCGACAGATTCTCTTTGCCGGCATGGGGCGGCTCACGGAGAGCTCCATCGTGAACTACAAGAACAAATCCCATGCCGTCACCGCCGAAGTGGTGGTGCCCGCCGCCGGTGCCCAGGGGGTGATCGTGGCCGTTGGCGGCATTGCCGGGGGCTGGAGCCTCTACTGCAAGGACGGTTGCTTGCGCTACGTCTACAACTTCTACGGCGTCGAGCACTACACGGTGGAGGGCACGACGGCTGTGCCGGAGGGCACCCACCAGGTGCGCATGGAATTCGCCTACGACGGCGGCGGCCTGGCCAAGGGAGGCATGGTGTCGCTGTTCATCGATGGAGCCCCGGCCGGCAGCGGCCGGGTGGAGCGCACCGAACCCTTGGTGTTTTCCGCGGATGAAACCTGCGATGTGGGCTATGAGGCCGGTTCGCCCGTCACGCCGGACTACCCCACCCCCCAAGGCCGGTTCAGTGGCAAGGTGAACTGGGTGGAAATCGCCGTCGATGAGGCGGCTGAAGACCTCGACCATCTGCTCAGTCCCCATGAGCGCTATCGGCTGGCGATGGGGTTGCAGTAGCGGGTGGAGGGAATGGGGAAAACCATGCAACGCTCAACGCAGTGGTGGCCTGCTCTTCCTCTCCTCCTCTTGGCGGGCCAGCTCTCCCTGGCTGCCAATTTGGCCGGCCCCAGCCACTCTGCTCCCAGCGACGCCGAGGAAGAAGCCGTTTGTGAGCAGGTGTCGCGAAACACCACGGAAAATTCCGCACCGGTGATGGAAGCTTTGGAGCGGTTGGCGCGACAACGCTATGGACGCCCCTTCTCTGAACTCACGCCGGAGCAGGTGATGCAACTTGCCATGGTGGCCGATGTGCAGGGGCGGGAGATGACACCGGCGCAACAGCGCCTGCAGGATCGCTGCAGTGCCTATCAGCAGCGCAGGATCGCTCAGGAGTCGGCCGCTGGTGGGTTCCGCTCCCTGTTGACCGCCCAGGGGTATTTGGATCGCTGGGGCCAGGAGCAGGTGGCTGGCCTGGGCTGCACCTGTCCTGGTTTCCCGCTTGCGGGGGAGGATGTCGACCAGATTTGCCCGACCCGCCCGGCCTGCCCCGGTCAGCAGGGGGGGCCACGCCTTCCTGATCCGGCCCGCGGCTGCCGCAGCATGGGCGCTGCCGCCTGGATTCGCCAACAGTTGCCTGAGTTTTATCGGATCTTGGCTATGCCAGCCGATCGCGAAGAGGTGCGCGACGTGGCGGCTGCCCTGGCTCACCGCGATCGTCCCGCCGTCTGCGCCCAGCTCCCCATGCCAAGTTCTCCCCAATTCAGCTTGGCGTCCCTCTCCAGCCCCTCCGCCCCCGCTGTTCCAGCCGGATCAGCCTTCCCTGCGGCCATCAGCTCTGCCGCAGCCTGCTTTGCCACCCCCACGGCGCCGTTGTGCCAGGAGGCCATGGTGCGCGGTGACGCGCTGGTGGTGGCGGCGAACCGGGCCGGGCGGGAGCGGTGCCTGGGCTATGCGCTCCCGGCCCGCACTCTTTGGGCCCTGGGGGCCGATCCAGGCTTCACCGATCTTTTGATCAGCTTCCCGGCGGCCTCCCGCCTGCGCAACGAGGCCCGGATCGCCTTGCGCTACCTGCGCGTGGACTGCCGCGGGCTCTAAGGGCGGGGGGCTTGGGCGCCGCTGTCATGCTGAAGACCTGTCTGCCCACCAACGATCGTGTCTGTGCTCGGCCGCCAAGCCATCCTCCAGGCCATCGACCAGGGGCAGATCACGATCACGCCCTTCAGGCCTGAGCTGGTGGGCCCCGCATCCCTGGATCTCACCTTGGCCAGCACCTTTCGCGTGTTTCGCAAGGTGCATCAAGTGGTGGAGGTGCGGGAGCAAACGGACTACCGCGAATTCACCGACAAGATCGAAATCGCTCACGGCCAAAACATCTTGATCATGCCTGGCGAAACGGTGTTGGGCATCACGCGCGAGCGGCTGCGCTTGGGGCCTGGCCTGTGCGGTTGGCTGGAGGGTCGCAGCCGCTTTGCTCGCTTGGGCTTGATGGTGCACATCAGCGCACCCTTCATGGGCCCTGGCATCGACAGCCAGCAAGTGCTGGAGATGAGCAACTTCGGCCCGGCTCCCTTGGCTGTCACCCCCGGCCTGGCCGTTTGCCAGTTTGTGTTTCAAAAGCTCGAAGGCATTGAGCACTACGAGGGGCGCTTTGCCGGGCAGACGGAGGAGACGTTTTAAGGAGTGTTTCCTCTGGCGCCACTCTCCTCAGCTTGAGCTGCTCGCTGAACTCCGCCGCGCTCTGGTGAATGGTGCGCGCCAGCCTGACTAGCCTGGAGTGTTGCCAAGAGCTGTTGCCCAACCACCTCTCTCGCCTTGCCCTGCTTGGCTGTCTGGCCTGTCTCAGCGCCCTGCCCAGCGGCTCTTTGGCCGGTTCGCTCACCGCCGCTGACAAGTCTGCCCCGAACGACGCCACCAGTCCGTTGAGCCGGCTGGGCCCTTTGCCCTTGGAGAACGGCTATCCAACTTCAGCCACCAGCCAGAGGCTCTACGACGAGCTCGACTTCCAACGGGCCACCCAGGCCTACCTGTGGGCACTGCCGGCGGTGGGATTCAAGGCGCTCCACGATGCCCAGGCCAAAACCTTGGGGGTGCGCAATGGCGAGGTGCTGCTTTACCGCAACCTGCAAGACAAGGCGGGGATGCTCACCCCCAACATCACGACCCTCTACGCCTTCAGTTTCTGGGATCTGGCGGCCCAGGGGCCCCTGGTGGTGGAGGTGCCCGCCGGGCTCACCGCCGGTGGCGTGCTCGACATCTGGCAGCAACCGATCACCGACATGGGCCAGACGGGGCCCGACAAGGGCGCTGGCGGCAAATATCTGATCCTGCCGCCAGGCGCGCCGGAGGTGGTGGCCCCGGGCTACCGGATCGTGCGCGCCACCAGCAACCAGGTGTGGTTTGGCACCCGGGGCCTGGCGCCCGACAAGGCCGTGGCGGAAGCCACCGTGCGCCAACACCGCCTCTATGGCTGGAACCAGCGGGCCAACCCGCCGGCCACCCGCTCCAGCGAGGTGGGCGGCCGCCCCTGGCAATCGGCCCAGCCCGCCGATCTCTCCTACTGGCGTCTGCTCAGTGATCTCTACGCCAACGAGCCGGTGGCGCCGCGCGATCGGATGATGTTCGGTCTGTTGGCACCCCTCGGGATCAGCCCGGGACAGCCCTTCAACCCCGATGGGCGCCAGGCGCGGATCCTGAGCGAGGCGGCCCAGCTGGGAGACCTGATGGCCCGCACCATCGCCTACGACAAACGCACCCCCGGCGCCAGCGTGTACCCCGGCAAGCACTGGGAGTACGCCGTGCTGTTCGACCTCGACCAGGAATCCCCCGACAAGCGGCGCGTGCAGTTCGACGAGCGCAGCTCCTGGTTCTACGAGGCGATCGGCATGTCGGTGGGGATGCAGGGTCGGATCGTGGGCTTCGGCCAGGTGTATCTGGAAACCTCCAAGGACGCCAGCGGCCAGTGGCTCGACGGCGGCCGCACCTATCGCATGCGGGTGCCGGCCAACCCACCGGTGAAGCAGTTCTGGTCGATCACCCTCTACGACAACCTCAGCCGCGGGCCGGTGATCACCCCGCAGGGCGCCGCCGATCTCAGCTCCCGCAAGCCCGATCTGGTCACCAACGCCGACGGCTCGGTGGACGTCTACTTCGGTCCGGTGAAGCCGGCCGGCGCCACCAACTGGATCCAGACGATCCCCGGCAAGGGCTGGTTCGCCTACTTCCGCCTCTACGGCCCCACCGAGCCCTACTTCGCCAAGAGCTGGCAGCTCAACGACATCGAGTCGCAGTCGCCACGGGGACGCTGAGTCCCGGCCGCCTGCACCCCCCCGGAAGACCACCAACCCCTCGCCTCTGTCATGGCTCAATCCCGGATCCTCCGCTGCTCCAGCCTCCTGTTGGGGGCAGGGCTGCCACTGGCCCCACTGCTGACCCCCGCCCTGGCAGCGCCGGCTGTCCGTTCAGGCACAGCCACGCTCGCCGCTGCCCTCCAACCCGCAGCGACCACGACTGCGCCTACGACTGCGGCACCGACCGCCGTCGAGGCCCGCGCCATCGCCCGGGAAGCGTGGCTTTACGCCTACGCGCCATTGCAGGGGTACCAGACCTTCTGGAACCAGACCCAGAACCCCGCTTTCCCCGGTTATGTGGGCGGTTTCAACCGCTTCCGCCACTACAGCCGGCTCAACACCCCGGCCGACACCGACATCGTCACCCCCACCAACGACACGCCCTAGTCCTGGGCCTGGCTGGATCTGCGGGCCGAACCGATCGTGCTGGAGCTGCCCGCCGTGGCAGCGCCGCGCTACTACGTGAACCAGTGGTTTGACCTCTACACCCACAACTTCGCCTACACGGGCGTGCGGGCCACCGGCCGGCAGGCGGGTCGCTATCTGTTCGTCGGCCCCCACTGGAAGGGCACCGTGCCGCCGGGCATCACCAAGGTGTTCCGCACCGAGACGGACTTCGTGGGCACGCTCAGCCGCACCCAGCTGAACGGACCCGAGGACATCGCTGCCCTGCAGGCGATCCAGGCCCAGTTCAAGCTGATTCCCCTCTCCAGCTACAGCCGCACCACGCCACCGCCCGCCGCGCCGGCGGTGGTCTGGCCCGCCTGGGATGCCAAGGCGGCGGCGGGGATCGGCTTCATCGGCTACCTCAATGCCCTGCTGCCGTTCATGCCGGCGGTGCCCTCCGAGCAGGCGATGCGGGCCCGCTTCGCGCGGATCGGCATCGGCGCCGGGCGGCCCTTCGATCCGGCCCGTCTCAATCCCGCCAACCGCGCCGCGATCGAGGCCGGGGTGGCAGAGGCCGCCCAGGCGCTCAAGACAAAGGCCCTGGCCCAGACCAGTTCCCGCGGCTTCTTCGGCACCCGCGAAGAACTCGGAAACGACTACCTCACCTACCGCTCGATGGGAGCGATGCTGGGGATCTACGGCAACAGCGATGCCGAAGCCATCTATGCCTCCCAGCAGACGGGGCCGGATGGCCAGCTGCTCGACGGCCGCCGCAAGTGGGTGCTGCGGTTCCCGGCAGGCCAGCTGCCGCCGGTGAGCGAGTTCTGGTCGATCACGATGTACACCCTGCCCCAGCGCCTGCTCAGCCCCAATCCGATCAACCGATACTCGATCGGTGACCGGACGCCGGGGCTCCGCTACGGCGCTGATGGCTCCCTGGAGATCGTTCTGCAGGCGGAGAATCCCGGGCCGGCCAAGGCCGCCAACTGGCTGCCGGCGCCGGCCGGTCCCTTCTTCTTCGTGGCGCGGCTCTACGGACCGAAGCAGGCCGTGCTCTCAGGAGCCTGGACGCTGCCGCGGTTGGTTGAGCAGCCCTAGCACCGCCGCTCGCCCACATGGCGCTGGTCGCGGCAACCGAGGACGGCAGTGGGCTCGGTGTAGTGCTTGAACTCCAGCCAGTTGGAGGCGGGATCGATCAGGAAAAAGGTGTGGTGTTCGAGCACCTCGCCGGCGAAACGCAGCTTCGGCTCCACGCCGAAGCGCAGGCCGGTTTTGCGCGCCCGCTCCAGCCACTGCTGCCAAAGCGACAGGGAATCGAAGACGAGACCGAAATGGCGCGGATAGATGCCGGGCTGAACCGGTTCATCGCTGGGCTCCGTGCGCTGGAGCACCAGCTGGTGCCCCTGCAGATCGAGGATCAGGGCATGGTTGCTGCGCCGGCCCGCCACACAACCCAGCCCGTCGACATACCAGCGCTCGGTGAGTGCCAGATCGTGGCAGGGAATCGAGAGATGGAAACAGGGCCGGCCCATGGATCCAAGGCTAGGAGCCCAGCAGGGCGGTGCATTCCAGACGCTCCTGACTGGCATCACGCCGCAGGCGCCGCAGCTGGATCGCATCAGCGAGGTAGGCGGCATCTTCGGCCACGCCGCAGAAACGTCCCGAGCCCCAGGTGTGCAACCAGGGGAGACCGAGGAAATACAGGCCCGGGCTTGCGGTGATGCCCCGGTCGTGGGCCGGCATTCCGGAACCGTCGAACACCGGCACCTCGCTCCAGCGGAACTCACTGCGGTAGCCGGTGCACCAGATCACGGCCGCCAGCTGCTCGACGGCGAGCGGTTCGGTGCCATGGCCTGCCGGGGGTTGCCAGCAGGCCTGATAAGGGGGCTCCTCAGGCGCCTCGATGCCGTGGGCAGTGATGTAGTCATCGATGCTGCGGCGGATGCGGCAGTACACCGCATCCGCCGCATCGAGGTTGGCCGCCAGATCGTCGGCGAAGCGGAATCGATCGGACTCCACAGCGGCGAGGCGTCCGTGCAGCGCCATGCCCTCGGTGGCGCGCTGACGCAGGTCGATCTCCCGGCCGCCATCGCGACCGGTGAGGTAGTGGTTGGTCTTGCCCCGCACGGAGCGCGGATCGGCATGCTGCTCAATCGGCATGGCGTAGTAGCCCATCCGATCCAGCCAATCGACCACATCCAGGCCGCGATAGCGCCTCGGGGAACGGGGCGCTGAGCCCACGCTCAGGTGCACGCTCCGGCCGGCCAGGAAAAGATCCTCGGCGATCTGAGCGCCGGACTGACCGCTCCCCACCACCAGCACCGGCCCCGGGGGCAGCTGGGCGGGATTGCGGTAGTCGCGCGCATCCAGCTGCAGCAGAGCCGCGGGCAGGCGGGGGGCCTCGGGGTGGCGACGGGGCAGGTGATAGCCACCGGTGGCCACCACCACCTGATCGGCCCGCCATTCGCCTTCGTTGGTGATCAACCGGTAGCCGTTGCCATCCTGGAGGAGACGTTGAACGCTGACTCCCTCGCGCACCGGAACCTCAATCCGCTCAGCGAAGCGCTGCAGGTAGGAGACGATCTCATTCCGCCCCATGAACCCCTCCGGATCGGTGCCGTCGTAGGGGAAATCCGGGAGCCGGCACTGCCAGTTGGGGGTCACCAGGCAGAAGGAATCCCAGCGCTGCTGTTGCCAGGCATGGCCGATGCGATGGCGCTCCAGCACCAGGGGGCTGAGGCCGCGCTGGCGAAGCAGGTGGGCCACGGAAAGACCGGCCTGTCCGGCGCCGATCACGACCACCGGCAGGTGACGGGAGCCGAGCGAAGAGGACACGGTGGAGAGAGGGGAGGACACGGTGGACCGCAGCTGTCGGGGTGGAGAAGAAAAAAGATGATCATGCGCTCAAAAACCTGGGCAAACGGTATCGATCAGCACCACCGGAACCAGGGGCCGGGAAGTTCTTCGAACGACCGCAATTCGGTGGCAACGGCGACACAAAACAAATCTTCAAACATGCAACCGTCCCTTTGCCTTTCCCCTCCGAGGGGTCTTCCCAGGATTTTTCCGCCATGCCCGAGGTCACCCGTGCCGCCAATCAACCCGGCGATTTTCTGGTGGACTATGAGGAGAAGGTGTTCCCGGATGTGAAAGCCGAACCCGGCGAAAAAGCGCTGGTCACCTTTCACACTGTGGCCTTTGAAGGTTCGATCGGTCTGGTGAATCTGCTCCAGGCCAGTCGGCTGATGAACAAGGGCTTTGAAACCACCATCCTTCTATATGGGCCGGGGGTCACCCTCGGCGTGCAACGGGGCTTTCCCCGGCTCGGTGATGCGGCCTTCGATGGTCATCTCAACTTCAACGCCCGCATCCAGAAGTTCATGGATCAGGGCGGCAAGGTCTATGCCTGTCGCTTCGCGCTGCAGGCCCTCTATGGCCACGGAGAAGGAGCGCTGATCCCCGGAATTCGTCCGATCAATCCCCTCGACGTGCTCGATGTGATCCTGATGCACCGCAAGGAAGGGGCCTTCATCCTCGACACCTGGACCCTGTGATGGCCGCCCCGATCACCGTGGCTGCCGCCCAGATCCGCCCGGTGCTCCATTCCCGCGAGGGTTCGGTGGCCCGGGTGCTGGAGGCGATGGCGGAAGCGGCAGGAGCGGGGGTGGAACTGATCGTCTTTCCCGAGACGTTCCTCCCCTACTACCCCTACTTCTCGTTCGTCGAACCTCCGGTGCTGATGGGGCGTTCCCACCTGCAGCTCTACGACCAGGCGCTCACGGTGCCGGGGCCGGAGGTGGCGCAGATTGCCGCCGCCGCCCGGCAGCACCGGATGCATGTGCTGCTGGGCATCAATGAGCGCGACGGCGGAAGCCTCTACAACACCCAGCTTCTGATCGATGCCGATGGGGAGCTTGTGCTGCGACGCCGCAAGATCACTCCCACCTATCACGAGCGGATGGTGTGGGGGCAGGGGGATGGTTCCGGCCTAAGGGTGGTCTCCACCAGCCTGGGCCGGATCGGTGCCCTGGCCTGCTGGGAGCACTACAACCCCCTGGCGCGCTTCGCCCTGATGACCCAGGGGGAGGAGCTGCATTGCGCCCAGTTTCCTGGCTCGCTGGTGGGACCGATCTTCTCCGAGCAGACCGCCGTGACCCTGCGGCACCACGCCCTCGAAGCCGGCTGCTTCGTGATCAGCTCCACCGGTTGGCTCGCCCCGGAAGACGTGGAGCGGATCACCCCCGATCCCACGTTGCAGAAAGCGCTCCACGGGGGTTGCCATACCGCCGTGATCTCACCGGAAGGGCGCTACCTGGCTGGTCCCCTGCCGGAGGGAGAAGGGCTGGCGATCGCCGAACTGGACCGCTCCCTGATCACCAAACGCAAACGAATGATGGACAGCGTCGGCCACTACAGCCGTCCCGATTTGCTGGGGCTGCGCCTTGATCCCCGCCCGGCCCGCCAGGTGGACAGCCCCCTGCCGCCCTCGGAACCGGCGGGCCTGGGATTGGCCGGCCTGGAAGCGGTCGGCCTGACAACGGGCGGCCTGGCAACAGCGGATCCATCCCTGCAGGAGCTCTCCCATGGCTGAAGCCAGCACCGATCGACGCGAGCTGGGGCGGAAGCTGACCGAATGGCAGGTCCATGGGGTGGTGGATCCGGCGATTCCGGGCAACCAGGGCCGCCGCGGCGGTGCCGGCCCTTCCGACCACCGCGCCCTGACGATCGAAGACACCACCGTGATGGTGCCGGTGTACACGGCGGTGGCGGCCACGTCGCCCTACCGGCTCTCCCGCGATGGCCAGGGGGCACTCGAAGTGGAGGGGCCCAGCCCAGGGCCTGAGGCCACAGCTGTGTCGGTGCCTGGGGAACCCCGTTTCTACGGACTGCAGACCGCCGAGGGCATCCCCTACCGCTCGATCGCCCTGCTGCACGGGCGGGATGTGCTCGCCACCACCCTCCTGCAGACCTGCATCCGCTTCCGCGACCGCAGCCAGGCCTGCCAGTTCTGCGCGATCGAGCAATCCCTTGACGACGGCCGCACCCTGGTGCGCAAGACACCGGAGCAGGTGGCCGAGGTGGCCGAGGCCGCCGTGCGGCTCGATGGGGTGAAGCAGTTGGTGCTCACCACCGGCACCCCCGCCAGCGAGGACCGCGGCGCCCGGATGATGGCCGAAACCGCCGCCGCCGTGAAGCAGCGGGTGGCGCTGCCGATCCAGGCCCAGTGCGAACCTCCGGCCGATCCGGCCTGGTACCGGAGGATGCGGGATGCCGGGGTGGACAGCCTCGGCATGCACCTGGAGGTGGTGGAGCCGGAGGTGCGACGCCGAATCCTGCCCGGCAAATCGGAGCTGGATCTGCCGCAGTACTTCGCCGCCTTCACCGAGGCAGTTGCGGTGTTCGGCCGGGGCCAGGTCTCCACCTACCTGCTGGCGGGGCTCGGCGACAGCGCCACAGCGCTGATCCGCTGCAGTGAGCGCCTGATCGAGGCGGGGGTCTATCCCTTCGTGGTGCCCTTCGTGCCGATTGCCGGCACCCCGCTGGAGAACCACCCAGCCCCCAGCACCGATTTCATGGTGGAGGTCTACAGCGCGGTAGGTGATCTGCTGCGCCGCTCCGATCTCCGCTCCGAGGCCATGGCCGCCGGTTGTGCCAAGTGCGGAGCCTGCTCGGCCCTGCCCCTGTTCGAGTGACGTCGCCCACGCCTGAAGCCCGTGTTCTTCATCGATCCCTCCTCCCACGACATCGGCCGCAGCAACAGCTCCGCCCCCGCCGCCTTCACCCCCTCGGTGAGATCGGGGATCGGCATCGATGCTGAGGATTTCCGCCTCTCCCCCACCACCAGTTCGGAGCGGTTCTCCTTCCATCTGACACGCAGCCACCCACTTCTGCTGGAGGGCTACTGGAGTCTGCGGCGCCGCATCTTCTGCGAAGAGCAGAGCCTGTTCGAGCACTCGGATCGCGACGATCGCGATCCGATCGCCTACCCGATCGTGGCGATCGACCACCATCGGCCTGAGTCCACCGATGCCGGTCCAGCGGGGGTGGTGGGGGTGGTGCGCATTCTTGAGGAGGAACCTGGCGTCTGGTTCGGGGGGCGGCTCGGGGTGGCGGCCGAACATCGACGCCAGAACCAGATCGGCAAGGGGCTGATCTGGAAGGCGGTGAGCACCGCCCATGGCTGGGGTGCCCATCGCTTTCTGGCCACGGTGCAGCTGCAGAACGTGCGCTTCTTCCGTCGCCTCCACTGGGAGTCGCTGCAGGAGCTGGTGATCCGTGGTGTGCCCCATCAGCTGATGGAGGCCGATCTCGACTACTACCGCCCCGGCCGCGAACGCTGTCCGCCCCTGCACACCACGGCCAGCAGCAGGCTCCAGAGGGCGGCATGAGCCGGGTGCCCGACCTCGGGGGCCTGGCCGAACGGCTGGCGGCACTGCCGGGGTTGCGCGGCAAGACCGACATCCAGGCCGCCGCCGCCGGCTTCGACCATCAACCGTTTCCGGCCCTCGGCCTGGCCGCCGCCCTCGGCGACGACGCTGCCCTGTTGCCGCCCCAGGGCGGCTCGCTGCTGCTCGCCTGCGAAGGCCTGCAGCCCGAGCTGGTGGAAGAGGACCCCTGGTTCGCCGGCTGGAGTGCCGTGCTGGTGAACCTCAGCGACATTGCGGCCATGGGCGGCATCCCCCTGGCGGTGGTGAACAGCCTCTGGTGCCGCTCTCCCGCGCAGGCCACCCCCCTGATGGAGGGCATGGCCCACGCCTGCCACACCTTCGCCGTGCCGATGGTGGGCGGACACACCAACCTCCACAGTCCCTATGACGCCCTTTCGGTGGCGGTGCTGGGGGTGGCCGGGGAACGGGTGCTTTCGGCCCGCAGCGCCCGGCCTGGCGATGGCTGCCGGTTGCTGATCCAGACCGACGGTCAGTTCCATCGCCATTACCCCTTCTGGGATGCGGCCACCCGGGCCGATCCCCTGCTGCTGCGCCGGCAGCTTGGTTTGCCCGCCCAGCTGGCGGAGCGCAGGCTGTGCCATGGAGCCAAGGACATCAGCATGGGCGGCCTGGTGGGCACCGCAGCGATGTTCTGCGAGGCGGCAGGCTGCGGCCTGGATCTGCAGATGGAGGCGATCGAACCTCCGGCAGGGGTGGACCTGGAGCTCTGGTTGCGCTGCTTTCCCAGCTTCGGCTTCCTGCTGGCCACGGACTCCGCTCTGGCACCGGAGCTCGCCGCGCAACGGGAAACAGAACTGAACCAGGCCATTGCCCCGTTTCCGGGCCTGGTCTGTGGGGAGATCGGTCGGTTCACCGAGAGGGGGGCGCCCCTGCGCCTGCTCCAGGGGGAGGAGGCCCGGGTGGTGTGGCACCCGGAAAGCGGCCTCACCGGATTCGGAGCCTTGCCCTGAGGAGCGGACCCAGGGTTGTCGTGGTGCCTACCACCGAAGGCGCTGGACTGGGCAAGGATCAGGGCGCTGCGATCTGCTCCCCCGATGCCGGAAGTTCTGCTGACGCTGGAGTGGCCCGATGGGCGCACCACGCCGCTCTATTCCCCTTCCACGGTGATCCTCGAGTACCTGCGGCCCGGCCAGACCCTGCCGGTGCGGGAGCTGCGGCAACGGGGCAGCGAGGCCCTGCAGCAGGCATCGGAGCGGGTGCGCGCCCGCTATGGATTCGCCTGCACCCGTGCCGACGAGGAGGAGCGTCGGCTGCTGGATACGGCCGCCGCCTACGACCCCGACCAACTCGTGGCGATCTCACCGGCCTGATCTCACCAGCCTGATCTTGCGGGCCTGATCTTCAGGAACAGGGAGTGAACACAAAGGGGCCAAAGTTGTGTCTGTCGCCACCGGTGCGACATTTGGACATCGCTATCACGTGAGCAGCCAATCAGAAGCTGATGCTCACCCCCAGAACCCGTCTGAAGCTTCAGGAAATCATCGAACGGATCGCCAATGGTGAGCCGGTGAATCTTCAGGAGCGCATCTATGTGCAGAAATTCGCCGACCGTGATCCCAGCGTCTGGAGTTGGTTGCGAAAGGCACGGCGCCGCCAGCTGGAAGGCGTGCCACGGGAGGGACTGGATCGCTTCCTGGCCCAGATGGACCTCGGCGAGGTGGGCCCCGAAGGGGCTTTCGATCCGCGGCGGGATGACCTCGGCGAATGGTTCAGCGGAGCGCCGGGCTGGTTGCGCCGCAGCTGAGGCTGCGGCAATTCCGCCGCGTCTGCCTGAATCGTCGCCCTCGGTACCAAGACGAGACGGCAGAGGTGACTGAATGACTTGTCACCTCCGCATCAGAGCCCTTCGTGGAATCACTGTTGTGCAGCTACCGCAATGCCACCGACGAGCTGCTGCTGCTGCGCTGCTGTGGACCCGACCATTTCTTTCTCGAACGGCTCCTTTTTCCGTTTGAGTTGTTCGGGTTCCATTGCCCGCCCGGCAGTGATCTGGAGATCTGGCGCAACTCTCCTGCCGGCAGCGAACTGGTGGAACGCCTCCAGGCCGAAGAGCTCGCCTCCGAACCGCAGCGCCCATCCATTCTTTCGGCATGATGGAAGCTGAGGCTTGAAGGGGACCTTCCGATCCCGATCCCCGATCCGATTCACCTGCATCGCTGGGCCGCGGGCCCGGAGCCAAGGGCAACGGTGTTCCTGGTCCATGGGCTTGGGGGCCATGGCGGCCAGTTCAAGCGGCTGGCGACAGACCTCAACCACTGCGGCTACGAAGTGCTGGCACCGGACCTGCCGGGCCATGGGCTCTCGGCCGGGGAGCGCGGCTGGATCCGTCAATGGGCCGATCTGCGGAACGCCCTGGCGGGGGTGATCGAACCACTGCTTTGCGGGCCCTCGCGCCCTCCCTCCTTTCTGTTCGGCCACAGCCTCGGGGGAGCCGTGGTGGTGGATCTGCTGCTGGACCGGCAGAACGGTGCCCACCCCCTGCCGATTGCCGGCGCGATCCTCTGCAACCCGGCGATCGCCAGTGACGGCATCCAACGCTGGCGCCTGCTGGTGGCCCGCCTGTTCTCCCGCTTCCATCCGCACTTCAGCCTCGATCCCGGCTTCGCCCTCGAAACGGCCAGCCGCGATCCGGCCGTGCTTTCGGCCTATGCCGCCGACCCCCTGCATCACCACCGGGCCACGGCCCGGCTGGCCTGCGAATTCCTGGCGGCCACCGACCGGATCCGCCGCCAGGCCCCGGAACTGCGCACGCCCGTGCTGCTGCTGCAGAGCGGTGCCGATCAGGTCACCCCGCCGGGGCCGGCCCGCCGCTTCTTCGAAACCCTGGGGAGTGAGGACAAGCGATGGCGCTTCTATCCCGAGAGTTATCACCATCTGCACGACGACCTTGATCGCGAGCTCATGCTCTCCGATCTGGTGCACTGGCTGCAGGAGCACGGGGGCTGAGCTCGCGCCACCACTGCCAGGCCTCCCGGTTGATCAACAGACCGATCAGCACCAGGACCAGCATCAGGGCCACCTGGTCGCCGCGGGAATCCGGCACGAGGATGTCGGCGACCAGGTGCGGCAGATTGGTGACCGTGTAGACCACACTCAGCCAGAAGTGCAGGCGGCGCCACCAGCGCCAGTGCAACCTCCCACTGGCGCCCGATTCACTGGCCGCATAGGCGATCAGCAGAATCGCCGCCAACGGCAACAGGAAATAGATCAACATCGCCCAGAACAACAACGGCAACCGGGCGGGGTCGAGCTGGCTCTCGATTTCCGGAGAGATGCCGTGGAAAAGGGGCATCAACCCCAGATCCACATGAAACAGCATGGCCAACAGATAGGTGAGCCAGAGGCTGCGCAGACGCAGGGCATAGTCGATCACCCTCCGATTCTGGGCGGCTTTGATCGCGCTGGCGGGGAAGGGGGCCGTGCTGGCGGGATCAGGCGGCGGCCAGGGGAGCTGATTCCACCAGCTCGGGGGCCAGCCGCAGGCCCTGATC
Source organism: Cyanobacteriota bacterium (assembly GCA_046342815.1). GTDB lineage: Bacteria > Cyanobacteriota > Cyanobacteriia > PCC-6307 > Cyanobiaceae > Cyanobium. The sequence goes on from JBKDOV010000069.1 coordinate 16,987, forward strand.
GCCACTGGGCACCTCAAGCAGCTCGGCAGAGCGGATGCGGGAGATCAGCCGGGTGGTGGTGACACGGGTGGTGCCGATCAGCTCGGCGATCCGATCGTGGGTGAGGCGGAAAGGCAGATCACACCAGTTGCCGCAGCGCCGACCAAGGCGCCGCACCAGCAGGGAGAACAGGGCATGGAGACGCTGTTCGGCGCTGCCGAGGTGACGGATCCGCAGCAGCTGCAGGGTCCATTCGGTCACCGGATCGAAGCCATGGCCCGGACGGGGTTCGGCGTCGCTGCGAAAGCAGAGGGGGGTGAGGGCTTCGATGCAGACCCCTTCACTGCAGAGTCGCTCGGTGCAGAGCTGGTCGCCGGCCTGGAGGAAGGCCAGGGTCATGCCCTCGGTTTCCTCACAAGGGCAATAGACCCGGGCGATTCCCTCAAGCACCTCCAGGCAGCGGTTGCCCGGACGCAGAGCCGGGTCGATCAGCAGGGCCTGGCCGGCACGGAGACGAAGCACAGCCAGGGAAGCGGAAACCGGAGGACGGAGCGGCATCGTCGACGGGAACCTTATTGCGAATGACTCGCAATCTAGGCAAGGGGCCGGCATTTTTGCAAGCGATTCTCAATAAACATTGGTGGCGGGGTGGCGGGGTGGCCCTCCCGCGCTGCCAGGGCCCAGGGCGATGCAAAGGTGGGGAGGCCAGCCGGATTGCCGATGAACCCCCCTCCCGAGCCGCCGTTGCCCGATGCCGAGGTTCTGCTGCAGCTGGAGCGACGGAGCAGAAACCAGGGCAGTGGACTGACCCAGGCCGACCTGATCGGGGAATGGCGGTTGGATCAGGTGTGGGGGAAGGGAAAACGGGAACCAACGGCTTTCTCCTCCGCCCTGTTGCGGGGGCTGGGAGCACGCCTGGAGATCGCGCCGGCAGCAGGGCAGGCAGTTGATGCCGGCGGGCTGCGGCTGAGGAATTCAGTTCGGCTGGCGGGACTGACGCTCTGTTTCGAAGGCCAGGGGGAACTGCGGGGGAAACGGCCGCTGTTGATGTTCTGGTTCGAGCAAGTGGAGCTGCGCAGCGGCACCTTCACCCTGTTCCGCCGCAACCTGAGCCGCCCCAGTCCGTCACGTCTGCCCTTCTTCGCCCTGATCGCCGCCGATCGTGGCCCGGGTGGGGAACGCTGGCTGGCGGCCCGGGGGCGCGGCGGCGGTCTGGCCCGCTGGACAATCGGGTGACCGTGCTCAGGCCCTGATTTTCGCCAGCAACACCGGCTGGGCTCACCAGAATGAAGCCAGGAAAAGGGAAGGGGAAGCGGCGGAATGCAGATGGCGATCGGCGAACGCTTCTGGCTGAACGGGGCACTCTTCTTCGCCATCCTGCTGGGGCGCTACCTGCTGGTGGCCGGCGGACTGCACCTGCTGCTGCAGCGCTGGTCTCCGAGCCCCGCCCCTGCTGCCGCAGGGCTGCGCATGCGGCATGACATCACCCTTGCGGTGGGGTCATCAGCGGTGTTCGCCCTGATGGCGGCACTGCTCACCCTGCTCACCAGCCTGGGAGTCACCCGGCTCTACGGAAACCCCGATCAGTTCGGCTGGTGGTATCTCCCTGTGAGCTACGCAGGGGTACTCCTGCTGCAGGATGCCTTTTTCTATTTCAGCCACCGGCTGTTTCACCATCCCTCGCTCTATCTGATCTGTCACCGGGGCCACCACTGGACCACCCCGCCCACCCCCTGGACTTCCTTCGCCTTCGACCCGATCGAGGCCCTGGTGCAGGCCCTGTTCCTGATCGGTGTGGTGATGGTCGTGCCGCTTCACCCGATCACCCTGCTGGCCGTGCTCACCACCATGAGTATCTGGGCGGCGGTGAACCATCTGGGGGCCGAACGTCTTCCCGGCTGGTTTCCCCACCACTGGCTCGGCCGCTGGATGATCGGCCCTGCACACCATTCGATCCATCACCGCAACCCCTGGGTGCACTACGGCCTCTACTTCACGTTCTGGGATCAGGTGTTCGGCACGGAGGATCGCTCCTATCTCGATGGATCCTCAGCAACTTCGAGGGCGCAACCCCAAAGGCACGCTGGAAATCCCGGCTGAAGCTGGCCAGGCTGATGTAGCCACAGGCCATCGCAACCCGCGAGATGGTGGTGAGGCTGCCGGGTTGCTGCAGTTGGCGCTTCGCACGCCAGAGCCGCTGGCGCCGCAGATATTGCATCGGGCCGCAGCCGAAACGGGCCTTGAACGCGTACTGAAGACTGCGGCGCGAATAGTGGGAGCGCTGTTCCAGTTCGGAAAGGCTGATCGGTTGGTGGCAATGGGCGTGGATCCAGTCGAGCAGCTCATCAATGGCATCCGTTCCGCGCTCCAGCCGATCCGCGGACTCCGCCAACATCCCGGGAGCCAGCAGCTGCACCAGCTGGCGCAGCAGCAGGTCGTCGAGGCGCAGGCTTGCCGCCAGCGAGCCATGGCTGAGCAGCAGGCCATCGATGAAGGCCATCAACCGGTAGAGGCGTTGAAACTGCAGGTCGCCATTGGGCACCTGATGCACCGGAAGCATGAGGGGATAGCGGCCCAGGTCGATCCAGCGCTCGGGAGGCACGAGCGGGCCGGCCATGGTGCGGGCCACCTGGCGGATCAGAGCGGGATCCAGCCGGATCGTGATCCCGCCCATCGCGTCGTTTCTGGTGCGCCATGGCTCCGGCGGCAGATAGAGCAGGGTGCGGCCCGCCAGGTTGCTGAGACTCCGCCCGGCCTGACGGAAGTGGCCACTGCCGCGATAGGGAAGGATGAAGCAGGCCTGATCGCTGCCATCCACCTCCCCCCACAGCCCCGAGCCCCAGAGGGCCACGATGCTGAGGGGCCCCAGCGGCAGCCCGCCATTCAGGCAGACAAACGGGCGGCCGGAGGAGACCGGAACCACCACGTCGCAATTCAGCACCGGCAACAGGGCGGCCAGCTGCTCGGCCAGCTGTACCGGATCCTGCAGCGATGTTGAAACTTCCGGCAGCCGCAGGAACGGCAGCTGTGGTTCGGTGACGCAGGAGGCGGCCCAATGCCCAGGGATCGTGAGCATCAGGCCGCAGGGGAGGGTCGGCGGAGATCAGTGATGGGTTGCCGCATCCCAAGGGGCCAGGGCGGCCTGCTGCAGCATGTTCACCGTATCCCGTGCCGGAGCGGTGAGGGCCGGCTCCTCCCCGTGGCCATGCTCATGCAGGCAGGGGCGTGAACCTCCTGCCGTTGGCAGGGCCGTCGAAACCTGGGTGCCTGTCTCGCGGCGGAAGATCGTTCGGCCTTCCTTGATCGTCTCCACCACCTGGATGTCCTTGATCGTGGTGGGTTCCACCTTGAGGGGATTGCGCTCCAGGATCACGAGGTCGGCGAGCTTGCCCACCTCGAGGGTGCCCTTGCTCTTCTCCTCCTTGATCTGGAAGGCGGCGTTGGCGGTCACTGCCTTGAGGCCCAGATAGGGGGAGACCTTCTGGTCAGGGCCGATCACCACCCCCTGGGGCGTACGGCGGTTCACCCCCGAATCCACCAGCGGCAGCACCCACGGCTGGGGGGAAACCGGCGCGTCGTGGTGGAAGGTGAAGGGAATGCCGGCCTGCTCCATGCTGATGGCTGCCATCGACTGGGCGGCCCGCTCGGGGCCCCAGAGCTTCAGCACCGCCTCCCCGCCGGGGATCAGGCCGGTGGTGAGGAAGCTGGGAACACCGCCCACGGCCTTCAGGCGCTGGATCTGGTCGGGCCGCAGGTAGGTGGCGTGGATGAACACCGGCCGGTGGCCGGTCATGCCGTACTTCTTCACCGCCTTCTCGATCGCCCGCAGCGCCTGCTCGGCCGCCGCGTCGCCGTTCATGTGCATGTTGATCTGCACGTTGCCGGTCCACCAGCGGTCAAAGGCCTGCTCCAGCACCGCATCGGGAATCTGCTCGTAGGCGCGGTAGCCGGGCTGCGCGCCAGGCGGCGGGCTGGTGTAGGGCTGGCTCATCCAGGCGGTGGGGATGGAGCCATCCAGCCAGAACTTGATGCCCCCCAGCCGCACCCGGTTGACGTAGCGGCGATCGAGATCGACGCGCATCGCCAGCAGGCGCTCGCTGGTGTTGCCGCTGCTGGCCCCCGCCGCCACGGCGATCCGCTCCTGGCGCGCGAAGCCGGCGCCGGCCGCGGGGTTGGAGAGGTCGTAATCACTGGCCACCTTCTGGGCAGCGGCGCTCACCGCATCAACGCTGGAATCCTTGGCGCAGATGTAGAGGTCGAGCGGCAGCAGGCGCTTGTCGATGGCGTTACGCACCAGGGTGATGTCGTCGCTGCCCAGCCCCACGCCGCATTCCTGGGCCGTGGTGTGGCCGTAGCTGGCCCAGAGGCGGCTGGCGCCGGTGATCACTGCATCTGCCGTGGCGCCCTGGAAGGCGGGCCGCTTCTCGCGCACCATGTTGAGGGCCGTCTCCTCGCCCTTGCCCGCCGGGGTGCGGCCATCGGCCTGGCGCTCAAACTTGCCGCCGGCCGGATCGGGGGTGGCGGCGCTCACCCCCGCCGCCCGCAGGGCCGCCGAGTTGAAGGCACCGGCATGGCCCGAGCTGTCGACCACCATCACCGGCCGATCCGCCGACACCGCATCGAGCTCCGCCACGCTCGGGTAGCGGGGCAGGGCCGTGCCCGTGAAGCCGAACCCCACGATCCATTCGCCCGGAGCCACCTTGGCGGCCTGCAGCTTCATGCGGCGCACGATCTCCTCAATTGAGCCGGCACCGAACAGGTCGGCATCGATCAGGTTCTTGCCGAAATAGATGAAGTGGCCGTGGGCATCGATGAAGCCGGGCAGCATGGTGCGGCCGGCCAGGTTCACCTTGCGGGCCGCAGGGCCGGCGGCGCGGATCGCACCGGCCAGCGGCCCCACATAGGTGATGCGGCCCCCTTTCTCCACCAGGGCTTCGGCATAGACGGGCTTCGGCCCGGCCATGGTGAGGATGTCGCCGCCGCTGTAGAGGCTGGCGGCAGCGGCGCTGGCGATGGGCACAGCCATCACCGGGGAAGCCACCGTGCCGATCAGGCCCAGGCCCACGGCAAGGGAGGCAAGAGGGGAAACAGGGGAAACCATGGTGCTTGCGAAACGAAACAGAAAGAGATCCGTGCCCCCTCAAGGATGGAGATTGCTCAGCGGGTGGGGAACAGCAATGTCACCACCAGACGCCCGCCCCATCCGTGCGGACCGGCCTCCGGACCATCGGCCCAGTAGCGCAGGCCGGCCCCGACCGAGAGCAACTGATCGCCCACCTTCGTGACCTTGGAGACCACCAGATTGATCGGTACGGCCCACTGGTCCGCCTCCCAGTCGTAGGTGGTTTCGGTATTGACGGAGAAGGTCCAGGCGTTGGTGGTGGTGTAACTCACGAACGGCTGCACGAAGGTGGCATTGAGGTCGGAGCCGGAGCCGTTGTTGGCCACGCTCCAGAGGTGGTTGGCGAGGGCACCGACGGTCCAATGGCCCCGTTGTACGAGCGCCACCCCGGTGGGCCCGAGACCCCACTGGTGAATGCCGCTGAGCTGGGCCGTGGCGGTGGGCACCAGTGCCACCGGCCCGATGCCCCAGATCACCCCCTTGGGGCCCGGTTTAGCCGGCGAAAGGAAGAGGCTCTGCAGGGTGTCGCCGAAATTGATCTGGCCGCTTTCAGGCCCCGCAAAGCCCTGGTAGTTGACCACCGGCAGGATGGTGCGGGAGATGACATTCCAGTCGCCATTGAGCTTGAACGGCACCACCGGCTGGATGTTGAGGTTGAGGCGCTGCACGTCCTCCGCCGGGCCGATCCGTTCATCCACGTTGAATTGGAACGGCACACTGATCAGCGAGGCGACCGGGTTTGCCAGCTGCTTGGCCAGACCAGCCTCCTCGCTACGCAGCTCCTGAGGCGTTTCAGGTTCCTTGGTGGCCTGAGGAATCGCAGCGGGACGTTCCGCTGCTGTGGCCGCTGGCAACAGCGTCAGTGCCAGACCCAGAGCCACGATTGATGGATCACGAAACAGCGAAACGAACCGGATCCTGGTCACGGGAGGCTCAGGGATTGGGCCGAAAGGTAGGGCTGCTTCCCAGACGTTGCTGCAGATTTGCGCTTTTTGCGCATCTTGATTACTGCATCGTGATGGCAGATCTGCGGCGCTCTGGCGATCATCCAGCCAGTTTTTCGCCCCTGCACGCGTGCCCCGCCCGTTGCTGCTGTCGCTGCTGGTGATCGGAGGCAGCGCCCTGCCGCCGCTGTCGCTGCCCCCCGCCCGCGCTGAGGCGCTACCGGCCGATGGAGCGGAAACAGCCCTGGAGCGCCCGGAATGCCGGAGCGCCCTGGGGCTCTCCTCCAGTGCACCGGCGTCCCAGCTGCTGCTGGCCGATCCAACCCTGGCGGCCCGGCTGGCCAGCACCCCCGCCTGTCGGGCGCCGCTGGGCATCTCCGAAAAACTGCAGCAGCTGGAGCAGGAGCTGGAGGCCTCCCGCCGGCGCATTGCGGCGGAAACCGCCCGGCAGGACGGCCTCGCCCGCGACCTAGCCCAGCTCCGCTCCGAGCTGAACGGCCAACCCCCCGCGATCACAGCCCCTGAATTTGCCGGCGGGCAACAGCCAGCCCCGGATCCGCTCCAGTACACACCGGGGAAGGGCTTCACCCTCCAGGCCCAAGGGGCCAGCCTGCGCCTCTCGGCCGAGGCCAAGCTGCTGGGTTTCTCCAGCAGCCGCTACGTGTCCAACCCGGGCCAGCCCCTGGTGGGGAGCCCCAAGGATCCCGACTCCTCCTACGACCTATCGGCCCAGCAGAGCACGGTGACGGCGGCGTTCCAGGGACCGAAGTGGGGCAACTGGACCCCCGGCGCCTTTGCCCTGTTCATGCTCCAGGACAACCTGCTGGCCGAGGGCTACAGCTTCACGCCGGTGGTGTTCTTCGGCGAGATCAGCAATGGCCAGTGGCGCATCGCCGCCGGCCAGAACTTCGATGTGTTCGCCCCGCGCGATCCGGACAACGTGACCACCGGCAAACTGGCCGCCAGCGGCAACCCCGGTTCCTACCGGCCGCAATTCCGGGTGGAGCGCAGCATCGGCAGCGGGCCCGAGTTCGGAGGCCTGCTGCAGCTGGCGGTGTCGTCGCCGATCACCACCGCCCTGCCCAGCGACCTGGATCTGACCAACCTGCAGACCCAGGAGCTGGTGGAGGACAACGGCTGGCCCAACCTGGAGGCCCGCCTCAACCTCGGCTTCGGAGCCGTGAGCGAACGGGCCGGCGGGCGCCGGCTGCGGCCTGTGGAGCTGGGGGTTTCCGGCGTGCTCGGGCAGCTGCGGGTGCTCGACAACATCCGCCCCACCGATCCACTCACCCTGAAGGCCGACCGATCCACGGTGGATGTGTGGGGGGCCGCCCTTGACGGCCAGCTCGCCCTGGGCAGCCGCTTCGGCGTCAACGGCGAGATCTACACCGGCCAGGGCCTGGCCGAATACATGGCGGGCATCTTCCAGAGCTACAACCGCGGCACCAACCAGGCGGTGCCCACCGCCGGCGGCTGGGCTCAGTTGTATGTGTATCTGGCCGACAACCTGCGCCTCAACCTCGGCTACGGCATCGACCACGCCCAGGATTCCGGCCTGTTCGGCCTGCAGGTGAACAGCACGGCCTTCGCCAACGTGATCTGGGACGTGAACCCCTGGCTGCAGCTGGGGCTCGAGGGCAATTACAAGATCACCACCTACGACGCCTTTGGCGACAAAAACGCCTGGGTGGTGATCTCCGAGGTGATGTTTAGGTTGTGAGGGGGGGCTGAGACCAACAGCCCGCTGGTGAGGGGGAAGGTGATCTGCTGATTGGGGTCAGTGCTTGTGGATCCGCTGCTCGGCCAGCTCCGGCGTGGCGGCCACCCGGCTGGCGGCCTGGGCGGCGGCGGTATCGATCCGGTCCACCCCCAGCCGGAAGATCGGCCGGCCCTCCTTGATCGTTTCCACCACCTTGATCGTGCTGATGGTGCTGGGATCCCCCTTGAGGGGATCGCGCTCCAGGATCACCAGGTCGGCGAGCTTGCCGGGCTCCAGGGTACCCTTGCTCGTCTCCTCGAAATACTGGTAGGCGGCCCAGTCGGTGATCGCCTTGAGCGCCACATAGGGGCTCACCCGCTCCGCCGTACCCAACACGAAGCCGCTGCGGGTGGTGCGCACCACCGCCGTCTGGGCCAGGCGCAGCATGTCGGGGGGCACCACCGGCGAGTCGTTGTGGTTGGTGAAGATCACCCCCTGGCGATGGGCGTAACCGGTGGGACTGATCCCCGCCGCCCGCACTTCCCCGAAGCTCTGGCGGTGCCAGTCACCCCAGAAGAAGGTATGGGCCGTGAAAAAACTGGGCACGATGCCCAGCTCCTTGATGCGGTCCACCTGGTCATGGCGGGCCAGCTGGGCATGGATCGCCACCGGCCGCAGATCCTTGGTGCCATAGGTGGCACGGGCCTGCTGCACCGCCACCAGGAACTGGTCAAGGGCGGCATCGCCATTGGTGTGGGTGATGATCTGAACGTTATTGCGGTAGCCGAAGGCCACCCAATCGCTCACCTCCTGCTGGTTCATCACCGCGTAGGCGCGGTAATCGGCCTTCTGACCCGGCGGCGGAACGGCGTAGGGCTGGCTCATGTAGGCGGTCTTGCCCTGGGGTGAGCCATCGCCGGTGAGCTTGATGCCGCCGATCTTGAGGTGGTTCTCGTAGAGGCCCACCTTGAGCCGCGCGGCCGTGCCGGCGCCATCGGCCGGCGGAGCCACCGCCGCCGCGGCGCCACTGGCGAATTCCCGGCCGGCGTTCGACACCATCGAGCTGATCGGGGCGGGGGCAGCTGCCGCCCCGGCGGCCCTCGGATCGCTGCCGGGGGTGACGATCTCCACGCCCTTGGCCCGCTGATCAAGGCTGGTCAGGTCGCCCAGCACCCGGAAGAAGGGATAGCTCACGACATCGAGGATCAGTCGCCCCTGGCGGCCAGCCTCCCGCAGCAGGGCCCCATTGGCAGGGTTGCTGAGGCCGTCCTGGGCGGTGGTAATACCGAAACTGGCCCACCATTTCTGCACCTGATCGAAGCGGCGCAGTTTCTCGGCCAGATCGGGCTGGGGAATCAGGGCCATGAAGGGCATGCCGGCTGTTTCCTCCAGCACCCCAGTGGGCTCGCCGGTGGCCGGATCCCGCTGGATGTGGCCACCGGCGGGGTCC
>JBKDOV010000070.1:0-3785 GCA_046342815.1 Cyanobacteriota bacterium
GAGGAAACCCGCGCCTGGGCCACCGCCGTGCTGCACGGCCTCGATTTCGATGATCTCGCGGGGGGCCGTGATCCCAGCAGCGCCGACCGCTCCCTGCTCCACGGCGATGCCCCCCTCGTGCTGGGCTTCGAGGATCCGGGAGAAGAGCAGCGTTTCCTGGTAAGCACCCTGCGTCAGCTGCGCGACGAGCAGCAGTCCCTGGCATCCACCTGCGTGGCGGCCCGCACCAACAAGGCGGTGGAGAAGCTCAATGGGTTGCTGCAGGCGGAGGGCCTGCGGCTCGCCACCATGCACCGGGTCAAGGGTCTGGAGTTCGACCAGGTCTTTCTGCCGGGCCTGGTTCGAACAGCAGGAGCGCTCCCTGCTGCATGTGGCGGCCACCCGGGCCAAGAAGCGGGTGGTGGTGAGCTACAGCGGCAAGGCATCCCCCTTCATCGGCCGCAGCTGCCGTTGAAGGCCCCGAAGCAGGCAGGCTGGCGCCGGCTTCCCAGATCGTCCATCAGGAGCAGCTGAATCTTTACGAGAGAAGGTGTCGTTTTAATTCGCCAGATGACATTGCAAAACCGCTGATTGCAATGTGTGCCATTGCCTGCCGACCCGTGGCTTCAGGTTCGCTCGGCCGTGCAGATTGATGCCAGGAGAACGCACGTGATTGGTGTCACGTGTTTCAGCATGCGTGACCGTTGAATGCTACCCATCTCTGTCGGTATTTGATGTTAACAATAAGACCGTTTCCTGTGCTCCACTCGACTGCGCAAACCCCCGGCAAGTTGTAACCAATGCCTCGCGCTATTTCGGCTTGCATTTCTCTGATCCAATTCAGATGCCGGATCTCGCCGACTCGCTTGGAACCAGCCTGCGCTGTCTGGAGTTCAGTTTCGATCAAATCCGTGGAGTCACGCCCGTTCAGGCACTGCAGGAACATCGCTTGAGCCAATTGTTCATGGTGCTCACGGATCACCCTCGTCAGGGACTTGGCCGTGCCATCCGCGCCTGTGGCTTGGGCGAGACCCTTGGAGTGTCGGCTTTGTTCGAGCAGGAGTTCGGCATTGACATCCCCCTGTTTCTGCACATCAGCCGCCGTGCCGCTGACGACCGACTGTTCCGTCTTGAGCGCCCGGAGGCGGAAGCGCTGGTGTTGCCCCTTTCCAGAGCCTGCTGAGCCTCCAACCTCACGGACCCGAAGAACCGCGGGCCACGCTCAACATTTCTTCACACTAGGCTGATCGAAAGATTCCCCTGTCCTTGAACGACCTTCTGGCTGCTGTTTACCTGATCTGCTTCGCGCTGATCGCCGGTGGAGCTTTTGCCTTGATGAGCCAGAACCTGCGCGGCTCTGCTCCGCTTGCTTCTGCCCAGAGAACTGGCTCCAGGCCCAAGCGCCATCCCGAGGCTCCCGAGCCCGGAGATGAAGTGCTGTACGTCGACCTCAACCGGGAGCGGCTGGAGAAGCTTTATCAAAGGGCTTCGTAAATCGTCCCTATCCGGCGACTCGCGACCTCGACACCGAGGAAAACGGCACCATCTGGTTGATCACGGAAGACCTGCGCGGCGAAGGCGGCGGGCCATCGTGGGAGCAGCTGCCCGGGGTCTTCCATGTCCGTGTTCCCGCTGCTGGTGATCGTCCATGCTCTGGCCGCGACGGTGTGGACCGGCGGGCATCTGGTGCTGGACCTCGGGGTGCTGCCAAGAGCGCTGCGGGCACAAAGCGCGGCCGAGATCCGCGCCTTCGAGGAGACCTTCGAGCCGCTGGGTCTCACCGCCCTGGCCATTCAGGTGCTCACCGGGCTGTGGATGAGCTGGATCTATCTCCCCGGCTTCCGGGGGCTGTTCAGCCAGGTCAACCCGATCGGGATGCTGGTGGGCGTGAAGCTGCTGCTGCTGGCCGCCACCGCTGCCCTGGCGATCCACGCCCGGCTGCGGTTGATCCCCAACCTGACGGACGACAACCTCACCGGTCTGGCCTGGCACATCCGCGGCATCACCGCCCTGGCGATCGCCTTCGTGGTGGTGGGGGCGCTGATCCGGCTGGGGGGCCTGGGCTGAACCGGAGTGCCGGCGAAGGGTGGGGCTTCACGGGGCAGGCAACACGAGCAGCAGCAGGCGGTTGCCCTCCGGATCCAGCAGCCAGGCCTCAGCGCCGAATGGTTCCTGGCGCGGCGGATCTTCTGCGGTGGCACCCAGATCCAGGGCCGTGCTGATCCAGGCATGGAGCACGGCAAGGGCGCCGGGCCCATCGGCCTGACGTTGCAGACACAGCGCCAGGCGACCCTGCTGGCGGAGCTGCGGCCGGTTCCGGGATGGGGCGTAGACCTCCAGCCAGCCGCCGGCCGGCCAGGGGACGCGCCAGTGGGTGCCGCTCAAGCCCTGCTGCGGCGCAACGCCAAGCCGAGCGCCATAGAACTGAGCCAGTGCGGCGGGATCATCTGCCGCCAGGACGATCGAGCTGGTGATTGCTGAGGACTCTGGCTCGTGCATCCCAGATCAGCGGCAGAGAGCTGCAGGAAGGCGCGCCGGCCCCTCGCGGGCCCCGTGCCGCAGCTCCTCCAGGCGGAACACGCCCTTTCGCGTTCTGGCGGGTGTGTGCGGATACGGGGAATCGGCCCTGTCTGGCATCGTCCTGGCTCTGGGTGCTGAGTGGTTTTGAAGAGGTACGGGAACAGGTACTCCAGCGGGCCGCCGCCGCCTGAAAAAGGGCGTACTTTGAAGTTGAGGGGAGGCCCGGTAGCCAACCCGACCCTCACCCTCCCAAAGAGTCCGGCCAGGGATCACCCGAGCCGGTGCGCACAGCGGAGGTGTGCCAACGATGCGACACACAACAGGTGAACTCGATGGTGCAGCGAGAACGCCATCCCGTAGCCGCAGAGAGTCATACGCCACTTCTGATTCCCGCGTTCTTAAATCTTGGGCTGCATAACCCAAGCCGGGATCACAACCGAGAAGGTCAAGCCCCGAGCATCTCTTCTCCTAGACGTGATCTCCATTCCTTTCCTGCCAGGCCCCAGACAGGTGATGCGTGAAACCCAGACACCCGACCCGATCAAGCCCCAGATGCCAAGGCGATGATCACAGGCCGGTGCTAAGGCGCCCCCCACGGGGCGCCTTCCTGTTGGGGGTGACAATCACTGAGCAGCGCTCCTGATCTCTGACTCCCGCCCCATCGCCCCTGCAGATCCGCCCCTACGAGCTGGCCGACTGGCCGGCGCTGTGGGCGCTGCTGGAGCCGGTGTTCCGCGCCGGTGAAACCTTCCCCCACGACCCAGCCATCAGCGAAGCCGAGGCTCAGGTGGCGTGGGTGGAGCAGAGCCAGGCGGTGATGGTGGCCGTGGATGCCACCGGCACGCTGGTGGGCACCTACTACCTCAGGCCCAACTCGCTGGCCCTCGGGGCCCATGTGGCCAACGCGGGCTATGTGGTGGCCGAGCACGCCCGGCGCCAGGGTGTCGGCAGCCGGCTCTGTCAGCACTCTCTGCAGCTGGCGCGCCGACTTGGCTTTCGGATGATGCAATTCAACCTGGTCGTGAGCAGCAACACCGCCGGCATCCGCTGCTGGCAGCGCAACGGCTTTCAGGTGGTCGGCACCCTGCCGGGGGCGTTCCGCCACAGACGCCTGGGATACGTCGATGCGCTGGTGATGATTCAGGCCCTGGTGGAGGGGCCAACGCCGTGAATCTGGTGCCGCCTGCGGCTGCCGAGCTGCGGATCACTCCTCGCTCTCCGGGTTGATGGACGGCAGCCGACGCTCCACCTGCAGGAACAGCAACCAGGCCAGCGCGGCACTGAGC
>JBKDOV010000071.1:0-12907 GCA_046342815.1 Cyanobacteriota bacterium
ATGCGGCCTTACATGGCAGTACCTCCAGAGGAAGCGAGCCAGGCTGGTCTCTGCTTCCCAGCCATCGCTGTAGGCACGTAGATAGACCTCCTCATATTTGACGGTGCGCCACAACCTTTCCACCAGGATGTTGTCGTAGCACCCGCTGCTGGCGACAACCCGAGGTGGTCTGGATCAATCCGCCGCCACCGGGAAACGGCATCACTGCGGCTACGTTGGAGATGGCCGCCTGACCAGCGGCTGGGGCGGCATCTTTCCTGGCAGTCACCGGAGCGGGCTTATCTGGCCTTTGACAAGATTTCGCCCGGTTCCTCCTTCACTTTTCTTCCTTCATGGGAAAGGAAGCGATTTCCAAATCTAGATTATGAAGGACAGGATCTTTATGATAAGATTCAAGAATGGTATAGGCAGTATTACGGTGAGCGATCTCAGTGGATTCTGCACCTGGATTCGATTCCAATCATCGTATTGGATGATATCTATTTCCTCCGAATACCAATCTGCTTTGGTGCTGGGCCTCACCGAATAGACTTCATGGAGCTGGTTGAGGGGTTTACCCCACTTACGGGATCATTGCTTACAGGTGAAGAGATCAGTGCAATAGGTCGCACATTCGAAGAGGGGTATCAACTAATGCTGTCTATTCAGAACTTATTCACTATAGTACAATTAGAATCGACGATGTCTAGGCTTGCGAGTGATCCATTTCTCATTAGAGCAGATCGCGATCGTGTAATTGCAGGAAGATGCCTTACCATTCCCCATGACACAAATAACTCGGCCTTTCATTCACAGCAATGGGCGAGAAAATGCTTAAGTCCCTGCTATTATCTGTTGAAGGCATAGAAGAGGACTTGATTGAGAAAGACTTTCGCCATGGAATTCGCAAGATCTGGAATTATTTAAAGACTAAATGCGAAGACAGCGAACATCTAGAAAGCAGCATTCAGGCTGTTTCAAGCGTCAAGATGCAAGTAAGATATTCCAAGGAGGAGCTGGAGCTTGCTGATACAGTAAGTATCTTTTGGAACTCCCTCAGGGTGTCTTCTTATTGCGCTGAGATTCTCCAACGCTTGTGCCAAAATCAAGCAGATGCTTCAAAAACTGCCTAACATCGCCATACACCTGAGCCGCCTCCGTAAGGCTCTCTCCTTCGCTGATTACGCCTTGCGGCCAGGTGATGGCGAACGTTCACCTCAGCAGCGGCTCTTGAGCTGCTCCGCTGACGAGCCTGCTGAGACACACCCACTAAGTGCAACCTTGTTTGTCGGGTTGTTGAAGTGCAACGTCCGCTTCATCAATCGCTTGATTGACGCGAGCCATCGCCTCGGGGTTGTCCGTGATTGATTTTTCCCTCGGGATTTTGAGATCGTCAGCCCAACCGATCCAGTGGACCAGTGAGCCCTGCCAACAGGTTCGCCACGGGATGACTTCGGAGGTCACGCCCTGTGCAAAGGCGCTGTAGCGAGAGACAGTCCCGTCATAGGGCCAAAGGGAGGGGTCGCCACCGGGAGCTTGTAAGTAGGTGCCACCCAGCAAGGTGACAGGGATGCCTCGGAGCGCACTGCCCTGGGCGGCGTTCCACCCTCCTGGCCCAGAGGTGTACCAGACCGTGTTCAAGGCACTGAGCCCTTTATCCTTTGCCTTCACTAAGAACTTCCAGTTTTGGACCGATTGCTCGCAGAAGGGAATTTTCTTGCATGCCGCCAGGTCAATTTCCTTGGCATAGAAGCGGGGTGGTGTCGCCCCCGTATGGGGCGTAGAGAGGGTGACGAGAGAACGCACCTTGATGGGCGAGTTGATGTCCTTCAGCACTTTGATCGCGGCGCGGCTCCACATTCCGCCATTGGAGTGGCCGACAAGATCCACATCGGTGATCCCGTATCGGGTATGGAGATACTCCAGAAAGCGGACCAGTCGCTCACCACCGGCGTTCCAGTCCCCTGTCGAGAGGATCGTCATAGACGCAGGTAATGGAATTGGGCATTTGGCGAAGGGGCCGACCGTGTCGTCAGGGGCCTCCTCCACGACGCCCCAGTTATCCATCACTGGCGCTGTGAACACATGCCTGCCTTTGGCGAGCAGAAATTTGCGAAGGGCACTGAAGGTGTTGCCCGCAGCGAGGAAGCCATCACCGTCCTTACAAGCCTGCGTCGGAGTCGTAAACGGCGTACGTGTCGCGCCACCGGAAACCAGGACGACGGCTCGGGACTGCTTCGACGCCGGGGCGAAGGCCGGAGACGATGCCATGGATGGGTTGACTCCGAGAGCCATGGTCAGACCAATCAGGGAGATGATGAAGCGCTGCACCGTAAGAACCTCCTAGAGCTGTGTTTGGTTTGGACCAGTTGCACCGGGTGCGTCCAGGTGCGCGTGGCTCGGGGAATCTGAAAATCAGCGTCGCTGACGAATGGATTGCCCAGGTCGTCGGAGCCGTGAACCCGGCCTCACGAGAGCTGCTCGGGGAACAGATCCCGCCAGAAGCTGCAGCTGTGGTAAGTGCTGGCGTCGTAGGCAGCTGACTTGCCCGGCATCAACCGCATCACATTGGTTCCACCCTTGAAAATCGGCCAAGGAGGCAGGCCGGCGGCGCTGGGCACCCCCGTGGCCGCAAACGTGGCCACCATCTGCTGCATCTGATCGGCCAGAGGCTGGGATTCCAGCAGCAGATCGGGGCCGTCGATGCGGCTGGTGTTGGAGAGGTGGGGGAAGAGATAATTGAGGGCCGAGGAGTGCACGGCACCGAATTCCATCCTCGGATCGGGTGTCGCTGTGATGCCTACCCCCAGCACCAGAGCATTCGGATCGGCGAACTCAAACCCATAGATCGGCATGCCGATGCGCTCACGCATCTGCGTGGCCGTGTGCAGATAGAGGCAGTTGCTGATACCTACCTGCGGGTTGTAATGGGAGATCACGGAGCCGATGGTTTCGGGAGCGCGATTCGGATCCCTGAGCGGATAGCGCGCCAGGATGCGTTCGCGCCGCTCCTTCAGGGGCGGGCTGTCGGGATTCAGGTTCTGCTCCGCGTCGGTCTTGTAGTGCGCGAATAGCCGATTGGCGTAGTTGTTCTTGGTGATCGGATCGTTGGATTGCTGCTCGTAGCCCATGTAGAGGCGGAGCTCATCGCGGGCGCCACCCATCAGCAGCGGCACGTTGAGCACCTTCCCCTCTGCCAAGGCCTTCGCCATGGAGCGCGGATTCGCCTGGGCTGGTCCAGTTGAGGGACCAAAGCTCATCGTTTTGCCCTGCGTGGCCCGATCCCCCGCCTCCAGGAGTTGCTGCAATGGTTTGGCTCTGAGACAGGCCAGCAGGGCTTCCCGATTGCCCTCACGGCAGCCCACGGCAGCGGAAATCTCGCTGCCGAGCTGGCTGTATGTCTGCACCGTGGGCAGGGGGGCGAGACAGCCACCACTGATCAGCACGGCTTTGTGGAACAGCCCCCCGCTCAGTTCGGGGGCCGCCAGATGCGCGCAAATCGAACCGGCCCCGGCCGATTCGCCGGCGATGGTCACGTTGGTCGGGTCCCCGCCGAAGGCGGCGATGTTGCGCTGCACCCAGCGCAGGGCCTCGCGTTGATCCATCAGCCCGAGGTTGCCGTTGCTGACTTGGTCGAAGGCCGGATGGGGCATGAACCCCAACACCCCCAGGCGATAGTTGGGCGTCACCACCACCAGGTCCCGACGGGCCAGGGCGTCGAGGCGGTACAGGCTGCTGGCCCCTCCCACGAAGGCACCGCCGTGAATCCAGACCAGAACCGGCAACCGCCGACCCACGGGGATGGAGCGGGGCCGGCTCACATTGAGGCTCAAGCAATCCTCCGCGTCGCTGGCCTCGGTGAGCCCGAAGCGGGCCAACTGGGGGCAGGCGGGGCCGAAACTGCCTCCATCGAGCGGCTCCTTCCAGTTGCCAGCGGGCTGGGGCAGGCTCCAACGATCCGGTTTGCGGGCGTAGGGAATGCCGCGAACTTCGATCACCCCGTTGCGCACCACGCCCCGGAGCGGGCCCTGGGGGGTGGGGATCACCGGGGTGCGGCCTGGCGGCACCAACTGTTCAGCACCTGCCACGGCCGGCGTGGCTGACAGGGCCAGAGCCGCCAGGAGGAATGACAGGGTGCGCATCGCTGCCGGACTGGTGAATTCTCTACCCCTAGCAACGAACGGCTGACCTTGTCAGCACGGCCGCTGCGGGGCGCTTGAAGCATCTTTTCTTATTTATTAGAAGAATCTCTTTGCCTATGCCACGGCATAGCGGAACGGACAACATGCCCCTTGATTGAGCAGGCCGGGGTTGTGATTCCCCGTGCCCGCTTGTGCAGGCTGTCCACCAGCAGCACCACCAACGGCGCCAGGGCCATCGGTCCCAGCAAGGCCAGTGGGAAGGCGGCGGTGGAGAAGAGGGCCTGCAGCTTCGGTTGCAGCACCACAAAGGCGGCCAGCAGCGGTTCGCTGGCCAGGCCCAGCCACAACAGACGGTTCGGCACCCGCAGCAGCCGCCAGAACGGCAGTTGATCACTGCGGCAGGCGAGCAACGCTCCCATCTGGGAGGCCACGATCAGACCGAAGGCCACCGCAGAGGCCTGGTGCTGGATCGCCGCCACAGCCGCCGGAGCCCCTCCATGCAGCAGGGAAGGGGCCAGCCGCTGGAGGGTGGCCCAGTCGACCCCATTGCGTTGCCACACCAGCAGATAGCCCGCCATCGCCATCGCCGCCTCCACCAGCCCCAGCACCAGGTAGGCCCGCACCATCACCGGCCGGTTGAGCAGCGGCGAGGCGCGGGGCCTTGGCGGCAAGCGCATCACACCGGGTTCCGGTGGTTCGGCCCCCAGGCCCAGGGCCGGCAGCAGGTCGGTGCCCAGATCCACCGCCAGGATCTGCAGCACCGTGAGCGCCGCCGGGATCTGCAGGGTCACCATCGCCAGGAACGGCACCACTTCGGGCACATTCGAGGCGAGCACATAGGTGATGAACTTGCCGATGTTGGCCACCACCGAACGGCCGTAGCGCACGGCCTCCACAATCGTGGCGAAGTTGTCGTCGAGCAGCACGATGTCGGCGGCCTCTCGCGCCACATCGGTGCCGCTCAGCCCCATCGCCAGCCCCACATCGGCGGCCCGCAGCGCCGGCGCATCGTTCACCCCATCGCCGGTCACGGCCACCACCTCGCCCAGGGCCCGGTAGGCCTGCACCAGCCGCAGTTTCTGCTCCGGTGCGATCCGGGCAAACACCAGCCGCTGGCGGTACTTGAGCAGCTGGCGCAGCTGCACATCGCTGATCCGAGCCAGGGTGGCCCCATCGATCACCCGCACGGGATCAGCCCCCTGCTGGCCGTTGTCGGAGGCGGCGGGCTCCAGCAGGCCGATCTGGCGGGCGATCGCCTGCGCCGTGAGGCCGTAGTCGCCGGTCACCATCGTGACCTTGATCCCCGCCTCATGGCAGCGGCGGATCGCCTCCGGCACCTCCGGCCGGGGCGGATCGTAGAGCCCGATCAGGCCGAGCAGCTCCAGCCGCTGCTCCAGCTGCTCGGCGCTGGCCGGGGTATCGGGCCTGGGGGGGCTGGCGGGATCGCTGGCGGCGGCGGGCGGTCCGTCCAGTCGGCGGCGGGCCACCGCGATCACGCGGAAGCCGCGGGCCGCCATGGCGTCGTTGGCCTCCTCCACCCGCAGCCGGCGCTCGGCATCGAGCGCTTCCACCTCCGCCGGACCCACCCAGTGGCTGCACTGGGCCAGCAGCTCCAGCGGCGCCCCCTTGGTGAGCAGCAGGTCGCCCTGCTCGCCATCGCCCACCACCACGCTCATGCGGCGACGATGGGAGTCGAAGGGGATCTCAATGCGGCGGGGATAGAGACGTTTCTGCACGATCGGCTCCAATCCCGCCTCCAACGCCGCCCTCAGCATCGCCGTTTCGGTGGGATCGCCGACGGCCCGCCAGGGTTCGTCGTCCTCGCCCCGCTCCAGGCGCGCATTGGAGCAGAGCACCGCCCCCTGCAGCAGCTGCTGGCGCGCCGCTTCGGCCGTAGCCGCTGCCGCTGCCTCGCCGCCTGTATCGCCCCCCGGCAACCAGCATTCCTGCACCGCCATGCGGTTGCCGGTGAGGGTGCCGGTCTTGTCGGAGCAGATCACGCTCACCGAACCCAGGGTCTCCACCGCCGAAAGCCGCCGCACCAAAGCCCGGCGGCGGGCCATGCGCTGCAGGCTGAGCGCCAGGGCCAGGGTCACGGTGGGCAGCAACCCCTCCGGCACGTTGGCCACGATGATCCCCACGGCGAACACCAGGCTTTCGAGCGGGCCGAGCCCCACGAACGCCCAGCTGAGACCGAAGGCGATCAGGCCCATCGTCACCGCCACGGTGCTGATCGTGTGCACGATCCGGCTCACCTGCTGCTCCAGGGTGCTGACGCTGCGCCGGGTTCCCTCCGCCAGCCGCGCCACCTGGCCGAATTCGGTCTCGCTGCCGGTGGCGTAGACGATCGCCTCCCCCCGCCCCGAGGCCACCGTGCTGCCGGCCAGCACCAGATTGGCCCGTTCGCCGGTGGCCATCGACGCTTCGGCAAGGGCGGCGGAAAGGGTGTGGGCATGGCGGGCCACTGGCAGCGATTCGCCCGTGAGCACCGAGAGATCCACGTAGAGGGCATGGGCCTCGGTGAGCCGGCCATCGGCCGGGATCCGATCCCCCTCCTCCAGCTGCACCCGATCGCCGGCCACCAGTTGCTCCACCGGCAGCCGCCGCAGCTCCCCATCGCGCCACACCTGCACCTGACGCGGCAGCGAGCGCACCAGGGCGGCGAAGGTGCGCTCCGCCTGGAATTCCTGCCAGAACGAAAACAACCCGTTGATCAGCACCACCGCCCAGATCGCCCAGCCCAGCTGGGGGGTGCCGGCCAGGAAGGCCAGTCCGCCGGCGATCCACAGCAACAGGGCCATGAAATGCCCCATCTGATCGAGCAGTCGCAGCAACAGCGGCCGCCGCCGGCCCTGGGGCAACTGGTTCGGCCCGTAGCGGGCCAGGCGCCGTTCGGCCTCCGCCTGCGTCAGGCCCAGCGGGGTGGACTGCAAAGCGTTCACCACCTGCTCCGGCGGCAGCGACCAGATCGGCTGGGAGGCGGAGAGCTGCAACGCTGGCGCCGGCGGTTACCCCTTCACGATGACGATCACGCCAGCCGGCGGCGCAGGGCCCTCAGAGCAGGAGCCTCCGAGCAGGAGCCTCAGAGCTGCCCGAGGGCCTGCTCCAGCGCATCGGTGCAGGCGTGCAGGAACGGCAGGTTGAGGGTGTCGAGGGTGTCGCTGCTGCGGTGGTAGTGGGGATTGCGCAGGAAGGCGGTGTCGGTCACCATCGCGGCCCGGTAGCCGTGGTCCCAGAAGGGGCTGTGGTCGCTGCGGCGCACATCCGGCAGCGACTTTCCGGCGAACGGCACCGGCAACAGCCGCACCGGCAGATGGCGACCGATCCGCCGGGCCATCGCCGGCAGCAGAGGCAGGCAGGCGAGGTTGGCCACCACCGCGATGAAATCGCCGCGCTCTCCGTAGAGATGGCGCATCGCCGCCAGCGGATAGCGCTGCTCCGCCCCCGTGTAGCCGAGCATCTCGAGGCTGAGCATCAGCTGCAGCGGCTGGCGCCGGCGGCGCAGCTCGGCGGCGAGGGCGCGGCTGCCGAGCAGTCCGTTCTCCTCCTGGTCAAAGGCCACGATCCACACCGGACGCCGCGGCGGCTGCCGGCTCCAGCTGCGGGCCAGTTCCAGCAGGCTGGCCACACCGCTGGCATTATCGTCGGCCCCGCAGGAGCCGGGCGGGCCGTCGTAGTGGGCCCCCACGAGCACGGGGGCGGCCTGCGGCCGCCGGCCCGGCAGCCGCAGGATCAGGTTTTCGCCCTCCACGAAGCGATGCCGTTCCACCGGCCCCAGGGCCCCGAGCTGATCGAGCAGGTAGTGGCGGCAGGCGAGCCAGCCGAGCCGATCCCAGCGGGCGTGGCGCGGGCGGGCGATCTCCTGCAGGTGCCGCTCGAGCCGCAGCCGGCGCGCCTGCCACTCCTCCCCTGCCCTTTCGGTGCTGGCCGCCATCAGCTGCTGGGGCTGCTGGCCTCTGCGGTGCCGGCGGCGGCGGCGGAGCCGGTGCCGGTGCCGGTGATCCCCGTGACGATCCGGTAGACGGCGGGCACCACCAGCAGGCTGAGCAGGGTGGAGACCAGCAGGCCGCTGAACACCACGGTGCCGATGCTGATCCGGCTGGCGGCGCCCGCCCCCCGGGCCAGCAGCAGCGGCAGGAAGCCGGCGAGCGAGGAGATGGCGGTGAGCAGGATCGGGCGCAGGCGCGCCACCGCCGCCCCATGGATGGCGGCATCGAGCTCCATGCCCTCAGCAAGCCGCTGGTTGGCGAATTCCACGATCAGGATGCCGTTCTTGGCGGCGAGGCTGGCCAGCACCAGCAGCCCCATCTGGCCGTACACATCGAGGGGAATGCCGCGCAGGCTCAGGCCCAGCAGCGCCCCCAGCAGCGCCAGCGGCACCGTGACCAGGATGATCAGCGGATCCACGAAGTTCTCGTAGAGGGCGGCCAGCACCAGGGCCATCACCAGGAGTCCGAGCGCGAAGGCCCGGCCGTTGCCGCCGCCGGCCCGCGCCTCCTCCCGCGCCAGACCCGCCCACTCCAGAGCGATCGCATCGGTGTTGCGCTGCTGCTGCAGCTGCTCCAGCAGGGCCATCGCCTGGCCGCTGCTGACCCCGGCCTTCGGCAGGGCGCGGATGCTGATCGAGCGCACCAGCCGGGTGTGGTTGATCGTGGTCGGCCCGGTGTCCGGCATCAGCCGCACCACCTGCTCCAGCGGGATCAGCCGACCTTCGCGGTTGCGCACCTGCAGGGCCATCACATCGCTTGCGTCCCGGCGCGAGCGGCCCTCCAGCTGCACGATCACCTTGCGCACCTGGTCGCCCTCGAAGCTGTCATTCACGTAATCGCTGCCGAAGCTGGCGCCCAGGGTGTCGACCACGGCCGAGAGATCCACCCCCAACGAGGCCATCCGCTGCCGGTCGGGACGCAGCTCCAAAAGCGGTGCCCCGGAACTGAAGCGGGTCGAGACCCGCTCAAACGATCCGCTGGCCTGGGCCTCGGCCACGAACGCCCGCGCCTCCTGCTCGAACTGGGCCAGCCCCAGCTGGCCGCCGCTGTTGTCGAGCAGCTCCAGCTCCAGGCCGCCCTCACTGCTGAACCCCCGCACGCTCGGCGCCTCACTGAGCTGCACGGCCGCCTCCCGGATCGAGGCCAGCAGCCGGCGGTTGATCTTCTCGGCCACCGCCGCACTGCTCTGGTCGGGGCCGCTGCGCCGGGCCACCGGCTTGAGGCGCAGGAAGAACTGCCCCTTGTTGGGACTGCTGTCGCCGAAGGAGCG
The DNA here is from genome assembly GCA_046342815.1 of Cyanobacteriota bacterium. Lineage (GTDB taxonomy): Bacteria > Cyanobacteriota > Cyanobacteriia > PCC-6307 > Cyanobiaceae > Cyanobium. The sequence continues at coordinate 9,381 of JBKDOV010000071.1, forward strand.
GCCGGCATAGAAGTTGGCGCTGGCGATCAGCGGTTCCTGGCGGGCGATCTGCCGCACCTTGTCGAGCACCTTCTGGGTCTGGGCCAGGGAGGAGCCGTCCGGCAGGATCACCACGCCGCGCAGCTGGCCGGTGTCCTCCTGGGGGATGAAGGCGGTGGGGTGGCGGGCCAGGGCGATGCCGGTGAGCAGCAGACCCGCCAGCAGCAGGGCCGCCACCGCCCTCCGTGCTGCCAGGGCCTTATCCAGCCAGCGGCCGTAGGGCTGCTCCAGGGCCTCGAGGGCACGGCGCGGTGGATCGATCCAGCGCCGCAGCCAGGCCGGCTCGAGCCGCTCGGCGTGGAGCAGGCGGCTGGCGGCCACCGGCGTGAAACTGAGGGCGTTGAACGTGGAGAAGACGATCGCGGCACTGATCGTCAGGGCGATAGGCGCATACAGCCGCCCCACGCTCCCCTCCAGGCCGAGCACCGGCAGGAACACCACCACCAGCACCAGCGACGTGGCCACCACGGCGCCCCCCAGTTCGGCCATCGCCTCGCGGGCGGCATGGATCGCCGGCCGGCCATTCTCCAGCCGGCGGCCGATGTCCTCACTCACCACGATCGCGTCGTCCACCACCAGGCCGGAGGCCAGCACCATCCCGAACAGGGAGAGGGTGTTGATCGAGCCGCCCCCGAGCCGCAGCACGATCAGCGCCCCGATCAGGGCCACCGGCACCGCGGCGGCGGTGATCAGCGCCAGCCGACTGTTGCCCAGCCCCAGCAGCAGCACCACGAACACCAGCAGCACCGAATCCCGCAGCGCCTCAATGGCGCCGTCGATGCTGGTGCGCACGGTCTCGGCCTCATCCACGATCACCTCCATCTCCACCCCGGGGGGGAAACGGGGAGCCAGCTCCTCGAGGGCCTGGTCCACCGCCCGGCTCACCTGCAGGGCATTGCTGCCGTCGCGCTGGTAGATGCCGAGCGCCACGGAGTATTCGCCGGCGAGGTTGGTGGCGATCGTGTCGTAGCTCTCACTGCCCAGGCTCACCCGACCCACATCGCGCAGCAGCGTGGTGCCGCCGTTGGCGCTGCGCCCCACCACCAGGGTTTCCAGCTCGGCCGGAGTGCGCAGGCGCCCCTCCATCCGCAGCGGCAGGGTGGTGATCTGGTCCGGCGGCGCCGGCGCCTCGCCCACTTGGCCGAGGGCCGCCAGCACGTTCTGCTGCTGCAGGGCCTGCCGCACCTCGAGGATCGTGAGGTTGCGCTGCTGCAGCTGGCGGGGATCGAGCCACAACCGGAAGGCGAGGCTGCTGCCGCCGAACAGGCTCACATCGCCCACGCCGGGCACCCGCCGCAGCCGGTCGCGCACCACCTGATCCACCCAGCCGCTCAGGAAAACGTCGTTGTAGGTGGAGCGGCTGGCGCTGAAGCTCAGCACCTCCAGCAGGTCATCGGAACTGCGGCGCACCTGCACCCCGAAGCGCGCCACCTGGGCGGGCAGCTGGCGGGCGACCACCGTGGTTTCGTTCTGGGTGTTGATCTGGTTCAGCTCCGGGCTGCCGCCCTCGAAGCCAAGGCTGATGGTGCTGCCGTTGGCGGAACTGGTGGAGCGGATCGTCTCGAGACGGTCCAGGCCATTGAGCTGCTTCTCCAGCAGGGCGGTGACCCCCTGCTCCACCACCTCCGGCCCGGCGCCCGGATAGCTGGCGCGCACGGTGACCCGGCCCGGTGCGATCGGCGGCAGGTTCTCCACCTGCAGGGCGGGCAGACACACCAGCCCCCCCAGCAGCACCAGCAGGCTGAGCACCAAGGTCAGAACCGGCCGGCGCAGGAAGGGGTCGGAGATCGACTTCAAGGCGCGGGCTCACTCACGGGAAGCGGGTCTGGCGGTCAGCCGGGGGCAGTCAGCCGAGGGGGTCAGCCGGAGGCGGCCAGATCCCGCCGCAGCACCACCGCCAGGTAGTCGGGGGATTTGTAGCGCCCCGGCAGGCAGGTATGCAGCTGCTCCAGACGGCTCCAGCAGACGGTGCGACGGATCTCCTCCAGGCTGCGCCCCTCCTTGAGCAGCAGCCGCAGCGCCTTGCAATAGAGGGAATATTTGGCCTCGAGTTCCCCGATCGAAGGGGGACGGGCGGGTTCCACTGGGCCCGACATGGCGAGGGGGGCGCCCGGAAAGAAACAAAGGCGCTGGATCAAGCCTACGAGCTGGCCAGCACGCCCTCAGAAGCGCCCCCCGTCACGGCCTCAGACGCGCCATGGCCGAGCAGGGCGGTCTCGGCGTCGCTGAGCCGGCCGGCCCGGTGCAGCACCTTCGTGATCCGGGCGATGTCGAGCACGGCATGGCAGCGGTAGCCCCCCTGTTCCAGGCGGCGGCGGGCGCTGTCATCGGCCTCGCCGCCATGGTCGATGAACACCACCACGTCGGTGACGATCAGACCGGAGCCCTCCAGCTTGGCGATCCCCTCCAGCACGCTGCCGCCGGTGATCAGAATGTCGTCCACCACCACCACGGTGTCGCCGTCGTTGAAGTCGCCCTCGATCAGCCGGCGGGCGCCATGGGCCTTCACCTCCTTGCGCGGATAGATCAGCGGTTTGTGCAGCTGCAGCGAAAGGCCGGTGGCTGTCGGCAGCGAGCCATAGGGAATGCCGGCGATGCGATCGAACATCAGGCCTTCGAGTTTGCCGGCGTAGGTATGGAGAACCCTGTGGAAGAGGTTGGGATCGGAGATGATCTGGCGAAGATCGATGTAATAACTGAACAGAGCACCGGAAGCCTGCACATATTCCCCGAACAGCAGGCAACCGATATCGAACAGATCCACGATCAGGCTGGCCAGCGAATCTTCTTCGGCGGCCGGCGGCAGCTCGGCGGAGCCGCCACCATTCCCCGATAGCGCCAGGGGGGCAGCCGGGGCCGATGGGGCCTCCGGCGCCACGTCGGCGGCTGCAGGGGCCGGCAACCACAGCTGGCAGGCATCCTCCTGCCGGGGGCGGCGCTGCTCCAGCCAGTGGTCCCGCCGATCGCTGATCCTTCGCTTCAGCTCCTCGGCCCGCTCGGCGATGTCGTCCTCCACCAGCAGGTTCTGGGGCAGGGGCAGCAGCAGACCATCGGCCACCTGACTGAGGCCCGCCTCCAGCAGGGCATCGAGGCGGTCCTCCTCGCCCCAGAGGCTGCGCAGGATCAGGAAGCGTTCGGGGGCTTCGCGGCGCACCCGGGCCAGGATCGCCGGATCACTGGTGCCCACCTCCAGCAGCAGCTGCTCCGGGGTGGCCCAGAGCTGGCTCTCGCGCACGATCCGCACGTAGAGGGGGTCCTCCTCGCTCGGGTGGTGCTGCAGCACCCGGGCGGCGGGATTGGAGCTGTGGCAGGTCACCACCACCGCCTTCTCCGGATAGAGCAGAAAGGGGGCGGCGATGTCCTGGCCGGCCAGGGGCGAGAGGGTCACCGCCTCGGCCCCGAGGTCGCGGAACAGGTAGGAAGCGAGGGCCGAAGCGCTGTTGAGATCCCCGTGCTTGGCATCAATGATCAGGGGGATGTCGAGCGGC
>JBKDOV010000072.1:0-7403 GCA_046342815.1 Cyanobacteriota bacterium
CTTCGTGAGCCAGGAAATCCGGGCCGCTGAAGATCCTGAGTTCGAAACCTTCTACACGAAGAACATTCTTCTCAACGAAGGTCTGCGTGCCTGGATGGCACCGGCTGACCAGCCTCACGAAAACTTCGTCTTCCCTGAAGAGGTTCTGCCCCGTGGAAACGCCCTTTAATTCCGGTCTTGTCTCCGTCGGGGGCAAGGACCTCGACTCCACCGGCTATGCCTGGTGGGCCGGCAATGCCCGTCTGATCAACCTTTCCGGTCGTCTGCTGGGGGCCCACGTGGCCCACGCCGGCCTGATGGTGTTCTGGGCCGGCGCCATGATGCTGTTCGAGGTGAGCCACTTCACCTTCGACAAGCCGATGTATGAACAGGGTCTGATCCTATTCCCCCACGTCGCAACCCTCGGTTACGGCGTTGGTCCCGGCGGTGAGGTCACCGACCTCTATCCGTTCTTCGTGGTCGGTGTGCTTCACCTGATCAGTTCCGCCGTGCTCGGTCTGGGCGGCCTGTATCACGCCCTGCGCGGTCCCGAAATCCTGGAGAACTATTCCTCGTTCTTCTCCCAGGACTGGCGCGACAAGAATCAGATGACCAACATCATTGGTTATCACCTGATTCTTCTCGGTGTCGGCGCCCTGCTGCTGGTCTTCAAGGCCATGTTCTTCGGTGGCGTCTATGACACCTGGGCCCCGGGCGGCGGCGACGTGCGCCTGATCACCAACCCCACCCTCAGCCCCGGTGTGATCTTCGGCTATCTGACCCGCGCCCCCTTCGGTGGCGAGGGCTGGATCATCGGGGTGAACTCGATGGAAGACATCATCGGCGGCCACATCTGGATCGGCCTGATCTGCATTTTCGGTGGCATCTGGCACGTGATCACCAAGCCCTTCGGCTGGTTGCGTCGCGCCTTCCTCTGGAACGGTGAGGCCTATCTGAGCTACAGCCTCGGCGCCCTGAGCTTCATGAGCTTCATCGCCTCGGCCTACATCTGGTTCAACAACACCGCCTATCCCTCCGAGTTCTACGGCCCCACCAACGCCGAGTCCTCCCAGGCCCAGAGCTTCACCTTCCTGGTGCGCGACCAGCGCCTGGGTGCCAACATCGGTTCGGCCATGGGCCCCACCGGTCTTGGCAAGTACCTGATGCGCTCCCCCACCGGCGAGATCATCTTCGGTGGTGAAACCATGCGCTTCTGGGACTTCCGTGGTCCCTGGCTGGAGCCGCTGCGCGGTCCGAACGGCCTGAGCCTCGACAAGCTCCAGAACGACATTCAGCCCTGGCAGGTTCGTCGGGCCGCTGAATACATGACCCACGCCCCCAACGCTTCCCTCAATTCCGTGGGCGGCATCATCACCGAGCCCAACTCGGTGAACTTCGTGAACATCCGCCAGTGGCTTTCTGCCACCCAGTTCGTCCTGGCGTTCTTCTTCCTGGTGGGTCACCTCTGGCACGCCGGTCGCGCCCGCGCTGCCGCTGCCGGTTTCGAGAAGGGCATCGACCGTCAGGCCGAGCCCACCCTGGCCATGCCGGACCTCGACTGAGCCCGCTCCGTTGCTCAAGCCCCCGCCCCGGCGGGGGCTTTTTTCATGGCTTGACCCCTTTCATGGCTTGACCCCTTTCAATCCCTGCTGATGCTCTCCAGCCAACCCCGCAGCAAGGGAAGGCTGAGACCGATCACATTGCTGTAGCAGCCTTCGATCCGCTCCACCAGCAGCCCGCCGCGCCCCTCAAGAGCGAAGCCGCCGGCACAGGCCAGGGGTTCGCCGCTGGACACATAGGCCTCGATCGTGGGGCGATCCACCGGGGCAAACAGCACTCGGGTCACAATCGTGGCCACCAGGGGTTGGCTGCCAGCGGGGGAAACCGGGATCAGACAGTGGCCGGTGAGCAACTCTCCCCAGGAGCCAGCCATCCGCAGCCAGCGTTGCACCGCCTCCTCAGGATCGCGGGGTTTGCCGAAGACCTCCCCCTGGAACACAAACAGGGAATCGCAGCCGAGGATGGCATCTGCCGGCGCCACTCCCTCCCCCGCTCCCGCCACAGCCTGGGCCACTGATACTGCCTCCGCCACTGCCTGTGCCTTGGCCTCCGCCAGGCGCTGTACCAGCAGGAACGGATCCGACTCCCGGATTCCCTCCTCGTCCACCCCACTAACCTGCACACGATGGGGAAGGGCCGCCTGCTCCAACAAACGACGGCGGGCGGGGGAGGCGGAGGCCAGCAGCAACATGACGTAGGGGAAGCCGGGTGGTCCACGCTGCCATGGGCGCAGCTAGCTTCCGCATAGCTGATATCACGCCGTCCTGATGCGTTCCTCCCTTCCGTTCCGCCGCCAGGGCCAGGAGTTCCTTTCCTGCCTCAGAAGCACGCTGCCGCTTGCAGTGCTCGGTGGGGCCATGGTCGGCCTGGCAACCCCGGTTTTCGCCGGCGTGGACCTGCCGCAGCGAGGCGTGATCTGTGATTCCGCCCTCAAGGTCTGCTACGACGATCGAGGCGCCTCGATCCCGCTCACCAGCCGCTATTACGGCAGGGGCGCTGAACAGAATCTGATGCGGGCCCTCTCCGGCAGGCCGCCCGCCAACGAGATTCCCCTCAGCAATGGAATGCTGTGCGAGGTGCGGCAACGCACCTGCTGGGCCGATGGGGCCCGTCGCAAGGTGGTGAATCCTCTGCTCACCGGCCAACTGTTCGGCAGCACCAGCCCGTCGGGCAACAACCACCAGAACCACTCCCAGCGCCGGGCAACCTGTGAGCTCCGCCAGTTCGGTCGCAGTGTCTTCCAGGGTCCCTGTGAGCTGAGCCGGCACTACGAACGGGGCGAGACCTCCTATCTGGTGGAAACCCGCGATGGACGTCGCTACAGCTTCTTCTCCCGGCGGGGACAACTGGTGCTGCGGGATGCCAGCGGCGTCTGGCCGGTAGGGGTATTCGATCAGGGCCGCAGCGTGCAGTTCCGCTGGGCCGACCTGCAGCTGGAGGCTTCCCGTCAGGGTTGGCAATCCGGCTACGGCGGGGGCGGCTACGGCAATGGCTATGGGGGCGGCGGCTATGGCAGTGGCTATGGAGGTGGCGGCTCCGGCTCCGGCTCCGGAGGCTATGGCCCGCGCAGCGGTGCACCCGGAACCGATTCAGTGGAATCCCTGATCGACGGCCTGTTCAACTGAAGGCACCTCCATGCTCACTCCCGCTCCGCACACTCCCGCTCCAGCCAGTCCCGCTTCCGTGAGCAGCGATCCGGTCGCGCTTGAGCGTGCCGCCACCTCTCTGCGATGCCTTCCTTTTCGGCGGGCCTTCTTCGAGGAGGTGGCCCAGCAGCCGATCAGCAGCGGCGAACTCTGCCAGCGCCCCGATTGGGAGCGGCTGGTGTTTGCCCCGTTCGGGCCCGAACGGGCCGAAGGCCATTTCAACTGGCTGATCCGCCTGGGGGTTCTCAGGCGGGAGGTGGATGGTCAAGGGCTGACCGAGAGGGTGCGGCTGACGCCTCTGGGCAGACAGGTGCTGAATCGCTGGGGGGGAGAAGTGCCTCGGGCGGGGTTGAGAGAAAGGATCCGCGAAAACTTCCGGCGTCATCGTCCCCGTTTCTGAATCCCTTTGATCACGCCCCCCTCCGGCGCGCCGCCTGCGCTGATGGTGCTCGGCACCAGCAGCGGTGCCGGCAAATCCCTGATGACCGCCGCCCTCTGCAGGGTGTTGCGAAGGAGGGGAGAAACCCCTCTGCCGTTCAAGGGGCAGAACATGAGCCTCAACGCCTGGGTGGATGGCCAGGGCGGCGAAATGGCCTACTCCCAGGCCCTGCAGGCCTGGGCCGCGGGGCTGGAGCCCGAGGTGGCCATGAACCCGGTGCTGCTCAAGCCCCGCGGTGACAGCACCAGTGAGGTGATTCACCTGGGGCGGAGCATCGGCACAGCCCGGGCCGAGCACTACTCCCGCGACTGGGTCCGGCCGGGATGGCAGGCGATCCGCAGCGGTCTGCAGACGCTGCAGGAGCACCATCCAGGCGGCCGCCTGGTGCTGGAGGGAGCCGGGAGCCCGGTGGAGGTGAATCTGCAGCCCCGCGATCTCACCAATCTGCGCCTGGCCCAGTTCCTGCGGGCCCGTTGCCTGCTGGTGGCCGATATCGAGCGGGGAGGGGTGTTTGCCCAGATCGTCGGCACGCTGTCGCTGCTGCGGCCGGTGGAACGCCCGCTGATCCGGGGCCTGCTGATCAACCGATTCCGCGGCCGCCGGGAACTGTTTGAGGAAGGAACACGCTGGCTGGAGGCCCATACCGGCGTGCCCGTTCTGGGGGTGATGCCGTGGCTGGAGGAACTGTTTCCCCCCGAGGACTCGCTCGATCTGCTGGAGCGCCGGGGCCGCAAACGCAACGCCCAGCTCACGGTGGCGGTGCTGCGGCTCCCCTCCCTCAGCAATTTCTCGGATCTTGATCCGCTGGAAGCCGAAACCGCCATCCAGCTGGAATGGATCCTGCCCGGCCAACCCCTGGGGCAACCGGATGCGGTGATCCTGCCGGGCAGCAAACAGACCCTGCGGGATCTGGAACAGCTCAAGCGACACGGTCTGGACAAAGCGCTGCGGGACTACGCCCACTCCGGCGGTGTGGTCTTCGGCCTCTGCGGTGGCCTGCAGATGCTGGGCCAGGAACTTCAGGACCCGGAAGGGCAGGAAGGGGGGTGCAACGGCAGCGCGGCCGGCCTGGGTCTGTTGCCCCTGCACACCCGGTTTGAAGCCACCAAGACCCTCCGCCAATGCAGCAGTACATCGCTCTGGCCAGGAGACAGTCCGCTGCCGATCGAAGGTTTCGAACTCCACCACGGCGTGAGCCGCTGCTCGGCGACGCCCCTGGCCCGGGATGCGCACCTGGGCTGGTGGCAGTTGTGCGGGGATAAGGGGGGGCTGGTGGCCGGCACCTACCTGCACGGGGTGTTCGAAAGCGGTCCGTGGCGAAGACGCTGGATGAATCTGTTGCTGGAGCGCAAGGGGCTGCCGCTGCTGGAGGAGACACAGCCGCACCACGGCCGACAGCGGGAAGCCCTGCTCGATCGCCTGGCCGATGCGTTTGAGGCCCATGTGAATCTGGACCCCCTGCTGGAGGGGGAAGGATGAGCAGCTCAGCGATGAGCGTGGAATGGCCGGATGGGAGCCGGAGCCTGGTGACGGCCGGAACCGACTGGCTCCAGGCGGCACAACAGGCTGGCATCGCCATTCCCACCGGCTGCCTGGGTGGCAGTTGCGGCGCCTGCGAGATCGAGGTGAACGGGGAGGTCGTCAGGGCCTGCATCAGCTCGGTGCCGGAGGATTCCTCAGGCCGGATCCAGGTGGAGCTGGCCGTGGATCCCTACTGGTGAAGCAATTGGCTTCGACTGGAACAGGCTCTGTCCCCTGACCAATCGACACGGGCGGCAGGTGGTGGACACTGGGCCTGTCATGGACAGACGATGCCCACCCCGACCCGCAGACCGATTCGCAACCCGAATCGCAACCCGATCCGTAGCGCCTTCGTTCTGGGCAGCACCAGCGCCGTAGCCGTCTCGATCTGCCGGGAACTTGTGCAGCGAGGCTGCCGCCGTTTTCACCTCGTGGCACGTAGGGAGCAGGAAAATCAGCGTCTTGCCGACGAACTGAAGAGCCAGGGCGCAGAAGTCAGCCTGGAGACCGTGGATCTGCTTGCCACTGCCCATCCGGGAGCCACCGAAGGTGTGCACCTTGCGGAAACCTTTGATCTGTACCTGATCACGGCGGGGAGCCTGGGGGATGCGGAACGGGCCCGCAGCGATGCCGAAGAGGCCCTGGCGATCACAGCAGCCAACTATTCCGGCCTGCTGCCCTGGCTGACAGCCATTGCCTCCCAGGAGCGGATCGAACAGCCAGGTCGGCTCTGGGTGTTCACGTCGGTGGCTGCCGATCGGGGCCGTCCCTCCAACTACCACTACGGTGCCGCCAAGGCCGCCCTCACCACGTTCTGTGAGGGGCTGATGTTGCGCTGCCACGGCAAACCGTTTGCGGTGCGCATCCTCAAGGCGGGATTCATGGCCACGCCGATGACCGTGGGGAAAGCCCCTCCGGCCCTCTGTGCCAGCACCGAATCCGTGGCAAGGGATCTGCTGCGCAGACCCGATCGCCGCGGCATCGAATACATCCCCTGGTGGTGGAAGGGGTTCATGCGAATGGTCCGCTGGCTCCCCGCCTCGATCGCCACCAAGTTGTGAAACCGATGACAGCAACCTGGAGGGCAGAACGCAGCAAGCCGATCTGCTGCATCATGTCGTACGACTTTCTCGATCTGGACGTATGGCTGAATACGCGGCTTTTCTATCAAGCCGCCGGCTATCGAGTCATCACCAATCAGATGAGGATGGACGCCGACCTGTTGGTGGTGCTCCGCGGTGACCCCAAAGAACCGGTTCGCGGCTATCGAGGCCCCGTGCATGTCTACGACTACGTGAAACGTCAGGATTTTGACTGGACCTTCGAATACCCCGACGCCAGTCAGATCACGCTGATTTCCCTGACGCTTCCCCAGCACGCGGGGAACGTTGTATTTGTGGAGGGTTTTCTACCTGTCTTTCCCCAGATATGGCAACGAACCGGAGAGCAAAAAAGCAACCAGCCCGTGCACGTGGCCAATTACAAGCCCATGCCCGAGGATGGCTACCAACAGCAATTGGCCTCCCTTGCCAGAACCGGCCGAATCAAGGTGTTCGGAGGCAACTGGGAAAAACTTGGGCTGCGTACCCAGTCCCTGAGCTACTGGGAGGCCAACCGACTGCTGGCCAGATCGCTGCTCTGCTACGGATTGATGTATCCCTATCAGCGGGGGATCACCCTCTCCGGAAGGATGTGGCAGGCGCCGCTACAGGGCTGTCACGTGGTCACGGAATCGGGAACCAATCAAATGGGCTGCCCTGGTCTTCTGGAAACGGAAACCTATGACCCCGAAATCTTCTGGCCCACTCCGAGCCGGGCAGATGCAGCAGCCCTGGCCCAGAGCGCAGCTGTGTTTTGGAACGATCAGACCAAGGAACTGGCAGAAAGGCTGGGTCTGGTCCTTCAGACCGAAAAGTTGCAGATGCTGATCCAGAGAGCCCGAGCCCGGCTATGGATCCACCACCTTCAGTATCACTGTTCACACTGGATCGAAGCCATCAAAAACATTCAGGGAAAGCTTCGATCTGCGATAGGCAGTCTGCGATAAGCAGTCTGCGATAGGTATCTGCAATAGGTACCTACCATAGCTTTGGTCAATCGAAAGCAATCGAAGATCAACCGCGAGCACCTTCTGAGGCCCGATTGCCCGGTGTCAACTACGTAGGCGGGTTGCGTCAATTACGTCGGCGGTTACCTGCCCCCCCCCCCCTGCCATGGCTGGGGGTGGGCCGACGCCAGGCTTGGCCCCTATTGGCGGG
>JBKDOV010000073.1:0-17217 GCA_046342815.1 Cyanobacteriota bacterium
GGAGGCCGATCACGAAGCATGGGGGGAGGTGGACGGCGTTCTCTGCGTCCGTCCCCCAGCCCCGGAAACCCTCGCGCGCCTCAGACCCGGTTCGCTGCTGGTGGGTCTGCTGGCTCCCCACGGAGCATCCTCCTTGGCGGAGGCTCTGGTGGACCGTCGGGCCTCGGCCATCGCCCTGGAGCTGCTCCCGCGCATCAGCCGGGCCCAGAGCATGGACGTTCTTTCCTCTCAGGCCAACATCGCCGGCTACAAGGCGGTGCTGCTGGCGGCCGCGGCGCTGGACCGCTACGTGCCGATGCTGATGACCGCGGCCGGCACCATCCAGCCCGCCCGGGTGCTGATCCTCGGCGCCGGTGTGGCCGGTCTGCAGGCGCTGGCCACCGCCCGCCGCCTCGGCGGGGTGGTCTACGTCTCGGATGTGCGGCCCGCAGCCAAGGAGCAGGTGGAGTCGCTGGGGGGACGTTTTCTGGATCCTCCTGAACTGGAGGACCGACCGGCCGAGGTGGGGGGCTACGCCCGCCAGGCCTCCGAGGCCTTCCTGGAGGCCCAGCGCCGCCAGCTGGCCGAACAGCTGGCCCTGGCGGACATGGTCATCTGCACCGCCCAGGTGCCCGGTCGGGCCGCACCGCGTCTGATCAGCGAGGACATGCTCGATGGCATGCGTCCCGGATCGGTGGTGGTGGACCTGGCTGTGGCCCAGGGGGGCAACTGCTTCGGCACCGTGGCGGGTCGCACCATCGAGCGCCGCGGAGTTCAGCTGATCGGTGCCGACTCCCTGCCCAGCAGCGTGCCCCACCACGCAAGTGCCCTCTATGCCCGCAACCTCGCTTCGCTGATCGAGCACGTGCTCGACGACGAAGGCTTCCGGCTCGATCCCGACGACCCGATTCTCGACGGCTGTCTACTGACCCACGCCGGTGTCTGCCGGCGTGAAGACATCGTCCATGGCCACGTTCTCCAAGGAGTCCACTGACATGAGCGCTCTCACGCAGTCCCTCTGGGTGCTGCTGCTCGGCAGCCTGCTCGGCTTCGAGCTGATCGGCAAGGTGCCCCCCACCCTGCATACCCCGCTGATGTCGGGAGCCAATGCGATCAGCGGCATCACCGTGCTCGCCTCCCTGACCCTGCTCCAGCAGGGCACTGGCCATCCGGCCATGCTGCTGATCGGCGCCGCTTCCCTTGCCTTTGCCCTGTTCAACGTGGTGGGGGGCTTCCTGGTCACCGACCGCATGCTCGCCATGTTCCGTCGTCGGGAGAACGGTTGATGTCAGCCTTTTCTGTGGACCTGCTCACCGCCAGCCTTGATCTGGGGGCGGTGTTGCTGCTCGCCCTCGGCATCAAGGGCCTCTCGAAGATCCGTTCCGCCCGTGCCGCCAACGGTCTGGCCGCCCTGGCCATGGCCCTGGCCGTGGTGGGTCTGTTGATCCAGCTGCGGCCCGATCCTGCGGTCTGGATGTGGATTGCCATCGGCACCGCCCTCGGCAGTGTGGCCGGGGTGATCACGGCCCAGCGGGTGCCGATGACCGCCATGCCGGAAACGGTGGCCCTGTTCAACGGCTGCGGCGGCATGGCCTCCCTGCTGGTGGCGCTAGGGGTGGCCTTGTTCCGCCCGGCCGAGACCGATCTGGTGGGTCTGATCTCGATCGCCATCTCGGTCTTCGTCGGCGCGATCACCTTCACCGGTTCGATCGTGGCCATGGCCAAGCTGCAGGGCTGGCTCGATACGCCCGCCTGGACCCAGAGTTCCCTGCGCCATGGGGTGAATCTGGCCCTGGCGTTGCTGGCCCTGGTGTCGGCGGTGCTCCTGCCCTCCGATCCGGCCGGCCTGCCGTTGTGGTTGCTCGTGCTGAGCTCAAGTCTGCTGGGCATCGGGGTGACCCTGCCGATCGGCGGGGCCGACATGCCCGTGGTCATCTCCCTGTTGAACTCCTATTCCGGTGTGGCTGCTGCCGCTGCCGGCTTCGTGGTGGGCAGCCAGCTGCTGATCGTGGCGGGAGCCATGGTGGGGGCGGCGGGCCTGATCCTTACCCAGGTGATGTGCACCGCCATGAACCGCTCCCTGGTTTCGGTGCTGTTCGGTGGTGCCCTGGGCGCAGCCGCGCCCGTGGGCGGTGGCGGCAGCGAAGCGGGGTACACCAGGATCACCAGTTGCTCGTCCGAGGAATGCGCCATGGCGCTGGAGCAGGCGGAACGCGTGGTGTTCGTGCCGGGCTACGGGCTGGCGGTGGCCCAGGCCCAGCACGCCCTCAGGGAGCTGGCCAAGCTGCTCGAGAGCCATGGGGTGGAGGTGAGCTACGCCATCCATCCCGTGGCAGGGCGGATGCCAGGCCACATGAACGTGCTGCTGGCGGAGGCCGATGTGCCCTACGAGCAGCTCGTGGAGATGGACACCATCAACCCCGAGTTCCCGCGCACCGATGTGGTGATCGTGCTCGGGGCCAACGACGTGGTCAATCCCCAGGCCAAGAATGACCCCGCCAGCCCGCTTTACGGCATGCCGGTGCTTGAGGTGGATCAGGCCCGCCAGGTGTTCGTGGTCAAGCGCAGCCTCGGGGCGGGCTATGCGGGCATCGCCAACGCCCTGTTCGAATTGCCGCAGACGGCCATGGTGTTCGGGGATGCCAAGGCGGTGCTGCAGCAGCTCTGTTCGGAGCTGCGCAGCCAGGGCATCGGCCGCAAGGCCGCGGCAGCCGCTTGATCGCCAGGGCGGAAGGGCCCAACCTTGGGCCCTTCCGCCGGCGTTGCCGTGCTCGAGAGGCTTGGCTTCCCCCCGTTCCGGCCGCGCGCTCCCTGGATCAGCGGGGATCTGCAGACCCTGCGCGATACCCTCAGACCCCTCCGCTCACCCCCGGACTCCGGCCTGCCCATCCCGATCGACGTGGGCCATGGCGACCGGTTGCTGGCCCTCTGGGACCAGCCCCCGGCCACCGAGTTTCTGGCGGCGGTTGTTCTGCTTCACGGTCTCGGGGGCTCCAGTGGCGGCTTTGGCCTGCGCCGGTTGGGGCGGGTGCTGCAGCAGGCGGGATTCGCCGTGCTGCGCCTCAACCTGCGTGGAGCAGGCCCGGGTCGCCCCCTGGCCCGTGGCACCTATGCCGCCAACTGCAATGCCGATCTGGGGCCGGTGCTGCACCAGGCCCGGCAGCTTGCCCAGGGTAAGCCGCTGTTCGGCATGGGCATTTCCCTGGGGGGCACGATCCTGCTCAATGGGCAGCTGGAACCCGCGTTCCCCAGGCTTGATGGTCTGGTCTGCATCAGCAGCCCTCTGGATCTGGAAGCCTGCTCGCGCCAGATCGAGCGGCCCCGCAACCGGGTGTACGAGCGTTGGCTGCTGAAGCGGCTGCTGGATCAGACCCTGGAGCCAGGGCTGGAGCGGCGGGTGCGCACGATCCGGGATTTCGATGCCGCGATCACCGCACCGCGTTGGGGCTATGGCTCCGTGCAGGAGTACTACGCCAAGGCCAGTCCCCTGCCTCTGTTGCTGTCGTCAGGCGCTGCGGACTCCCCAGGGGGGCCTCGGTTGCCGCCCACCTTGATCGTTCATGCCCTCGATGATCCCTGGGTGCCTGTTGCGGGCGCCCAGAGGCTGGCCCGGGCCGAGGTGCCAGGTCTGGAGGTGCTGCTCACCCCCGGAGGCGGCCACAACGGTTTCCACGCCGTCGGTGATCCCTCGGGCGGAATCGAGGGCAGCTGGGGCGATCGACTCACGGCGCGATGGTTTCGTGGTCTGGTGGGGGCGGCATGAACGGCTGATGCCGCAGGATCCAGGCTGTGATCGGCTGGCCGCCGATCACGTGCTCCTGAACGATCCGCTCGATCCGCTCCGCGCTCACCCCGCCGTAGACAATCCCCTCCGGCCAGATGAGCAGCACCGGGCCGTCGGCGCAGATGCGCAGGCAATCGGCCTTGGTGCGCAGCACGATGCCCTCCGGCCGTCGGGGATCCTCCAGGCCCAGATCGCGCACCAGTTGTTTGAGGCGGTTCCAGCTGGCGATCCCGATCGCTGGATCGGGGCTGCAGAGAGCCTTGGCCGGCGTGGCACAGAGCAGCAGATGGTGGCTGATCCGCTGCATTCAGTTCCCCATGCCGGCGATGGCCTGGCGGAGTCGTTGCTCCAGTTCCTTGCTCGCCGCCGGGTGTCCCTGCACCTCAAGGGCTCCGGATTCCGGCCAGACATTGATGTGTTCGCCGTTGTCGGTGCTGAAGGTGTGAAAGGCACCTTCATCGATCCAGTGGCCGTTGAGGTGCAGCAGGCTGACGATGGCCTTGAGGTCCTCGAGCGATCCTTTGAACTCCATGGCTTCTGATGGGGGGTGGTGGAGCCTCAGGCTCCGAGGGCGGCCGGGGTGGTGGCGTGCATCGCCGCTGTCGCTTCCACCACAGCCTGGCGGGCCCAGGCATCCACCGCCAGCACATCGGCCAGGGAGGGGGTGTCCGTGCGATCGATGCGGTGCCGGTCGCATACCCGTTCGATCAGCTGGGGAATCTCGAGGAAATGAATTTTCTCCTCGAGGAACAAGGCCACGGCCTGTTCGTTGGCGGCGTTCATCACCGCCGGCATCGTGCCTCCGGCCCGGCCGGCCGCATAGGCCAGCTGCATGCAGGGGTAGCGGGCGGGGTCGGGCTCGCGGAAGGTGAGGGAGCCCACCTCGGTGAGATCGAGGCGGCGCCAGGGGGTTTCGAGGCGCTCCGGCCAGCTGAGGCAGTAAAGGATCGGCAGTTTCATGTCGGGCCATCCGAGCTGGCCCAGCACCGAGGAATCCGTCAGCTCCACCATCGAGTGGATGATCGACTGGGGGTGGATCACGATCTCAATGTGGTCGTAATCGAGCCCGAACAGATAGTGGGCCTCGATCACCTCCAGGCCCTTGTTCATCAGGCTGGCGGAATCCACTGTGATCTTGCGGCCCATGCTCCAGTTGGGGTGGCTGGTGGCATCGGCCACGGTGGCCTTGTGCAGATCCTGCGGCGCCCAGTCGCGGAAGGCGCCACCGCTGGCGGTGAGCTGGATGCGGCGCAGGCCCGGGGTGGGGTGGCCGGTGCTGAGGCGCGCCGTGTCGGCCCAGGGGGTGCCCTGCAGGCACTGGAAGATGGCGGAGTGTTCGGAATCGGCCGGCAGCAGACGGCTGCCCGACCTTTCCAGCTCCGGCAGCACCACCGGCCCGGCGGCGATCAGGGTCTCCTTGTTGGCCAGGGCCAGGTCCTTGCCGGCGCGGATGGCGGCCAGGGTGGGCAGCAGGCCCGCACAACCGACGATTCCGGTCACCACGAGGTCGGCCGTCGGCCAGGAGGCGGCGGCACAGAGGCCGTCCGAGCCGCCCACCAGTTCGGGCAGAGCGGCAGGCCGGCGGGCGGGTTCGAGGTTGTGGAGGCGTTGCCGCAGCTCACCGAGGCGCTCGGGGTCCGCCAGGGCCACCACCTCAGGGGAATGGCGCAGGATCTGCTCGATCAGCAGGTCGAGGTTGTTGCCGGCCGTGAGCGCCACCACCCGGAAGCGTTCCGGGAACTCCTCCACAATCTCGAGGGTCTGGGTGCCGATCGAGCCGGTGGAACCCAGCACGCTGAGGGCTTTCACGGGAGGCTCGGCGGAATGGGAGCCAGTCTCCCATCCAGGAATGCTCGCTGCTCAGCCAGGATTCCAGCCTCAACCTCCCTTGCCGATCCCGACCCGATGACGTGGCTGCAACGCTGGAATTTCATTGAACGGGCCCGGCTGGAGCGCCAGCTCTGGGATGCCTTCGAGCGCGGCGAGAACCTGGAGGCCCTGGTGGAGGAATGCCGGGCTTCCCTCGAGGCGGGCGACCGCAGCCAGGCCTTCCGGCTTGAGGTGTGGACCACCACCCTGCAGCGGATCCGCCGCATCGAGCGGCTGATGGCCGATCAGCAGGATCCCGGCGGCGGCAGTGATGGCCAGAGCCCGCCTTCGGAGGGCCGAAATCCCTAGAGCTGGTGGAGCTTCTGCACCAGCACCACCACCGTCAGGCTCACCGCCAGGCCCGAACCGGCCCGCAGCAGGTCGAGACCCAGTTCGCCGCCCACCTCGTCGCGGCGGCGATGGCCCAGCCGGGCCAGGATCCCCAGCTCCCGGCCCGCCAGCAGGCCCAGAAACACCCAGGTGGTGCTCATCGGTTGGGGGCTCCAGCGGGCGAAACCGAACAGGATCAGGCCGAAGAGAGCCGCGATCACGGAGGTGGAGCGGGGATCTCCGGCATTGGCCTTGCGGCTGAGTCGTTCCTGGATCGGTCCGCCTCCGGCTGCCACCAGCAGGCTCAGCCCCAGGCAAAGCGCCGCCAGGGAGCCAGCGAGCTCCAGGCCTGAGAGCCGGCGAGGCAGGACCACATACAGATTGGCCAGGTCCTGCACCAGCCACTGGCTCCACAACCAGCCGGTGGTGAGCCACTGGCCCACCAGCCAGGCGGCGGGGTGCGTCAACGGTTTCCCCTCCAGAACCTGCCGCTCCAGGCTCCAGGCACCAACCCCGTAGATCAGGGCCCCGGCCACCAAGGCCACCCCGTAGCCCAGTACGGACTGGCTGAGCAGGGAGGGGAGCCGCTGCGGTCCGAAGGCGGTGAGCAGCACCAGGGAGGTGCTCACCGGAATGCCCCAGCGGGTGAGCGCCAGCACGCTCGCCGCCGGCAGCAGATCGATCCAGCTGAGCCGCTCCGGCAGCGGAAATTCCTGGAGGCGGCCCCAGGCCGGATCACCATTGCCGGTCTTCCAGCTGATCACCAGCACCCCACACAGCAGGCTGCAGAGAAACAGGGCCTGCAGCAGCCAGGGGATGCGCCCACGGTTGGCCGCCAGATAAGGACCGAGGGTCTGCAGGGCATCGTTGCTGATCACCGCGGCAGCGGCCAGCAGGAAGCCTGCGGCCTGCAGAAGGGCAGGGCCTGAGGCCCCGTCGATCAGGCCTTCGGCAACCAGATCGTCACCCCTCCCGGCTTGTCCACGAGCTCGATGCCCGCCTCCTGGAGCTGGGCCCGGATGGCATCGGCGCGGCTGAAATCCCGGTTGGCCTTGGCTTGCCTGCGCTCCTCGATCAGGGCCTCGATCGTGGCGGCCTCGGGCTGGGACCCTGCGCCCGTCGCCGCCTCCGCTGCCGCTTCCTGGGCCAGGCCGAGCACCCCGGCCAGTTCCACCAGCAAACGCCAGCGGGGTGCCAGGGCCTGATCCGCCTGCCCCGCCGTTTCGCCCACCCGCAGGCGGTTGGCCAGGCTGCGCAGGGGACGGGCCAGATCGAACAGCTCGCCAAGGGCGGCGGAGGTGTTGAGGTCGTCATCCATGGCGATGCAGAAGCGTTCCCGCAGTGGTGCCAGCCCTGGATCGAGGGGCGGATCCTGGGCCCCGGAGCCCCCGGGCGCCGAGCCCCAGCCCAGCAGCTCCCCGTGGCGGTCCCCCACCGCGAGGGCGGCGTTGAGCCCCTCCCAGCCGCTGGCCGCGGCCTGCAGGGCCTCGGCGGTGAAGTCGAGCGGCTTGCGGTAGTGCGCCTGCAGGACGAACAGCCGCAGGGTCATCGCGCTGATGCCGCTCTCCAGCAGGGCGCGGATCGTGGTGAAGTTGCCCAGGGATTTCGACATCTTCTCCCCCCCCACATTGACCATGCCGTTGTGGAGCCAGTACCGGGCGAGCGGTTTGCCGGTGGCCGCCTCCGACTGGGCGATCTCATTCTCATGGTGGGGAAAGATCAGATCGGCACCCCCGAGGTGGATGTCGATCGTGTCCCCGAGTTCCTGGCGCACCATGGCGGAGCATTCGATGTGCCAGCCCGGCCGGCCGGCGCCCCAGGGGGAGGGGAAGCTGGGTTCCCCCGGTTTGGCGCCCTTCCAGAGCGCGAAGTCGAAGGGGTGGTGCTTGCGCGCTTCCTCGGCATCGCTGGTACGTCCGCTGGCGCCCTCCTGCTGCTGCTGGATGTCCCGGCCGCTGAGCCGGCCGTAGCCCCGGGCCCTGGTCACCGCGAAGTACACATCGCCGTCGGCGCTGTAGGCCGCCCCGCTGGCTTCCAGCTCGCCGATCAGGGCACGGATCGCCTCCAGGCAGCGGGTGGCCCGGGGGGTGCGGTCCGGCGGCAGGATGTTCAGGGCCGCCATGTCGATGGTGAAGGCGTCGATGTTGCGCTCGCTCACCTCTTCCATCGAGCTGCCTTCTTCTGCGGCCCTGTTGAGGATCTTGTCGTCGATATCGGTGAAGTTCTGAACGAACGTCACCTGCCAGCCGCACCAGATCAGATAGCGGCGCAACACATCCCAGACGATGTAACTCCTGGCATGGCCCAGGTGGCAGAGGTCGTAGACCGTGACCCCGCAGCAGTAGATGGACACCCGCCCTGGCTGCAGAGGTTCGAAGTCCTCAAGCTGCCGGGTGAGGGTATTGGTGAGCCGCAGGGTCAATTCGAGGCTCCGGTTCCCTGCCGGAGTTTTTCTGATACAGGCACCGTAGGTCGCGATCGGTCAGCCGAATCAGAGCCCGAGCAGTCGAAACAGGGAGCCGGCATTGATCAGGGGGCTGATCGGCTCCACCACGGATTTCAGGTTGTCGTTGGCCTTGGCCCAGCCATGCCGGTCGACCACCACCACATCGCCCTGCTGCAGGGGGGGGTTGCTGTTGGAGCCCATCGGTGAGGCCGGGTCGTAGGAGATCGAGGCCTGGCGAATGGTGCCATTGGATTCCAGGCGCAGCAGCCGCACATTGCTGGCACTGGCCCGACGGGTCAGGCCACCGGCGGAAAGCAGGGCCTGGGAGAGCGGACTGTTGGCCTTGATGCTCTGGGGTCCGGGACGTTCCACCTCGCCCACCACGTTCACGCTGATCGTGTCGGGCGCGAAGGTGGAGGAGGCCACCGCCAGCAGCTCGGTCTGGGTGAGATTTTCCGAGCGGGGAATGGTGATGCTGTCGCCGTCGTAGAGGAGCGGATTGGTCACCGGACCGCCGCCGCCCTGGAGCGATTTCCAGAAATCAAACTGCAGGGTGCGGATCGGAGCCCCCGGCGGACCGCTGGGACGCTGGATCGTGAGTCGTCGCAGATCGCCGTAGGCGGTGAGACCGCCTGCTCTCTGCAGGGCATCGAGCAGGGTGGGCCAGCCGCTGGTGGGGATCGACGTGCCCGGGGTGCCACCGCCGCTGCTGCTGAGCTGGTTGGTGCCACCCCTGCCGATGCTGTAAAGGCCGGGTCGTTGTACCTCCCCACTGATCGACACCCGCACCGGACGGGCTTCGACGAGGTCGAGATAGACGAGCGGGCGGCGCAGGATCCGGCCATAGCCGCTGGTGATCCGCTGGCGGGCCTGATCCAGGCTCAGGCCCCACACCGGCACGCTGCCCAGCCGGGGCAGGTTCAAGGTGCCATCGCTGAGGACTTCCGCCACCGTTTCGTATCCCTCCATCCGGAACACCGACACCTTCAGCCGGTCACCAGGGGCAAGCCGATAGCGCATGCTGCCGTCGGATGCGGGATCGCCGGCCATGGCCTGGCCCGCAGCACCAGCCGTGGCCGCCAGACCCGCCGCCCCGATCCCCCACGCACTGCACACCAGGCCCAGGGTCAACAGACCCGGCAGGATCCGGGATGGGGAAGGCAAGGGGATCCGGCTGCGGATTTGGGTCATGGGGCAGGTCTCACGCATCCAGAGCCGCCGCACACGTTAAGGGGGGATCGTGTGGCCATCCTGTCTGGATGCACCGGGGAGGCAGCTGGTCGGCTCCGGAAAGGGGAGGGCCAGCGCCGGGGGGCGCTCCCCCAGGCCCAGGGCTGTTTGACGGCAGGCTGCGGCCAGCTCTCTCCGCTCCTCCGGCTCGGAGATCAGGCGTTCCAGGGCCTCCAGCCAGAGCCTGGGATCGTCGGCCAGCAGCAGCCCATCGACCCCATGGCGCACGAAGCCCCGGTAGGGCTGGCGGTCGGAGAACAGCCCCACGGCCCCGGTGCGGGCGGCGTCCATGAATTTCACCGCTGCCCTGCAGCGATTGAACGGGCTCTCCAGCAGCGGACAGAGCAGCAGATCGATCCGGCCGTTCCCCGTTTCGGCCAGGTAGTTCTCCCAGCCCATCGGGTGAATCACCCGCACCCTCGGCAGATGGCGGAACAGGCGGTTGATGCTGAGGTCGCCGAACAGGTCGACATGCGTGTGGCGATGGCGCTGTTGCAGGGGCTCAAGGAGCGACAGCAGCCAGCGGAATTCGGCCTGGTGGCTGGCGGTTCCCAGGTACGCCAGCTGCAGGCGTGGCGCTTGTGCCAGCAGCGAAGGGTGGGGCGCCAACGGCAGCAGTTCGGCTCCGAGGGAGGCATATTTTTCCGCCAGGGCCTCGCTGGTCACCCAGAGGCCATCAAAAAGGGTCTGGAGGAGTCGCACCAGCTGGCGTCGCCGGCCGGTGATCCGCCGCACCAGGCGCCGCCGGTAGGGGGCAGGAAGCTCGCGCAGCGCGGCCGGGTCGAGCAGATCATCATCGAGCAGGTACACCAGCCGGGCTCCCCCCTGGCGGTGCCGCTGCCGCAGCAACCGCAGCCAGGGCATCGGCAGGGTGCGCACCACCACGATCAGGCTGGCCCCAGCAAGGGCTTCCGCATCTCCGGGGCCTGGCCTGAGCTCGCCGTCGCGCTCCAGCAGCTGCCATCCCAGCCTCTCCAGCGGCAGGCGCAGGAAGTGGTCGATCGTGGATCCGGCACGGTGATGGAGCAGCACCACCCTGGCGGAAACCTGCGGTTCACGCATAGAGGCCCTTCCCGCTGACGGATGTGCTTCCTTGCGGACCCTAGAGGGGGGATGATCCTTCCACGAGGTGAGGGGATCGAAGGCGGGATGGAGGCACCGGAATCCAACCTGCTCAACGGCGAGCTGGCGGGCCAGCTCTGTTTCCGCCTTGGTGATCTGGAGACTTACCTGCTTTCCCCTACCCAGTTCGCCGGCCTGGCCGAATGGCTGGGGGAGACGCGCGCCCGCTGTTACCGCCACGTTTCTCCCCACGGGCCGGAACGGATGGATCTCGATGGCCGCGATCACCACTACTGGCATCTGCTGGTGATGGACCGGAAACGGCGGCAGCTGGCAGGCAGCCTGCGGATGGCGCTCAGCCGGCGCCATCGAAAGGATTGGAGCGGGGAATTTTCCTACCTGGAGCATTGCTATCCAGGCCTGGATGAGGCCATGGCCGAGGCCGGCCTCGCCTATGCCGAGATCGGACGCACCTTCGTGGCCCCCCCCTACCAGCGCACCAGCCGCGTGCTTCTGGTGCTGCTGCAGGCGATGGTGAGCATTCCCCTGGCCACCGGTCACAGCCAGCTGCTGGGCATGGTGTCCTACAACCACTTCGAGGTCTCGGAACCCCTGCAGCGGGCCTTTCTCCAGGCCCTGCTCCAGCCCCCGTTTCCGGGGGGGCTGACCGTGCCGCCGCCGCGCCACCCGTTGCCCCTTGCCGAAGCGGTCGCCGGAGGGCCCCCTGCGCATCACGCCACGCTCGCTGAGCTGGAAACGGATCTGGAGCGCCGGTTCGCGCAGCCCTTCCGGGCGCCGATCCTGCTGCGTCGCTACATGCAGTACGGCAATGCCCGGGTGCTGGCGCTTTCACTCGCCCGGGATTTCAATCAGATCACCGAGATCCTGATGCACGCCGACCTCGGCCTGCTCCAGGAAAGTCAGCGGTCGATGCTCGTGGTGCCCCACCTCCAGCCGGTCTGGGAGAGGGATGCCAGCTTCAGCGAATCCGTTCCCGGGGAGGCTGCTGCCGATACAGCCCCTGAATGTGGTGGCTGAGTGCCTCCCGGCTGGCGAAGTGGCGGGAATCGATCGGCTCTCCTTCGCGGCAGAGAATCGTGGCCTCAGGACCCCGCAGCCGGCTCAGGATCAGGGGGAGGGGTCGGTAGTGCAGCTCCGCTTCGTGGGGGGCAAAGCCCCGGTAGGAGCTGAACCAGGGAATGATCACCGCATCCGATCGGCGTGCCAGCAGGTGCAGGCTGCCGGAGACCCGCTGCGAGATCGGCGTCACCAGGGATCCGCTGGGGAACAGGAACAGCCTGCCGTGGCGGTTCATCACGGCCAGCAGGCGGCGTAGCCCTGCGGTGCGGGAGCGGGGGCAGAGGTGATTGAGGTTGATGTGGCCGTAATTGCTGGCACTCCAATCCAGGCCCGGCAGGATCCAGCGGAGATGGCGGGCCGCCGTGGTCATGCTGCATTCCCGGAAATGCCCCTGCACCAGCAGCACATCGAGGGGGTGACCATGGTTGGCGATGTGGATCTGGTTGCGGTTCAGGGGCTCGAGCCGGCGATCCATCAGCACGCGTACGCCCAGGCCCTGCAACAGCTGCTGGGCCCCCTGTTCGAGCCAACGCCGGGCCAGGCTTCGGGCCCCCACCGCCAGGGCCAGCAGCTGCAGGTAATACAGACCGAACCCCTGGCCGCAGAGCAGCAGGCGCCTCAGCAGCTGCCCTGGGCCAGGGGACGTCCCCACCGCATGGATCGCCAGTTCGGGGCACACCCGGAAGGTGGTCTCGAACGGGAACAGACCATCGAAGTTTCCGTTGATCTGGGTGGTCTCGATCAGATGGTGATAAAAGCGGCGGAACAGCGGCCGGTCGGACCCGGTGGGGTTGGTCCAGAAGGCCTCCAGGGGCTGCTGATCGGTGAGGCCGGGCAGGTCGTAGAAGGTGCGTCCCATGACCTTGGTGGGACGGTTGTGATACAGGGCCTGGAGCCCCACGGTGCTGTTGATCGTGATCACCCCGCGGGCCCGCTTCAGGATCGGTCCGAGGGCACCGTCGTGGAAATAGAGCACCCGATCGTCCAGGCCATGGCGCCGTGCCAGGCCGCGGATCCATCGGCCGTAATGGGTGTAGCCGCGATCGCGGGGGTGGTGCTTGAAGGCGAGTCGATCGCCCGGTCGACCATGCCGGGCGAAGGAAGCGATCAGCTCCTCGATGAACGGCTCCATGCCTTCGTAGCCCGAGCCCAGGCTCCCCTGGGAATCGCTCGACACCTGCAGCGGCACGAGGAAGTACGGGCTGCCGTCGAGGAGGCGGCGATGCAGGGGGCGTTCGCTGAGTCGGTAAAGGTGCTTACGGGCCATCCCCCGCAGCTGGGCGAGCAGATAGGAGGGCCTGGGCTGGAGTTTGTGGGGGCCCTGGATGATCGGATAGTCGGTGAGGCTGTGCTGGATGAAGGTGGGTGTCTTCCACCATTTACGCCAGCGCAGGCCACTGGGATGGGCGGCCCGGGGGATCTCATCCACCGGCGGCAGGGCCCGGTAGAAGGAGACCGGTTGATTGAGATTGGAGCGGGAATTGACCCGCTCCAGCTCCAGGCTGACGTAATTGGGACGGATATAACCCAGCTCGAACACCCATGGTTCGATGCGCTGCTCTGGCGGCCTGCCGCGGTTGAGGTCGGCGATTAATTCAATGGCGGTGCGGTGGGGATCGATGAAGTCTCCGTACATGAACACATGCCGGATGCCCTTCGTTTCGATCACCTCCCGCAGGAATGGTTCGAATTGCTGGATCGGCGCCCGGTAGGGCAGGCGCTGGTGGGGAGGGAAGCCGAATTCGTGGAGCGGAAAGCTGACCTTCCACACCGGCACACCTCTGCGTTCGAGATGGGCAGCCAGCCGAGCAAAAAAGCTGCCGATCGGACCCATCAGCAACAGCACCGGCCCTTCGATGGCGATCTGCCGCACCCTCGAACTCCAGCGTTGATCCGAGAACTTAGCCTGTTCGCCCAGGTAAGGTGTCCTGAAAGATACGCTCCCGCCAGCGGCGCCAGTGGCGGAACAGGCGCCGCCAGCCAGCGGGGGGGCGGCTGCCCTCCGAGCGCCACTCCAGCAGTTCTTCCACCGCCTGTTCCGCTTCGATGAACAGTCCACTGCGGCGGCTCACATAGCGCGGGTAGTGGATCAGGGCTGCATAGCTGAGTTCATCGATCTGCAGCCTGCGGCTCCGCCTGGGTACGGGTAGATGGTCGTGGCTGAGACCCCAGCCGGCATAGAAGGGCAGGCCCCAGCAGTGCACCTCCACCCCCCGCAACAGGGCCTCGAAGCCCGCCAGGGAAGTGAGCACGTGCACCGCATCCACCTGGTCCAACAGCGGTGCGATCGAACCGGAGTGGATCACTTCGTCGCACCAGGTCAGGATCGTCGTTCCTTCGCCATCCCCCTGCCGCAGACCCGCCACCACGTCGGGATGGGGTTTGTAGACGATCCAGGCCTGGGGTTCGCAGCGGCGGACGGCCTCCAGCAGCTCCCGGTTGGTGCGCAGGACCGGGCTTCCGTAGCGGATCGAGGCATCGCATACCACCTGGCCCGCCACCAGCACCACCCGGGGCCGGACCGGGGGGCGGCTCCAGGCAGGAGCAGGCAGGTTGTATTTGGTGATCGCGCCGCTCACCAGTCGCTGGCGCAGCTCCCGCCCCCGTTGCCTCTGGTCGGGCGTGAACTCGTGGGTGGTGAGCAGCAGCTCCAGTTCGGAGGGTTGGGCCGGGTCGTAATGGAGGCCGCGGCGATCCACGATCCAGGAGACCGGCGTGATCAGCTCGGCGCCGAGGCCCACCGAGCGCAGGAAACCGTCCTCCACGTGCAGCAACTGGGGCGTGGGGAGCCCCGAGCTGCCCTCCTGGCGCAGCCACTGTTTCACCCCCTTCCCGGGTTCCGCCCCCCAGATCGCCATCCCCTGGCAATCCCTGCCGGGAGTGGAGTCGCGCCAACGGAAGCGCAGCCGGGAGCCAGCGAGAAAGCGGCGCAGGATCGGCTGTTTCCAGGGCTTGAACCCGAAGGCCTCGATGCGTTCGGGTCCGGCCAGTCGAAGCCTGCGCTGCAGACCGAGGCAGGCGATCAGTGCTTCCGGGGAGCAGGGCTGGAGCCTGTGGGGATCGATGTAGCGCGGGTAGGCGATCAGGCAGGCGTGGATCAGCTGCTCAAGGCTGGGCCGGCACGTCTGCCGCCGCTCCGGCGGCGGCAGCAGGTCGTGGGTGAGCCCCCAGCCGGCATAGAAGGGCATGCCGAAGCAGTACACGGGCCGGCCCCACAAGAGCGCTTCGAATCCCAGCTGGGAAGTCACCACGTACACCGCCTCCGCCCTCTCGAGCAGGGCGGTGGGATGGCCGCCGTCGGCGCATACCTGCACCGCCGGATCCTCCTGCAACCCCATGGGGAAATGGCCCCGTTTGCGACCGGCGGCCACATCGGGATGCACCTTCAGAACGATCCGGTGCCCGGGATGGCGCTCGCGGGCCGCGGCCAGCATGCGCGGGAAGCAGGAGGCATCGGCCAGACCGCCCCGGATCGAGAGGTCGCCTGCGGTCTGGTCGACCACCAGCACGAACGGTTCGCTGGGCGCTGGGGATTCGGGGGCTCCGTTGTATTTGCTGACCCGTTGCTCGCACCAGAGAGCCCGCAGGGCAAG
The DNA here is from genome assembly GCA_046342815.1 of Cyanobacteriota bacterium. Taxonomy (GTDB): domain Bacteria; phylum Cyanobacteriota; class Cyanobacteriia; order PCC-6307; family Cyanobiaceae; genus Cyanobium. The sequence continues at coordinate 15,374 of JBKDOV010000073.1, forward strand.
GGCTCGGCGCTGCTGTTCCGGCTGGAGCGGCTCCCGGATCAGCTGCTCGAGGCGGCTGGGACCACCGGCGTCGTAATGGACGCCCAGGTCGTCCACGAGCAGGGAAAGGGGGGGAGTGTCCGGCCCCAGGCCGAGGGAGCGCAGGAAACCGTCCTCGCAGCGCCAGAGCGGCAGCCCCCGCCGGGCGGCGAGTCGTTCGGCCGCCGTTGCCGAGGGTTTGTTCCCCCATGCCAGCAGGGCATCGAGGCGTTGGTGGCGGCAGGCCCTCGCCCCCTTCACCACCAGGGCCGGCTGCAGCAGAGGGGCCAGGGTGGGCAGGCGGGCCATGGCAGCTGAGGGCACGCCCAGCAGCCGCGAGGGCGATGGGGCGCCATCCCGGATCACCGCATGCCCGTTCACCGCGTGCCAACCCTGCAGCCGACCAAGTGGAGCACAGTCCGGTGGCGATTGGCTGTCAGCGTTTGGCCCCTGGCCCTGAACCCTTGTCTCCTGGCCCCGTTGCCGAGTGGCACCGGCACCGTCGCATCCGGGTGCCGATCGAGCTGCCTGGCGGGGGCGCCCCTTCGCTCGCTGTGCTGGCGGCATCTCTGGAGCGGCCGGAGCGTCCGCTGCGGGCCCTGCTCGCCCCGGAGCGTCTGGAGGGCCCTGCGGGGGATCCCGAGGGTCCGGCCCTTTTCCTCTACCGCTCTGCACCGTTCCGGTTGCTCGGATTGCGGTTGATGCCGGAACTGCGGTTTGAGGCCATCGGTGGCGCCGGTCGCCTGCACTTGGTCAGTCGGGGTTGCCGGATTGAGGGCCTGGGGCGCTGGCGGGAAGCTGTGCGGTTTCGCCTGGAGGCCACGCTCAGCCCCTATGAGGCGGGGGTGGAGCGGGGCGTGGAGGGGGTGGCTGCGGTGGCGCTGATCTCCTCCCTGGTCGGCTGGGATCCAGGCCGGCGCCTGGGGGAACGGGCGCTCGACCAGGTGCTCGAGCGGATCGAGCGGCGCCTGCGCCGAGGGCTGGGGAGGGGGGCGGGTCGCTGGCTGGTCTCGTCAGGACCCAATCCGGGACCATCGGGCTAAGCTCACTGGCCATTCTCGGGAAGCCGTTGGGAGCTGGAATCCGACGCCACCCTTCCCGGGATGCAGGCGGCCTCTCCCGTGAGTCTGGCCAGGGCCGCGATGGCCTGCCGGGGGTGAGCGGCTGGCGGGTGCAGTGGCGTGTGGTTGATGCGCTGGTGTTCCGGGAGCTGCGCACCCGGGTGAGCGATGTGAAGGGCGGGCTGCTGGGGGTGCTGCTCCAACCCATGGGACTGATTGCAATCTGGACGATCTTTCTGGGTTTGATCAATGCCCAGCGCGGCGGCAGTCTGAATGTGGTGCTGTTTCTGGCATCTGGCATTGTGCTGTTCACGATCTTCAGCCAGATCGTGAATCGATCGATCTATGCCATGGATGCGAATGAGGCACTCCTCTTCTATCGGCCGGTGAAGCCGGTGGATACGGTCATCGCCAGGGCCATCTGTGAGACGGGCCTCTATACCTGCTGCATGCTTCTGATCTGTGCAGGCACATGGATATATCTGGATCACGTTTATATGAGTGATCTCGGCTTGTTTTTCACGACCATCCTGCTGATGGCCATCTACGGATTTTCGATGGGATTGGTGTTCATGGTGGCGGGGCATGTAGCTCCCGGTTTCAAGCAGGTGGCTGCCTGGATCCCACGGATTCTCTGGTTTATTTCCGGTGTGCCCTTCCGATACTGGATTTTTCCGCCATGGACCAAGCCCCTGTTCACCTGGAATCCGCTCACCCATGCAATCGAATTGAATCGGCGTTCGATGAGTGACGACTATTTCACTC
>JBKDOV010000074.1:0-26838 GCA_046342815.1 Cyanobacteriota bacterium
CCCCTCCCCCACGCAGATGGTCACGCAACTGTCGCCGTGGTAGCCCTCGAAGTAGGCGCCGGTGTCGATCTTGATCAGATCGCCGGCCTCGATCAGACGCTTGGCATGGGGAATGCCATGCACCACCTCGTTGTTGATCGAGGCACAGATGCTGGCGGGAAAGCCGTGATACCCCTTGAAGCTGGGGGTGGCGCCCATCTCGCGGATCCGCTTCTCGGCATGGGCGTCGAGGTCGCCGGTGGTCATGCCGGGAGCGGCCATGTCGATGATCTCGCGCAGCACGGTGGCCACGATCCTGCTGGCCTGGCGCATGATCTGAATCTCGCGCGCCGACTTGATCTCCACCCCTTGACGGCCCTTCTGGATGCGGGGGCCGCTCTGGGTCACGGCGGCGCTGGCCTTGGCCCCGGCGGTGGTGCTGGCCAGGAGATCGGCGAACAGGTTCATGTTGCGACGGCTCCGGCGCGGGTCAGGTCTGAGGTTTCAAGTTATCAATGGCGTCCCCCCTGTCGTCGGCCGCCATGGCCTTGCCGAACGAATCTTCCTCCCCTTCCGCCTCCCCTGCAGCGACCGGCCCCAGGCCCCAGCCGCGCCCGCAGCCCCTGGCAGCGCGCCTGCGCCGGGCCCACGCCAACCTGGCACCGCTTGTACTGGCGCCCCTGCTGGTGACGGTGCTGAGCGGCATGGGCTACCGCCTGCTGCGGGACTGGGGCGGCCTCAGCCGGGACAGCGCCCACCTGCTGATGGTGATGCATGAGGGCGAATGGCTCAAACCGCTGCTGGGTCCCCAGGGGGAGAGCGTCTACGTGCTGCTCAACGGCCTGGGATTGCTGTGGATGCTGGCTACCGGCGGCGGCATGGTCTGGCAGCGGCTGCGGCGCACCCCGCCGACCTCCGGATCCGGGGGGGACACCTGAGCCGGTACACTGGCGGTTTGGCCAGGCGTCGCGGAATCTGGGATGGCAGCGGAAACAAACGAAACCACCACGGATGTGGCGGTCACCGAGAACGATCAGACCGACGTGGAGTCGACCACCGTCGACACCGTGGCGCAATCCACGGCCAAACCAGCCGTGAAGGCCACCACCGGCAAGCTGAGCGCCAGTGAACTGATCGCCGCCTTCGAGGCGGAGCAGCTCAAGAGCGATCTGCCCGAGATCTACGTGGGCGACACCGTGAAGGTGGGCGTGCGCATCCGGGAAGGCAACAAGGAACGGATCCAGCCCTACGAAGGGGTCGTGATCGCCAAGCGTCACGGCGGCCTCAACGAGACGATCACGGTGCGCCGGATCTTCCAGGGCATCGGCGTGGAGCGTGTGTTCATGCTTCACAGCCCCCAGGTGGCTTCCGTGAAGGTCGAGCGACGGGGTAAAGTTCGTCGGGCGAAGCTCTTCTACCTGCGCGATCGCGTGGGCAAAGCTACCCGTGTGAAGCAACGCTTCGATCGCTGAAGCTTGTCCCCCGACGCTTCTCCGTCGGGGTTGCCTCATTCCCTGGGGCCATCGCCTTGCGCCGTTAGTTCAGTTGGTAGAACGCAGGTCTCCAAAACCTGATGTCGGGGGTTCAAGTCCTCCACGGCGCGTTCGATGGCCCCTCTCTGCAGTCTCGTGGTTCCGAACATGGAGTTGGATCTACAACCCGGTGATGTGGTCAAGGTGCTGGAATCCGCAGCCCTTGGGTGGGTCCGGGCCCGGGTCATCCGGGTCAAGTCCGGTGGTCGGGTGGTGGTTCAGAGCGACCAGGGCCGTGAGTTCACGGCCCGTGGCAATCAGGTGCGCCTGATCGAGCCGGCTGGTTTCCGTCCCTGATCCCCCTCGTCCCGTTCAGGATCGCCCTTCTCGCCGACCCCCACGGGTCGGCTTTTTTGCGTTCACCCATTCCGGAAGCTTCGAAAACGACGATTCGCCCCCAGGCCGTTGACGGAGGGACCAGTGGCGATGGATACTTCCCTGGTCGGCGCAACACCGGCTTCTCCGGCTGCCGGAGATTTCCAGGCTCTTCTGACCTGGAAGCTGATGGACCAGAGCCTTTTCGAGGCCTCTGAGACCGTCTGGGACTGTAGTTCAATCGGTTAGAGCACCGCCCTGTCACGGCGGAAGTTGCGGGTTCGAGCCCCGTCAGTCCCGTTAAACCATCAGGAGTGATCAGCGTGGCAGTCACGGGTCCGGTGCGCGTTCGACTGGCGCCCAGCCCCACCGGCACGCTGCACATCGGCACCGCCCGCACGGCCGTCTTCAACTGGCTGTTCGCCCGCCGGCACGGGGGGCAGTTCCTGCTCCGCATCGAAGACACCGACAAGGAACGCAGCCGCCCGGAATACACCGCGAACATCCTCGAAGGCCTGCAGTGGCTGGGCCTGACCTGGGACGGTGAACCCGTGATCCAGAGCGAGCGGATCGAGGCCCATCGATCCGCCATCCAGCAGCTGCTCGATTCCGGCAGGGCCTACCGCTGCTACGCCACCGAGCAGGAACTCACCGAGATGCGCGAGCGACAGGCGGCCGAGAATCGCCCCCCTCGCTACGACAACCGCCACCGGAACCTCAGCCCCGAACAGGAACAGGCCTTCCGCGCCGAAGGCCGGGAAGCGACCATCCGCTTCCGGATCGACGACGACGCCACGATCACCTGGACCGACCTTGTGCGCGGCGCAATGCAGTGGAGTGGCGCCGACCTCGGCGGCGACATGGTGATCGCCCGCCGGGCCCCCGCCGACCGGATCGGTGATCCCCTCTACAACCTCGTGGTGGTGGTGGACGATGCCGCCATGGAGATCACCCACGTGATCCGCGGCGAAGACCACATCGCCAACACCGCCAAGCAACTGCTGCTCTACGAGGCGCTCGGGCAACCGCTGCCGGTGTTCGCCCACACCCCCCTGATCCTCAACCCGGAGGGCCGGAAACTCTCCAAGCGCGATGGGGTCACCTCGGTGAGCGACTTCCGGAGGATGGGCTACGACCCGATGGCACTGGCCAACTACATGACCCTGCTGGGCTGGTCTCCACCGGAAGGGATGGGGGAGCGCTTCACCCTGGCGGAGGCCGCCGAGGTCTTCGATTTCGACCGGGTCAACCGGGCCGGGGCCCGCTTCGACTGGGACAAGCTCAACTGGCTCAACGGCCAGGTACTGCATGGCCTCGATCCGGCCGACCTGCGCCGCCAGCTGTTGCCGCTGTGGCAGGAACGGGGCTGGGACGCCCAGGGTGGCGATGCCGAGTGGCAGACCGACCTCTGCCGCCTGCTGGCTCCTTCGCTGACCCTGCTCGCCGACGGGGTGGACCAGGCCGCCCCCTTCTTTGAAACCCCCGTTGCCGATGAGGCAGCCCAGGCCCAGCTGGCCAGTGAGGGGGCGCGGGCCGGCCTGGCGGCCCTGGGGCAGCAGTTGCCCGCCCAGGCCACAGAGCTGACCCCGGACCTGGCCCAGGCCCTGCTGGGCCAGGCGGCTGCCGATGCCGGCATCAAGAAAGGGGTGCTGATGAAGAGCCTGCGGGCCGCCCTGCTGGGCAGCCTTCAGGGACCGGACCTGGTCACCACCTGGCAGCTGCTGCATCGCCTCGGCGCCGACGTCACCCGGATCGAAGCGGCCCTCTGACCCACCCCGCTCGGCGGCGCCGTCACTCGTCTTCGAGGGTGCCGTACACCGGCTCCACCCGCAGGCCGATGACGCTGCCCGCCCGCAGCACCAGGTATTCGCCCTGCAGATCGTTGATCGGCACGTTCACGAACGCCTCGGGCGCCGCCCCGTTGAGCACCGTGCCATACCACTGCTGAAACGCCTCCAGGGTGGGGAAGGACACCAGCTCGTGATGGCCGCTGCTCAGCAGCAGGTGGATGTTGAAACGACGAGGGACACGGGACATGACGCTGGGCACTCCTGGCGGGCATGGGCCCAGGATGGCGCAAGCCGTCGCAGCGGCAGCCCGGCCGGTCGATAGAGCGGATGGAGGGGGCTGCCGCCGCGGGTGAGCCCAAGGGCGGCAAGGGGTACGGACTGCCGCAGCAGCAGCCGCAGCACCTGCTGATCCCGCTGCTGCCAGCTGCCGTGATTACCCCAGCCGAGCCACACCAGCGAACTGTGCGCAAGACAGTGCCGGATCCAGCGATCATTGGCGGGGCCCACGGGATCACTCGCCTCGCGCAACTGGGCAGGCAGGGCACCGACCCGGGCGAACAGGTTCACCACCTCCAGCCCCCCGAAGCCCCAGCCCCTGGCGAATCCCACCAACCGCCGCAGGGTGGGATCATCGCGATCGGCATCGGCCCGCGAGGGGTTGAGCCCGATGAACAACAGCCGGGGGGCAGCGGGATCCCAGACCCGCTCCAACCACCAGCGGTAGCGACGGCAGCGACTGAAGCGGGCCCTCCCCAGGCGGGGCTGGTCTGGCAGGCTGGGCCGATCGGCCGGGTGGGAAGAGCGGGCAACCATGGCAGCAGAAACGGCCCCAGAAACGGCAACCAGGCCCATGCTGCTGCTGGTGGATGGCCATTCCCTGGCCTTCCGCAGCTTCTACGCCTTCAGCAAGGGAGGGGAGGGCGGCCTTAGCACCAGGGAAGGCATCCCCACCAGCGTGACCTACGGATTCCTGAAGGCGATACTCGATCACTGCCGGGGGCTGACGCCCCAGGGGGTGGTGATCGCCTTCGACACCGCCGAGCCCACCTTTCGCCATGAGGCGGACGAGGCCTACAAGGCCCATCGAGACGAGGCCCCCGAACACTTCTTCCAGGACCTGGGCAACCTGCAGCGCATCCTGCGGGAAGCGCTCGACCTGCCGCTGTGCATGGCGCCGGGCTACGAAGCCGATGACGTGCTCGGCACCCTGGCCAACCGGGCCGCCGATCAGGGCTGGCGGGTGCGGATCCTCTCCGGCGACCGCGATCTCTTCCAGCTGGTGGACGACCAGCGCGACATTGCCGTGCTGTACATGGGTGGCGGCCCCTATGCCAAGAACAGCGGGCCGATGGAGATCCGCCGCGAAGGGGTGATTGCCAAGCTCGGGGTGCCGCCGGAAGACGTGGTGGATCTCAAGGCCCTCACCGGCGACAGCTCCGACAACATCCCCGGCGTCAAGGGGGTGGGTCCAAAAACCGCCATCACCCTGCTGCGGGAGCACAACAATCTCGATGGCATCTACGCCGCGCTCGACGCTCTCGCCGAGGAAAAGAACGGCAAAGGCGCCCTCAAGGGCGCCCTCAGGACCAAGCTGGCGGGGGATCGGGAGAACGCCTATCGCTCCCGGATGCTGGCCGAGATCCTGGTGGACATCCCCCTGCCCGAGGAGCCCCGGCTCGAGCTCGGCGAGGTGAACAGCGAACGGCTGGTCGAAAGCCTCACCGAACTGGAGCTGTACAGCCTGGTGCGCCAGGCGGATTTCTTCGCCCGCACCTTCTCCGCCCATCCGCCGGCCGAGCCTCCCCCTGCCGCCACAGCCCCCACCGCTGCCATCGAGGCCCTGGGGAGCGCCGCAGAGAGCCCCGAAGCCACGTCCCAGGCTGCCCCGCCCCTGCTGAAGCCCCGGATCATCACCACCCCGGAGCAGCTGGAGGCCCTGATGGCCCAGCTGATGCTCTGCACCGATCCCGAGGCACCGGTGGCCCTCGACACCGAAACCACGGCCCTCAATCCCTTCCGCGCCGAGCTCGTGGGCATCGGACTGTGCTGGGGGGAAGCCGGCACGGACCTGGCCTACGTGCCGGTCGGCCATCGCGATGCGAACGAGGCGGATCTGCTCAGCGGCCCAGGGGAGCCCCAGCTGCCGCTGGAGGCGGTGCTCACCGCCCTGGCCCCCTGGCTGGCCAGCACCGCCCACCCCAAGACGCTGCAGAACGCCAAATACGACCGGCTGATCCTGATGCGCCACGGCCTGCCTCTGGCCGGTGTGGTGATGGACACCCTGCTGGCCGATTACCTGCGGGATGCCGCCGACAAGCACGGCCTGGAGGCGATGGCGGAGCGCAACTTCGGCTTTCGCCCCACCGGCTACACCGATCTGGTGCCGAAAGGGGCCAACTTCAGCGCCGTTCCGGTGGGGGCAGCGGCCCAGTACTGCGGCATGGATGTGCACCTCACCTGGCGGCTCACCGGGGTGCTGCGCCGCCAGCTGGCCGAGCTGGGGGAAGCCCTGCCGAAGCTGCTCGAGCAGGTGGAACTGCCGCTGGAACCCGTGCTGGCGGTGATGGAGGCCACCGGCATCCGGATCGACACCGCCTACCTCCGGCAGCTGAGCAAGGAGCTGGGGGAACAGCTGGATCGACTGGAGCTGGAGGCGCGGGCCGCCGCCGGCGTGGACTTCAACCTGGCCTCGCCGAAGCAGTTGGGGGAACTGCTGTTCGAAACCCTGGGCCTGGATCGGAAGAAATCGAGGAAAACCAAGACCGGCTGGAGCACCGATGCGGCCGTGCTCGAGAAGCTGGAGGCCGATCACCCGGTGGTGCCCCTGCTGCTGGAGCACCGCATCCTCAGCAAACTCCGCAGCACCTACGTGGATGCCCTGCCGGCCCTGGTGGAACCGGAAACCGCACGCATCCACACCGATTTCAACCAGGCGGTGACGGCCACCGGCCGGCTTTCCAGCAGCAACCCCAACCTCCAGAACATTCCGATCCGCACCGAGTTCAGCCGCCGCATCCGCCAGGCGTTCCTGCCCCAGGAGGGCTGGCAGCTGATCAGTGCCGACTACTCCCAGATCGAGCTCCGCATCCTCGCCCACCTCTCCGGGGAACAGGTGCTGATCGATGCCTACAACAACGGCGACGATGTGCACGCCCTCACAGCCCGCCTGCTGCTGGAGAAGGAGGAGGTGAGCCCCGAGGAGCGCCGCCTCGGCAAGACGATCAACTTCGGGGTGATCTACGGGATGGGGGCCCAGCGCTTCGCCCGGGAAACGGGCGTAGGCCAGGCCCAGGCCAAGGAATTCCTGAGCCGCTACAAGCAGAGATATCCGCGGGTCTTCGCCTTCCTGGAGCTGCAGGAGCGGCTGGCCCTCAGCCGCGGCTACGTGGAGACGATCCTCGGAAGGCGGCGGCCGTTCCACTTCGATCCGGGGGGTCTGGGCAGGCTGCTGGGCCGCGATCCGCTCGAGATCGACCTCACGGTGGCGCGGCGTGGCGGCATGGAAGCCCAGCAACTGCGGGCCGCCGCCAATGCACCGATCCAGGGCTCCAGTGCCGACATCATCAAGCTGGCGATGGTGCAGCTGCACCACAGGCTGGAGAGTGGGGGCCTGCCCGCCCGCCTGCTGCTGCAGGTGCACGACGAACTGGTGCTCGAGGCGGCGCCGGAAGCGGTGGCAGCGGTGGTGGAGCTGACGCGCACCACGATGGAGCAGGCCCTGCCGCTGACGGTGCCCCTGGTGGTGGAAACGGGCGTGGGCCCCACCTGGAAGGACGCGAAATGAGGCGTCTCCCAGCGAACCGAAGCTCCGGCGGCAGCGTGAGAAACTCCACCCAGACCGATGGGGAGCCTCGCTCTTGACCACCCAGCAGCGCAGGGGAATCATCCTGGCGGGAGGCAGCGGCACCCGTCTGGCGCCGCTCACCGCTGCCGTCAGCAAACAGTTGATGCCGGTGTACGACAAGCCGATGATCTACTACCCGCTCAGCACGCTGATGCTGGCGGGCATCCGCGAAGTGCTGGTGATCACCACCCCCGCCGACCAGCCTGCCTTCCAGCGGCTGATGGGGGATGGTTCGGCCTGGGGGATGACGATCGAGTATGCGATCCAGCCCAGTCCGGATGGGCTGGCCCAGGCCGTCCTGATCGGCGATTCATTCCTGAACGGCCACCCCGCCGCCCTGGTGCTGGGAGACAACCTGTTCCATGGCCACGACCTGGTGCCCCAGCTGCAGGCCAGCAACGGCTCGGAGCGGGGGGCCACCGTGTTCGCTTACCCCGTGCGGGATCCTGAGCGCTATGGGGTGGTGGAGTTTGCCGAGGACGGCAGGGTGCTGAGCATCGAGGAAAAGCCCCTCACCCCGAAATCCCGCTATGCCGTGACCGGGCTGTACTTCTATGACGACAGCGTCGTGGAGCGGGCCCGCCAGGTGCAGCCCTCCCCCCGGGGGGAGCTGGAGATCACCGATCTCAACCGCCTGTATCTGGAGGAAGGGCTGCTGCGGGTCGAGCTGATGGGGCGGGGTATGGCCTGGCTGGATACCGGCACCCCCGATTCGCTGCACGAAGCGGCCAGCTACATCCGCACCCTGGAGCATCGCCAGGGGCTGAAGGTGGGCTGCCCGGAGGAGGTGGCCTGGCGTCGCGGCTGGATCGATGGCGAGCAACTGGAGCGCCTGGCCCAGCCACTGCGCAAAAGCGGCTACGGGCACTATCTGCTGCAGCTGCTGCAGGAGAATGGCAGCGACCGTTCGGCGCTGAAAGCCACTCTTGACACCCTCCCCACGCCCTGAAACCGATGCAGGTAGAACGCTTTGCGATTGAGGGACCACTGCTGCTGACCCCGAAGGTGATCGGTGATCCTCGAGGGTTCTTCTTCGAGAGCTGGAACCGCCGAAACTTTGCGGAGGCCCTGGGCGTGCCACTGGAACAGGCTCCCGAATTCCAGCAGGACAACCAGTCGCGCTCCAGCCGTGGTGTGCTGCGGGGGCTCCACTACCAGCTCGAACCCGAACCCCAGGGGAAACTGGTGCGCTGCGCAGCCGGGGAGATCTTCGATGTGGCCGTGGATCTTCGCCGCAGTTCTCCGACCTTCGGCCAGTGGGTGGGGGCCCGGCTGAGCAGCGAAAATCACCAGCAGCTGTGGGTGCCGGTGGGATTCGGCCATGGATTTCTCACCCTCAGCGAAACCGCCGATGTGCTCTACAAGGCCAGCGGCTTCTGGAGCCGGAGCTGTGAACGCTCGATTCGTTGGAACGATCCAGCGATCGGCATCGACTGGCCGCTGGCCGACCTCATAGGAGGAGAACCATTGCTGGCCGAGAAGGACAGCGCGGCACCGGATCTCCAGCAGGCCATGGAAGCGGGAGATGTGTTCGCATGAGCGGAACGATGCGGGTGCTGCTCACCGGCAGGGAGGGACAGCTGGGACAGGCCCTGGTGGCCCAGGCGCCGGAGGGTGTGGAGTTGATCGCCACCGGCCGGGCCGAACTCGACCTGGCGGATGCCGAAGCCTGCCGCCAGAGCGTGCTGGAGCTGCGGCCCGACTGGGTGCTCAACGCCGGGGCGTACACCGCCGTCGACAAGGCCGAAAGTGAGCCCAACCTGGCCCAGCGCGTCAATGCCGAGGCACCAGGAGCCTTCGCTGCCGCCCTGGCAACCACGGGCGGCCGCCTGTTGCAGGTGAGCACCGATTTCGTGTTCAACGGCGAGCAGGGCCATCCCTACCGACCGGACCAGGCGCTGGAACCTCTTGGGGTCTACGGCGCCAGCAAGGCGGAAGGAGAACGGCGGGTGGAGGCGGAACTGGGGCCGGAGCGCAGCTGCCTGTTGCGCACCAGCTGGGTGTACGGCCCTGTGGGCCGCAATTTCTGCCTCACCATGCTGCGATTGCACCGGATCAAAGCCGAAGCGGGCGAAGCGCTCGGGGTGGTGGCCGACCAGGTGGGCTGTCCCACCGCGACCCCGGGTCTGGCGGCGGCCTGCTGGCGGGCAATCGGGCTGGATCTGGGAGGCCGGCACCACTGGAGTGATGCGGGTGCCGCCAGCTGGTACGACTTCGCCCTGGCGATCGGAGAGCTGGGGACGGCCCGAGGGCTGCTGGAGCAGCCGGCAAAGGTGAAGTCGCTGACCACCGCCGAGTACCCAACGCCTGCCCAACGGCCGAGTTACTCGCTGCTCGACTGCACCCAGACCCGCAGCGCCCTGGGCCTGGAAGGAACGCCGTGGCGCCACGCCCTGGACGGGGTGCTCGCTCAGATTCCCGATCCTTAGGGGATCCTCCGCCTAACTGACTGCAGATCCCACGACCGTTTTCGACCCCTGGCCCCAACCAATTCCATGTCTTCAACCACCCCTTCCCCCGGCGCCGCGCCCGACCTGATGGCCTTGCTGGCGGGCAGGAAGCGGATCCTGGTCACCGGAGGCGCCGGCTTCATCGGAGGAGCGGTGGTACGGCGGCTGCTGCGGGAAAGCGATGCCCTGGTCTTCAACCTCGACAAGATGGGCTATGCGGCCGATCTCACCAGCATTGAGGAGATCGAGAGCGAGAATCGCCACCAGCTGCTGAAGGTGGATCTTTGTGATGCCGAGGCCACCGCAGCGGCGGTGCAGCATGCCGACCCGGATCTGGTGATGCACCTGGCCGCGGAAAGCCACGTGGACCGCTCGATCAGTGGGCCCGGCGCCTTCCTGGAAAGCAATGTCACCGGCACCTTCCATCTGCTGCAAGCCGTTCGCAGCCACTGGGAAGGGTTGTCAGCCGAGCGAAAACAGCAGTTCCGGTTCCATCACATCAGCACCGACGAAGTGTTCGGTTCGCTGGGAACCGAAGGCCGCTTCTCGGAAACCACCCCCTACGATCCGCGCAGTCCCTACTCGGCCAGCAAGGCCGCCAGCGATCACCTGGTCAACGCCTGGCACCACACCTACGGACTGCCGGTGGTGCTCACCAACTGCAGCAACAATTACGGCCCCTGGCAGTTTCCGGAAAAGCTCATCCCGGTGGTGATCCTGAAGGCAGCCGCCGGGGAACCGATCCCGGTCTATGGCGACGGCCTGAATGTGCGCGACTGGCTGTACGTGGAAGACCATGTGGACGCCCTACTGCTTGCCGCCACCCAGGGCCGTATCGGCTCGAGTTACTGCGTAGGGGGCCACGGGGAACGGACCAACAAAGAAGTGGTCACAGCCATCTGCCAGAAGCTGGATTCCCTGCGCCCCGAGGGAAATCCACACGCCAGCCTGATCGAGTCCGTGGTCGACCGCCCCGGCCACGATCGGCGTTACGCGATTGACCCCAGCCGGATCACCAACGAACTGGGCTGGCAACCCCGCCACAGCTTCGAGCAGGGACTGGCCAGCACCGTGGAGTGGTACCTCCAGCACCAGGATTGGTGTGACAAGGTACGCAAACAATCGGGGTACGCCGGCGGGCGATTGGGCATCAGCGAAGCCAAATGAACACGGAAGCACCATACGATCAATCACTGAAGTCGCTCTACTCAAGACTCGTCTACATCCATCCCTCATTAGAACCAGAACTCAAAAAGATATTCCGCGACCACAACATCAGCGAAGAAGGGCACGTCCTTTCAAGGCTTATAAAAAAATTTGGGTCGCAATCGAATTGCGCCGCAATGATAATTTGCATCCACTACATAATTCGGAACCACCAAAGGCTGAGAACCGCGAGCCAAGAGAAGCTCTACCGCCTTGTAAAAATTGAGCAACCAAGCCTGGAAAGTCTCCAACAACACATTGAGACCATCAAGCAGCTGACCAGTGGACAGTCAGACTACGCAACACGCATCATCAGCATCCACTCAGCAACCCTGGTAGAGACAATACTAAAAGCATCCAGAGAGACACCCAGCCCGCATTCCGTGGCCCTAGGCGCATGCCTAGAGATGTCCATTACTCCCTTAAGACTAATAAATCCATCATTCGTAGAGAACTCGGGAGTCTATGCAGCCATTGCCCTGCTTGGCCACGAAGATATTCACTTCTGCGTTGAGTTCGTCGAAAAGATGAAAAACTTGCACCGCAATCATCATTGGATACACGAGATAGCGGAGATCATTGGCAACAGATATGGAGCAACAAATCTTGCGGCAAATACCAACACAGAGCCACCGACAAGACAATCCGGCTACATGAAAGACATCGAAATACTCGCCCATTCCTGCCGCAGATCCTGAAACGAATCCCTCCCCTTCGAGCCCCATGCAAAGCCCTCTTATTTCAGTAGTTATACCAAATTACAATCAAGGGCTATATCTTGAATCGTGCCTCGAGTCTGTTTTCAAACAATCCTATTCTAATTACGAGGTCATCCTGATGGATGGCGGGAGCAGTGATAACTCGAGACGCATACTTGGCAAGCACATGAACCGGTTCGCGTATATAAAGCAAGAAAAAGATGGGGGGCAGTATGCAGCAATCAACGAAGGATTCAGCAAGGCAAAAGGGGATATCTTTTATTGGCTTAATTCGGATGATATGGTGCATCCCGGAGCCTTCCTAAGCATGGCTGAATATATTCAGAAATATCCTAATAATCAGATCTTCACAGGACTTCCCTGCATATGGGACGAATCAGATCGCCTCACAACTGTTCGCAAAGAGAGTCCACACTGGTCTAAGGAATATTTCCTGTCAATAGATCCAATTCGGGATCATTACATGCAACAGGAGTCAACCTTCTTTACTCGCGCAATCTGGCAAGAAGTAGGCGGAATAGATGCAAAATACGATCTCGCGGGTGACTTTGATTTATGGCTAAGGATGAGCAAGTACAGCGAGATAGTACGAGTTCCCAGACTGATCGGAGGGTTCCGAATTCATGGCAATCAAAGAAGCACAACAAACTTCAACAAATACATCCTACAGGTACAAGAAAGCATCGCTGATTTCAAGAGAGCAGAAAGCGAGCACAGCCATACTAAAGAACACACTTACATCAAGACTTTTCCCAAAAGCCACTTCAAACAAGACCCAGTTCATAACGCAATCAGGCTGGTCACATCAATATCCCCCAAAAACATATCTGCTCAGATCGATACAATAAAAACATGGACAGACAATGGCTTTGCGGTTACGTCTGTAAACAGCGAGCAGGAAACAGAACAGCTTATAGATTCCTTTCCAGACATTGAGTTTGTACGGGCAGAAAGAACCTTGGTAAGCGAATTAGGAAAACCATATGTCCCTCTGTCGGAGCTAATGAAGCCACTGAGCCAAGCAGAGTCGATCGGTGGGATTATCAATTCAGATATCAAATTCATTCACCGTATCGGCCTGGAAAGCGTGGTTAGAGATAAGATTCTATCCAGTAACACAAATCATTCCTTGTATCTAGGATCGCGCCTGGACATAACAGATCCACTGAAACAGGTCTCCACGGAGAACGCTGAAAAGGGGATTGCCGCAATAACGACTGGCTCGCAGTACATATTTGGCTTTGACTTATTCCTTGCAACAGAGCACGTATGGAAACTTCTATTGGATAATCTTTCCTGCTCATCTGCATGCTTACAGTACGCATTAGGAGTACCTTGGTGGGATTACTTTTTGCCAATGCGGGCCGACTCCATGAACATCTCATTAAACATATTCTTTCCTCCTCTTATTTCTCACGACTGGCACCAAGCGAATTACTCCAAGAAGGTCTGGAGCGAGTATGGCAAAATATACATCGAAACCGAGTTTCAAGGAAAGGAAGAGGAAGGGAAGCTAGATGAGCAGCAAATGCCAAGTGATCAGCTCCTTGAGAACATCGCAGCGCAGACGATTCGACACATACAAATCAAGTCGACCCAGGTGAGCCTAAGAAATTATTCAATGCAACTACATTCCAGTACTCTCGATACAATCAGCGGCAATGCACGAAGTCAAATGCCCATATCGACATCACACAGGTTTAATATACGTCAAAACTAACCAGATATGAATCGCTGTCTGTCTGTGCTAGGGATGCATCGGAGTGGGACAAGTGCTCTGATGGGTACGCTTAGGGACGCCGGAGTTTATCTGGGCGAAGTATTTGACAACGGATTTCCTTTAAATCCAAAGGGTCTGCAAGAACCGCGTTCTCTGATTTATATGCACGAGGATTTGCTCAACAAGAATGGAGGTTCTTGGAAGAACCCTCCCAGCAAAATCATCTGGGGCGATTTACATTTGGCTATTCGAAAACTCTTTATTGAGTCACGCAATACTCATTCGATCTGGGGATTCAAAGAGCCACGCACTCTACTGCTTTTGGATGGATGGAACGAGGCGCTTCCCCAGCTTGAATATGTAGGCATTTTCCGCCATCCTTTTGAAGTGGCCCATTCCTTGCACAAGAGAAATGCATTAAATATTGTCGACGGTCTAGAGCTGTGGAATCTCTACAATCTGAAACTACTTAGCCAGTACGAAGCAAAGGCCTTCCCGATTCTTGAGTTTCACCAAGACTCCAATCAGGTTCGGAAGGGCCTTGAACATGTATGCCATATTCTCGGATTAGAATATAGTGCAGATGGAGGCAATGAGAATTTCTTCGATCCGAACATGAGAACCATAAACGAAACTCAGACGGACAATTTGCCAAGCCACATTCAGCACACCTACACTCGGCTACGGTATCTATCGTGCAATTCAGACAACAGATATCCAGAAATATAGCGCGTTGGAAATTCATTCGACTCGGTTGTTCCCGAAGCACAAAGGAGCAGACTTATATCAAATTACGGGAATTGCAGCACGTTGTGACTGGGTACTTCTGAGCGATGATTACCCACCGCATACACACTTGATCAAGCGAAGAGACGGAAAACCAAAGACTATATTTATATCGCTGCGTTCACCATTCCACGCTCTATCCCACTTCTTTGGACAGGTTCTTCCATGCATTGACAATCAATTTGTATTAATCAGTGGCTCAGAGGATGCAACGCTCCCCCTTCAAATTGATCATCGTTGGCGACAATATACCGAAGAAGAAAGTAATATTATTGCTGCTATCTTAAATGATCAAAGACTTATCACCTGGGCTGCCGAAAACCTGGTATCCGCCAACCATCCCCGCTGGCAGCCCCTCCCCCTTGGCATGCTCCCCCATGATCTGAGTTCCGATCCATTGGAGAGCCTTAGAAAACAGCTACCCCTTGATCAACGACCAACGCGGATCCTTTGTGCCCATAGGTTGCATCAAGGCCCACAGTGGCAACAGAGGCATCGCATCTCTAAAATCTGTTCGGATGCTTGGAGGTATCATTGTTCCGTGATCGACAGAGAAGTACCTACAAGCACATATAAGACATTGATCCATAGTCATTCTTTTGTCATCTGTGCCAGTGGTGGTGGGATTGATCCGAGCCCGAAAGCGTGGCAAGTAATGCTCGAGGGATCTATTCCAATTATCAGTAGTTCAGGATTAAACAATGCCTATAAACAGCTGCCCGTTGTAATCCTGCCTGAATGGACGCCTGAGATGATTAACTTCCATAAGTTGAAACAGTGGAAGTCCACATTACAGCCATACTACATGAAGCAATATCTAGAGGTCAAGCGTAGGCTGACCCTTGATTACTGGTGGGATCAAATTCAATTGCCAAATGGCCAAGCTGATCATAAAAGATTGGCAATAGAGGTTGATAATTGTGGCGGGATCTCGTCATGAGCATCAGAGTTCTTCATCATTGGGCATGTAGCGGGGGGACATTAATCTCCAAATGCATTGCGGCGCATCAAGATACGCTACTGCTTAGTGAGATACATCCGTATTCCTATATACGCTTGATGCTTCCAGATAACAAAGCGGAACACTACTGTCGTTACGGGGATATTCTTCAACAACTTTCATTGCCCCAAAATGGAGCAGATCCTCTGCTATGTCTCGCATATTTCAACGGATCCATCGCAGGGATCTATGACGAATGCTTGAAGCTAAAGAAGAATCTTGTTCTACGTTCCCACAGCCATATTGATTTTTTTGTAGGCGCGATTACGCCCAAGCTACCGCTGATCAGCAGCCAACTACGCAGGTCCTATGAGTTACTTGAGTTAATGTCTGTCAGGCACCCACTGGACTCTTGGCTCTCTTTGAAGGCTGCGGGGTGGGATAAACATTTTAGATATTCTTGTTTTGACGAGTATTGTAAAAGATGCTTGGCAATGATTGAGGCCTGTGATGGAGTGCCCCTCATATACTATGAACACTTTTGCCTTAATCCAGCTGAGTCATTGCATGAAATTTGCAAAGCACTAAATTTGCCATATGATCCGACTTCGCTTGATAAGCTAGGAGAAATATGCATGACAGGAAGCAGTGGCAGAACCTCAAATAACATATCACCTAGAGAGCGAAGAGAAATTCCAAAAGATATCGAAACTGCGCTCCTGCAATCGCAAACATACATAGCCCTTTGCGAGAAACTAAAATATGATCACAGGCCGCAGGCCTCATATCCTTACACAATAGGAGTTAAATTAAATGAAGTATGATGATGAGAGCAAGATAAGCCTGCTGAAGCAGATTGCTGATCTAGAAAGGCTAAACACTCAGATTGAACAGGATGCTTTTGAGCGCACCAACAGCTGTGCAAAAGCATTGGAAGAAATGACAGCCAAGTTTACTGAATTAAGCGGTCTTTACGAGCAAACATTGTCTGAGCTGGAACTAGCTCACGCCCAAATCAGAGTGATTCATGAAACCTATCAAGAGAAACTCAATAAACTTAAAGCTGCTACCAACATGGCCCGTGAGGCAATCTTTTTAGACTAAGCAAGCATGATGCAAAAGATATCCATAATAATGCCAACACTAAACCAGGATCGCTGGATAGGGGCGGCACTTGAAAGTGCATTGAAACAACCAGAGCTTTTAGAGCTCCTTATTGTGGATGGTGGATCCACAGACTCAACGCTATCCATTATCAATCAATATAGAGATAAAGATCCAAGGGTAAATCTGACTTCGCAGCCTGACAATGGTCCTGCTGAAGCAATTAACCATGGACTCATGCAATGTAGAGGAACAATAGTAGGCTGGCTGAATTCAGACGATATGCTTTGTGACGGAGCACTGAGTAGAGCTCAAAAGTTGTTTGATGCGAAACCTTCAGTATTGATGATCTATGGAAATGCAGAAATTATCAATGACGAAGGTGTTGTTACAAGCCCCTATCCATCCAGTCCCCCATCAATAGGTATCCAAGGATTTCGTGATCACTGTTTTATATGCCAACCAACTGTTCTATGGCGCAGATCCATGGGATGCATGCTTGGACCATTAGACACCACGCTTGAAACTGCCTTTGATTTTGAGTACTGGACTAAAGCCTTCCGGGAATTTCCAGAAAGGATAGCTTTTCTTGATTCGGTACAGGCACAAACGAGACATCATTCCAGTGCGATTACGTTTAGAAAAAGAGATCAAGTCGCCATCGAAGCCTGTGCTATAGAGGCAAAAATATTCAGAAATCCCTCCAGTAATCGGATCCATAATTATGGCCTAGAACTATATACGGCTCAACTTGGTCTGCCTGCACCAAGCCTCAGCTTTCATGAGAAATATGAGTCCATACTAAGAAAAGCGGCTCAATATCTAAGTTCCGCATCCATTGCCAACCTTGCAAAAACCTGGCTCGGATCTGATGAGACGCGAAAAGTAGCCAAAGCATGTGACCTGGCCATTCATACTCGAAAGATTTTACAGATATATTCCATCCGCATGTATCTAATTGCCTACGAAAATGAGATTCAAGGGTTACCCGGAGCTCCTTATTCGCCGGCAAGCAAGTTATTAGACTCAGTTCTTAAACGGTGGAATTCCTTGCAGGGGATTGCCATGGATCTACAACTAATTCACGCTCTGAATCGACCAGTGGACTCTTTTCCACTGCCCATTCCTGCCCTTCTTCACTGGTTGCAATCGGAGGTGCTTCAAGCGAACTACCCACTTCCGGTTTCATGTTCAGAATATCTAGTCTGGTGGCAAGATAAGGCGAGTAAACTGATGCCTAGTATCCCATTCAATGAAAGTGGAGAAATCATAGTTCCTACCTCGATTGAACAACCTTCAGACAGACCTGAACACCCACAGTTCGGGGTCAACTTGGTGGGCCATGCCTATGAAGTATTGGGAATAGGAGAAGATATACGCATGGCAGCCAAAGCCCTGGAAGCAGTAGGTATTCCTTACTGCGTACTTCATCATCCAGCTGCCAATGGCTCTCCCTCAACGGAGCGAAGTCTTGAAACGGCAGTGCTTCCATACCAGAGCGTCGCTCCCTATGCTTTCAACCTCATCTGCATGGCGGCACCGATCCATGCACGATGGTTATGCCAGGAAGAATTCCAATTACCCACTAACTCCTACACCATCGCCGCCTGGCCCTGGGAAACCTGCCGTTGGCCCCAGGCCTGGGCGCCGATGCTGAGTATGGTCCAGGAAGTATGGGCTTCAAGCCAATTGATTGCAAATGCTCTTGAGGAGCCGATTCGATCAGCTGAAGCCCAAGACAAATTTCCGGTTGAGATTCGCAGGTTCTCGATGACAGTCGAAATCGATTATCTCGATCGGTCGATACACAAATTAGGCAAATATGAACTACGGAAAAGCCTAGGCTTAAACGCTTCCAGTATAGTGTTTGTTTTTAGTTTTGATCTCAATTCGACAATTGATCGCAAAAATCCAATGGGAGCTCTAGAAGCATTTCAGCGGGCTTTTCCAAAGCACGAGAATCATTCGGTCTCACTATTGATCAAATGCCAAGCGCCAAGAAGGCATGATAAGCGCTGGATTGCATTAAAAAAGCTGGCGCAAGATGACGTCAGGATTCATATTATCGAATCCGATTTATCTCGTGAAGAGATTCTCGACCTATACGCTTGTTGTGATGCTTTCCTATCCCTGCACCGCTCGGAGGGATTCGGACGATGCCTGGCGGAGGCACTTCAACTTGGATTGGACGTGATCGCAACGGATTATGGTGGCAATACGGATTTCTGTGATGGGCCGCTTGCCCATCCAGTTCGCTACAAGCTGGTTCCTATTCCAACTCAAGCATATCCTCAAGCGCAAGGTCAGGTATGGGCAGAACCAGACCTGGAACATGCCGCATCTTGTCTTCGACAAGTTGCGAAAATCAGAAGTTTGAAATCCAGCAGAGACTACGACGCATTTTCTGCCTACTACAAGCGAAGGTTTTCAGCACACACGGTGGGCTTGATGTACAAGCAAAGACTGGAAGAGATCTGGAAACTTCGATACTGCTAGCTCATCATCTTTCCAGCTCTTCAAGCATTGCATCCAGATGACTGAGACCAACGCCAATACGAGACTTCAGAGAAATGCTCTCCTCAATCAATTTCTGGTAGTTGTCCTCCAGTGACTCATGCCGAACTGCGGATTGGACAAGAGCAATCTCAGCCTTCCGCAGGTCTCGATCCAGAGAGGAAATTTTGTCTTTCAGCCGCAAGCCTTCGGATGCATACTCCTCTAACTGATCATGGTATCTATGCTGAAGCAGTAGCGTCTTTTCGGGATCTCGACACCAATTTTGCTGGCCATTTTCAGATTGACTTGTCATCACAAAAGCATTTGATGCCAACCAAGCTTCCAGCCGGAATTTGATGGCGGGAGGCATCTTCGATACATTTAAAATAATGTTCTCAAAGTGATAAATCCATCCACCAGCTCCCTTCAATGCCTCAAGTGGATCGGATTGACGAATCCTTAACAGCCCCTTGCTGAGATAGGGGAGATCAATCGAAGCAAACCAAGCAGGAAGAAGCCTCGCCAAGGTACCTAGCTGCAGTTCTTCTTGTCCTACACAGCTCAGATTTGAAAAACTTCCACCGAATTCAGATGTAGTCCATGGCCCATTAAATCGAGAATCATTATACTTGTACCAGATTATTTGCTTGCCATCTCTCGCCCCTGGCACTTCACATCTCGACTCCAGATACTTCCAATTCCATCGATCAACTAGAGCAGCATCTAAAGCTTCCAGCCGGGCCGGCTCGGCATCCAATACTAGTGCAGGAACCTCTGGGCTGAGCTCCTGGGTCCCGAGTGGGGCCCCCAGCCACACCTGAAAACCCACAGCCGAGTACCCCCACCGTTGATGACCCTGTTCAATCTATGACGCGGGGCCCAGGAAGACGACCAGGCCAGAGGTTAGATTCCAGGCAAGGAGCTGGAGCAGCATGAATCATTGGTTTTCTCCCTTTCCAATCCAGCCGTCCTTCCAGAGTCGTCTGAATGCGGCGGGTATCTCTCAGTGGACAAATCCAGATAGCCAAAGCCTGGATCGTTCCGTGCCCCAGCTTCCCGAGGGAAGCGTGATGCTCCTCTATGACAGTCCCGATCGACTGCTCACGCTTCGATCACACTCCACTGATGAATCTTCTGCTGGTGGCCGCTGGCTTTCGCTGTCCGATCTCGCCAGCGGCTATCGGCAACTGCTTGAGCTGCGTTCGACAGGTCGTCTGTTTTCGATCTGGCGTCTTGAAAGACTGGAAGATGGGGCATGGCTTTCCTGCCTGCATGGCGACGCTGATCTGCCGGCAATGGATCTACCCGAAGCTCCTGCCTCACTGGAAGCAGCAGTGATCAGCAGGCTGCTGGAAGCCAGTCCTGAAATACTCTCTCTATACCAGGACCTTGAACTGGAAACTGAAGTAGGACATGGTAATCCCCATACAACCTACATGAATGATTTACGCAACCAATACCAGAAAGACCCGGAATCGCTTCTGCAGGATTTCCAGAAACAGCATCATGATCTCTCCAGTGGCATGCCCACAAGGATCAGAGAACTTGAAGCATCCATATCGATCATGAGACAAGAGTGCATTGCCAGAGCCCAGCAAGTGGAGATGGCCATGATTCAGATCACCCAGCTGCAAAACCACATTGATTTTGTCAGCGGGGACGCTTTTGAAAATGATGAACTCAAAGAGTCTCTTGAGGCTTCCATGCAGCAAACCCAGCTGCTAGTGCTTCAACTCGCCCAAGTAGAGGAGGAGTTGATACGTCAGCACAAAGAAGCCAGTGGTTATCGCGAACTGATGAGCGCACAAACCATACAGATTCAACGGGCCTGTCAGCTGATGCACTCCTCAGCGGGGTGGGAAGGGATCGGAAGCTCCTCCGGTGGAGCCTCCATTGAGGTGCTTGCACTCCTGGAGGGCTATCGCCACAGTCTGAAGCGCGCCGAACGACTGCTCAGCGGGGAACCGGACTGAGCAGGAGAAAGAGCAGGAGGTTCGGCCTCCAGCCGATCCAGGAGGCGCCTGAATTGCTCCAGCGTCTCCCAGTGATGCCTGAGATCATCCGGCACAGAGGTTGGCAGCACCAGTTCCGGTTCCAGTTGCAGGCTCTGCTCACGGGCTGGCGACGGAATCAGGTCGGACACCACAAGCGGCATCACCACGGATTGGTTCTGGGGCAGACGGAGCTTGCCTTCCCGGTCATGACTGGCCCAGATCTCCTTGCCCGCCGCTTCGGGCCAGGCCTCCAGCGGCAGGAAGAAACCGCATTGGTCCGGATGGCCCTGGCTCCCCATCCCCGGGCGGTACTCGGAGCAATCAAGCTGGCGGGGCTCCAGTCCGGCAGCATGAAGCCAGATGGAGGCAGGGCCACCATCGGCGCGATGGCACCAGCCATGCACAGCGTGCTCACCGGGGGCCAGGCCATCGAAATGACCGCGCAGTCCGCGGAATTCAGGGCGCAGGGCGAGTCGCAGCCATTCCGTGGTCGCTGCAGACGTGCTGCCCAACTTACACAGCGACACCCGGGCACTGCCATCAACCGTGATCGCCAGGAACTGGGGCGGATCCCGCAGTTCCACCAGCGGCAGATCCTCGGCAATCTCCATGGTGAAGCCAAAGGGGCCCGGAAGCCCGAGATGGGCCTCCACATCCGGGCGATGGCCTTCGATCCGGGCCTGGCCGATCAGATGGGGACCGCAAACCAGGCGAACCTCCGCGAACGGGATGGAGGGATGGTGCACCCAACCCGCAAGCAGGGTGGGGGTGATTGTTTCCAGGCCGCCGCGCAACTGGGCCCACTGGTCATGCTGCCGCCTCTGCCGACCCGAAAGCCCCTTCCACCACGCTGGAAATCCCATCCGAATGCGCCAGGCCAATCGGGCCAGCCTGCTGGAGGATCACCCATCAGGTCAAGATCAGGGCCTGCCATTCGGCCTCGCTGAAGCGGCGGGTGCCGGTCAGCAGGTTGAAGGGATTGCGCAGGGAGGCTCCGCCATGGTCATGGCCGAAGCTCAGCAGCGGCGTGGTGTGGAGACAATCGGCGAAGTAGTAATGGGTGACCTGACTCCAGCGGCTGAGCGAACGATCGGCCACCGGTGTGCCTCCATGCAGCAGGTTGGCGTGCCAGATCAGGGCCTGCCCCCGCAGGGGCAGGAACTGCTCCTGGCCGTAGCCCCGGAGCTCCACGGCCTCCCGCCAGCCCGCTTCGAAGAAACACTGGGGATGGGGCTCCGCCGCCACCTGAGCAGGATCCAGGCCCAGCGAAGCCGCACTCTGGTATTGCTCACGATGGCTGCCGGGGAAATAGAGCAACGGGCCACTGCCCGGCAACACATCCTCCAGGGCGATCCAGACGCCACACATGAAGCCGTGGGGATAGCTGTGAAAATGAACGGCATCGCTATGGAAGTGCTGTTCGCTGCCCACGGCGAAATTGAGGGTCTGAAAAGGGAACGGCTCCCGGCCGTACAGGCAGCGCAGACACTCGAGAATCTCCGGCAGGCAGGCCAGGGCGAGCACCTCCGGGTGTTGCTGCCAGGCATCCTGCACCCGGGGGGTCCCGCCCTCGCCGCGGCGCCAGGCCTCCGCCTGGGGAGCCAGGGCGGGCTGCAGCGCCCCGAGCGTTGCCTCCGGAAGCTCCCCCAGGGAGGTGCGGTCGAGGTCGAGCACACAGAAGCCCTGGTCGTGCAGGGCCCTGGCCTGCGGGCTCCAGACACCGAACCTGCCGGCCTCGAGCAGCTGCTCGAAGTCGGGGCGATCGATCAGGGGGGGGGAAACGAGATTCAGTGCCATCGACCCGATCGTGCCGCAGGCATGCACACCTGGCGACCGCGGCGAGCACGAAGCGCCAGCGAGAAATCCTCCTCCAACAGGCTCAGATGGGGGCTGTAGGCGGGATCCTCAAGCAGCCGCTCGCCCCAGCGCCCCTGCATCACCTGTCTCTCCCTCTGCCAGCGCTCCACATCCTCCTTGCGGGTGGGAGCCCCTCGGCTCTTGGACTCGTGATGAACCAAAACGGAATCGGGACAGTAGAGATTTCGATAACCCGCCTGCAGGAGGCGCAGGCAAAAATCCACATCGTTGTAGTTGACGGCGAGCTGGTGCTGATCGAAACCACCGAGTGCCTCAAACCGATCGCGCCGCACCACCAGGGCCGCCGCCGTGACGGCGCTGACGTTCTGGCAGAGCTGCAGGCGCAACTGGTAGCCGGGGGCTTCGGCCGCCAGGTACTTGTGGGCATGGCCGGCCACACCGCCGATGCCCAGGATCACGCCGCCATGCTGCACGCTGCCGTCGTCAAACAGCAGCCGGGCCCCCACCGCCCCGATCGATGGGCGCAGGGCGTGGGCCACGAGCGGGCGGAGCCACCCGTCATGGAGGGCTTCCACATCGTTGTTGAGGAAGGCCAGCACCTCGCCGCGGGCCATCGTCACGGCACCGTTGTTGAGCGCCGCATAGTTGAACGGGCCCGGCCGGCGCAGCACCTGCAGGTTCGCCCGTGCTTCAAGGCGACCCAGCAAGGCCAGGGCCTCGGGCTGGGTGCTGCCGTTGTCGATCAGCACCAGCTCGCAGGGAGGATTGCCTGGGGCGTGGCGTTCCAACGACTCCAGACACCGCTGCAGCAGATCCGCCCGGTCCCTGGTGGGGATGATCACACTCACCAGGGGGGGCACCGAGGGCAGGGCCCACTGCAGGCGATGGCCGCCGCCGGCCCGGGCCCGCACCTCCACCGACTCGCCCCTGCGGCCCAGGTGGGCAGCCACGACAGCAGCCGAGCGAGCCTCGCCCCGCAGTTCGCCGGGACGCACCAGACGGTGATACAGAACCTCCGGCAGATGCACGATCTGCTCCGGCAGGCACAGGGCCGTGGCCTCCAGCAGCAGGGCCTGCAGGTCGGGGGCCCGGCCCGCCTCCGCCAGGCGATGGCAGGCCTCCTGATGGAGATCGGCCGCCATCAGCCAGCAATGGGAATAGTGGGGATCGGCGTAGAAAAGGTCCGGGTTCCAGGCCGGCTTGAACTGGGGGCTGTGGCGGCGGCCGGAGGGCTCGAGGCGATCTTCATCGGCGTAGAGCAGCCGTGCCCCCGGATGGCCAGCCAGGGCTGCTGCGAAACGCCGCAGGGCCTGGGGAGCCAGTCGGTCTCCTCGCTGCAGAACCAGCAGCCACCGCGGCGGCGGATCCTCCGGCATTCCCGCCAGGGCGTGGAAGGATCCCGGCCACTGCTGCTGCCAAGAGGCCTCGGAGCACAGCTGGAGGGGTGGAGCCACCTGCTCGCCCCAGCACCACAGCGCCACCGGCACTTGCGGTCCGGCCTCCGGGGGCCGGGGAGCGGCGGCGGCGGCGGCCCGCTCCCGCTCCAGCCATGGGCTCTCCACCAGGGCCAGCCAGGCGTCGTAACCGATCAGGGGCCAGCGGCCGCGGGCCAGGACCCGGTTGTAATCGCGCCACTGGCGATCCAGCCGTCCGCGGGCGGGCGCGTTGCCCGGCGCATGGAGCGGGTGCAGTCGGTGCAGTTTGCGCCGCAGCAACCGCCCCCGACGGCCCAGCGACAGGGGGGTGAGGCGCAGGCCGGTGAGCTGGAAGGCCCCGTTCCAGACCTCCAGACAGAGCCGGACCTGGGGGGCGCTTCGGCGAATCCGCACCACCCGACGGCGCCAGCGGCCGCTGACCAGTCCGAGGCCCTGGGCACCATTCAGCAGGGCGAAACAGCGTTTCTGGTCAGCGGTGCAGCGCACACTGAGGAGATACCAGCCCGGTTTCGGGGCAGGCTTGAGCAACAAGGTGCGTCCCCCGGAATCCGGCACCTCCCGCCAGTCCGCCAGCACCCGGATCCCCAGCCACCGGCGCAGAGCCTTCACTGGCGATGGCTGGCCTGCATCCCGAGCACAAACTTGGTGAGGCTGAAGCCCACGGCACAGGCCGCCACCACCGTGAAGAACCCCTTTGTGCGCCAGTCGTTCTGGGGATCTTCAGGCAACTGCGGCGCCGAAAGCAGCGCCATGAACTTCTGCTGGCGCTGGCTCTCGACCCTGGCCTTCTCCACCGAACTGAGCGCGATCTTGTAGCTGTCGGTGGCGAAGGTCACATCCGACTCCAGCTTCACCAGATCGGCTGCCTTGCGGTTGAGATCCCGGCCCTTGCTGGAGACCATCGACTTGCGCTCGCTTGTGATCTGCTTCTCCAGCTCCTTCATCTGATCGGCCACCGCCGCCACCTCGGGCTCATTGGGATCCTTGAACTTGCGCTTCAGGGTGGCCAGTTCCACCCTCAGTTCCACCAGCTGTTCCTGCAGCTTGCTGATCGTCTGGCTGGCCAGATCGGCTTCCGCCTTCGGGTCGATCACCGAATTGGCATTGCGGTAAGCCAACAGGGCATTCTTGGCCTGCTCCAGCCGGATGCGGGCACGCAGCAGCTCATCTTCGGCAAAGCCGAGCTGCTTGAGGCTGATGTCCTGATTGAGCCGATTCACAAACTGCTCACTGCGGGAGAGCATGAAGCGGTTGAGATCGAGGGAGGCCTTCGGCGTGAGGCCCACCGTGCGCAGAACGATGGCGCCCGAAAGCTCATCCAGACTTACCGAAACCTGCTTCTTGAAGAAGTTGAGCCTTTTTTCACGGCTGGTTCCTCGCTTCAGACCGGCGAAGGGATCGGAGCCCGGGGGAGCGTAGGCCCGCTCCAGGTTGTAGGAGCGGTTGAGATCATTGAGTACCTGAGGCGATTGAAGGTAGGTTTTGAGATAACGGCCATCCTCGATCGAAGCTTGATTCGACCGCCCCAGCAAGGAGACCAGAGGCCCTCCATTGCCGGTGGCATCGGCATCCTCTGCCTTGCGAATCACGAAGTCGGCACGAGTCACATAGCGGTTGCTGGCAATGCCGTAGAAATAGATTCCCGATGCCAGAATGGGCAGAACGAGCAGCTGGGAAACCGATAAACGCCGCAGCGGATTGAGCTTGCGCCTGGGCGGCTTGATCGGCACCACCTTCGGGTCGGTGAGGATGGCGTCGTCGCCCACCACCTTGGGTGCATCCTTGCGCAGCAGGAAGCGATTGAGGGGGTTGAAATTATCTACATCAAGCATGGCGATCAGCGGCAATTCGGAGCAGAAAAGAACAAGGAATTCAACCGACCACCCCCGGAACCCCATCGGCCTGGGATGCGACTTCTGAGTTGGGCTCGGGCTCGGGCTCGGAGATTGGTTGGCTCAGCAACCGCTCGGTGTGAACAGCAACCGCTTCCTCCAGATCTTCAAAGATTTCCAGTCTACCCCCATCGAGCAGGAAAGCTCGATCGCAGTGGAGCTTGAGCCCCCAGAGATTGTGGTCCACCATCAGAAAATCCGCCCTTTTCCTGCGCTCAAGCAGAAGGCGCTTGCTCTTCTCGCGAAAGCGCTGATCCCCGGCGGCGGTCACCTCATCAATGAGATACACATCAAAATCAAAGGCCATCGACAGACCAAATGCCAAGCGGGAACGCATGCCGCTGGAATAGGTCTTATAGGGCCGATCAAAATAGACACCCAATTCCGCAAATTCCTCCACATAGCGGATCTTCTCCTCAATCCGACGGCGGTCCGCGTAGATGCGGCTCACAAATGTGACATTCTCCCTACCTGTCAGACTGCCCTGAAAACCTCCTACAAGACCCACCGGCCAGGAGATGCTTGCATCGGTTTCAATCGTGCCGGAATCAGGCATATCGATACCGCCAAGAATCCGCAACAGCGTGCTTTTACCCGCACCATTAGCACCAAGAATAGCCACCGATTCTCCGCTCTCGATCGTGAAATCAAGACCATTGAGAACGGTGGCCCGCTTGCCCTCATACACGTAGCTCTTTGTCAGGCCGCTGACTTT
Organism: Cyanobacteriota bacterium; assembly: GCA_046342815.1. Lineage (GTDB taxonomy): Bacteria > Cyanobacteriota > Cyanobacteriia > PCC-6307 > Cyanobiaceae > Cyanobium. Next base: position 26,737 of record JBKDOV010000074.1, read on the forward strand.
GATCATGGCTTTTACAGGGTGAGCAGCCGTCGTTCGTTATTGCGGTAGACCCAGAGCGCGAAGGTCACCATCAGAACCGCGCCTATGATGGCATAGGAAAGG
>JBKDOV010000075.1:0-9586 GCA_046342815.1 Cyanobacteriota bacterium
CTTCGTGAGCCAGGAAATCCGGGCCGCTGAAGATCCTGAGTTCGAAACCTTCTACACGAAGAACATTCTTCTCAACGAAGGTCTGCGTGCCTGGATGGCACCGGCTGACCAGCCTCACGAAAACTTCGTCTTCCCTGAAGAAGTCCTGCCCCGTGGTAACGCTCTTTGATTGTCTGATCTGATTGATCTTCTGATCTGATCATCTGATCTGATCATCTGAGCTGAAATCGTTGATTTTCAAGGGCGCCTCGGGCGCCCTTTTTTATGGCAGGTTCGCGGCTTTGCTGCCATGAGGGCCCCTGTGTGCATCCGCTGGTGAAGGCGGTAACGGATGTTTTTCCTCTAGAGTGGGCAAGTTCCGTCAGCAGTGGCGTGGGGTTCGCACAGACTCGTTCTCTGTGATCTCCGCAGGCGCCATCGGCTGGCAATCGCCCCAACAGGAGGAGGTGCCCGTGAGTCACAGTTGTTTCAGCAAGGGTCTGCTGATCGTGGAGAACGCCGGCTGATTACGGCGCCTCAACCTTGATCAAACGGTTCCGCGCCATAGTGGACCCGGCGAGAGCCCGTGATGAGCCGCAAGGCCCATCACGGGCATCGTTTATGAAGCGTCCCCCCGATTTTCGCTGCTGCGATAGCCCATGAGCGTCGACTCTCCCTCCCTCCAGCTGCCCCCAAGGCGCATCTCCACCCCGTGGGGCTCGTTGGAGCCGGTAGTGGATCTTTTGCCCCTGGTGTATCTGCTGGTGCTGTACGGGATTGTCTATTTTTTACCCTTCGGTGTGTTTGAGGGCTGGCGAAAGGGAGAAGACGGCCCCTGCGAGTGGCTTCAGTTTCTTGGCTATGCGGGGGCTTCGCTCTGCTCATTTGCGGTGGCCTGGCGACGGCGCCGGCATTGGTTTTCGCTCCCCTTTCTTGCCTGGATCCTGCTGGGGTTGTTCTGCTTTCTGATGGCAGGGGAGGAGATCAGTTGGGGAGAGCGGCTCACGGGCGTGGGGGTTGAGGGCATCCGCCAGATCAATGCCCAGGGGGAAACCACGGTGCACAACATTCCTGCGGTGCAGGGTTTGATGCATTTTGCTTTTATTCTGTTCGGAATCTTTTTTGGTTATCTGGGCTGGCGCTTCCTGCCTGCCATCGATGCTCTCCCGGCCAGGCGATTCAGTCTTTATTTCCTGCCGGTTGCTCTTTTTTACGCCTACTTTGATCTTTCCTGGATCACCCATGGAGATCGCATCCGCAATGATCAAGAAGCGATTGAGGTGATGATGGCGGTGGGTCTGTTCCTGCATGCCCGGTTCATGGCCTTCCGGGCTCCCGGGAGCGGGCGGCTGATCGATCGGGCTTGAGTCGATCGGGCTTGAGTTCGGTGCGCACCTGATCCACGGCATCCGGAAGATGCCGTTTCAGGTCGGCAATCGCCCCCAGGTTTCCCCCCAGCACCGCGCTGAGATCAGCCAGACCGCGCACCACCGGCTGGTCGCGTATCGAATCCGGTGACTGCCTGATCAGGCTGTCGGCTTTCCAGGGCCGCCAGTCCGCGAGCGAAACCACTCCCCGGTAGGCCACGGGCCAGGGATTGCTTGGCTCCAGCTTCTGGAGGCGCAGGAACCAGCCATCCGCCTCGGCTGGGCGGTTGCGCAGCGTGGCGATCAGGCCGAGGCTCCAGAGGGCATCCCGGTCGTTGGGATCGCGCTGCAGGCGCTCTGTCGCCCAGTTCCGCACGCGTTGCTGATAAAGGAAGTGGCCGTCGAGCTGGTGCTGCGCTCCGATCGCGGCAAACACTGCTGCCAGGCCGCTCGGCCCCGCTTCCATGGCCCTGGCGAGCTGGATGAAACGCTCATCGAAGCCTTGGGCGGCGGGGGCATCGCTCCGGCGCTGCCAGAGCTCCACCTCCCGTCCCTGGTCCCAGGGCCAGCGGGCCCTTCGCTCGAACCGGCCGCCACTGCGCACCTGCCGGGCCAGTTCCCTGGCGGAGGGTCGCTGCGGCCCGTTGCCCTCTCCGCTGGCAAGCAGCACCCACTCGGCCTGATCCAGCACCACGGGCTGGTCCTCCCTGCGCTTGCCCAGCCGACGGGCGAGCAGCTGGCCCCCTTCCAGTCGGCCGAAGCTGGTGAGGGTGTGTTCATTGAGTTCCGCGTCGTTCGGCACCACCACCAGCGTGGTGGGCTTCTCCCCGACCCAGGAACGCAACCGGGCCACCACTTCCCTGGCGGGGGATCCTGGTGCCGCCTGCAGCGAGGCCTTGCGTTCGCTGGCCAGCAGCCCTGAAGCCGCCAGGATGCCCGCCCCCAGCAGCGGCGCGGCGGCGCGGTTTCCGAGTGCCCGGTTCAGCCCCGCCCCCAGTTCCCACCAAAGCCGGGTCACCAGCAGCACCACCAGGGGGAGCACCGGTGCGATGTAGCGGGCGTCCTTGTTGGGGCTGAGGCTGGTGGCCACCCAGCCGGCCAGGGTGCAGCCGATCAGCCACGCCCAGCCGGGCGGCAGCGCGCCGAACGGCGGGCGGCGGCGGCGCCAGTGCAGCAGCAGCACCCCCAGGCCGGCGAAGGCAGGCAGCAGCAGCGGTGCCCCGAGCTGTTCGGGCATCAGCCGGAGGTACCAGAGCCAGGAGGCGAGGCTGAGGGAGGCGGGGTCGCCTTCGTTGGCGGCCGACTCCACCACTGCCCGGTTGGTGCCCCCCAGGGTGGTGATCCAGTTGTGGTGGAGCCAGGGAACACTCACGGCCGCCACGATCGCCAGCCCCAGCACCACCTGGGCCCGGCGGCGACCCTCGCCGAAACTGCGGAACGCACACCAGAAGGAAGGCAGCGCCACCACCAGCAGGGCGCTCTGCTTCACCATCACGGCGGCCACCACGGCCAGGGCCGCCCAGGTCGCCTGGGGCCACCGCCCGCCCTGCGGGGCGGGCGCCTGCCAGCGGCCCAGCAGCCACAGGGCCAGGGTGGTGGAGGCCGTGAGCGGGATGTCGAGGGTGTAGTCGATCCGCAGGGCCGCGAGGGCTGGGGTGCAGGCCACCAGCAGGGCGGCCAGCAGCCCGAAGCCCTTCCCAAGCAGCTGGCGGCCCCAGCAGGCCACCGCCAGCAGCAGCAGGCCATGCCAGCCCGCCAGCGCCCAGCTGGCCTGATCCGGGGCCTGGCCCGTCACCGCCATCACGGCTCCGTTGATCAGGGAGGCCAGGGGCGGGATTTTGGGAGAAAGATCCAGCAGGGCATGCCATCCCTGCCAGCCGCCTCCCGCCAGGAGCCCAAGGGCCCTGCCATGGTCCACGGCGCTGTTGAGATAGTCGGCCTGATCCCAGCTCGGCAGGCGCTGGTCTGCGTGCAGCCAGAGCCGATCGGCAACGGTCGCGATCCCCCAGATTCCGGCAAGACCCGCCCACCACCAGGGGCCTCCCATGGCATGGCGCTGGCTGCCAGGCCTAGGCAGGCTGGAAAGAAAGGGCATGGCCGGTCCGCCGGTTCGCTGCACCGAAAGGCCAGTGTGGACCAGCCCTGGCGCGGGAGGGGCCGGGAGCGGGAGGTCGTTCGCCTTTCTGGCACAGGAGAATGCTGCTCAGGCGAGAACACTCAGCAATATTGAAAATGGCGCATTGCGCCAATCTGTGTGTGAGGCTCTCCATGAAACTCTTCCAGCAATTGCTGGTGGCGCCTGCTGCCGTTGGCCTGTTCGCTCCTGTGGCCGTCAGCGCCGCTGAGCTCAACATCGATGGTGTCAATCAGTACGCCACCGGGACCGAGCAGGTCACCAGCATCAACCAGTTTTCTGATGTGCGCCCCACTGACTGGGCGTACCAGGCACTGAGCAACCTGATTGAGCGCTACGGCTGCGTGGCCGGCTACCCCAACGGCACCTTCAAGGGCGGCCAGGCGATGACCCGCTATGAGGCGGCCGCCCTGCTGAACGCCTGTCTCGATCGCGTCACCGAGGTGACCGATGAGTTGAAGCGGCTGATGGCCGAGTTCGAGAAGGAACTGGCCCTGCTGCGCGGCCGCGTTGACGGTCTCGAGTCCCGCGTGGGCGAGCTGGAAGCAAACCAATTCTCCACTACCACCAAGCTGAAGGGCATCGCCACCTTCGTGATGGGTGCCAACAGCTTCGGCGGCGACTTCATCACCGATCGCGATGCCTCCCTCTACAGCGGCATCCCCGTGGGCGAGAAGTACGCCAAGGGGGCCAATGCTCTGGAAGGCGCGATGACCTTCAACTACGACGTGCGGCTGATCTTCGACACCAGCTTCACCGGTAAGGACCTGCTGCGCACCACCCTGCGGGCCGGCAACTTCGCTCAGTCGGCCTGGTCGGGCAATCCGCCGGTGGGCCTGAATGCGATGGAGATCGCGTTCGAGGAGAACTGCGGCACCGGCATGGACTGCGGTGACGTGGTGGCGATCAACCGCCTGTTCTATCAATTCCCGATTGGCGGTGGCATCACCGCCACCTTGGGTGGTCGCGTCCGTCAGGACGACATGCTGGCCTTCTGGCCAAGCGCCTACCCCGCTGACACCGTTCTCGACTTCTTCACCTACGCCGGTGCCCCGGGCACCTACAACCTCAACCTCGGCGCCGGCGGCGGCCTGTGGTGGAAGTCCGGCGGCTTCAGCATCAGTGCCAACTACGTGTCGGCCAACGCCGACAACGCCAGCACCTTCAGCAGCTGCCCGCAGGATGCGAAGAATCCCGGTTGCGGTGGCGGTATCGGCAACAGCACCTCGGCCCAGACCGGCACCGTGCAGATCGGCTACAGCAGCCCCAACTTCGGGATCGCGGCGGCCTACAACTACACCTCCGATTTCTACGGCAATCTCTACGGCGGCAACGGCACTCCCCTGGCGGTGTTCTACGGCCAGATGGATGGTTCCAATTCCGTGGGCATCAGTGGCTACTGGCAGCCGTTTGCGGCGGGCTGGTTCCCCTCGATCAGCGCCGGCTGGGGTCTGAATTCCTACAACGACGACGACAGCCTGGCCGCCTTTGATGGCGCCCAGTCCCAGTCCTGGTATGTGGGTCTGCAGTGGGCCGATTTCCTCTGGAAAGGCAATGCCCTGGGGATGGCCGTGGGTCAGCCCACCTTCATGACCAGCTACGGCGATGCCGGTGGCAACCCCAACGACGGCAACTACGCCTGGGAGTGGTGGTACAAGTTCCAGGTCACCGACAACATCAGCGTGACCCCCGCCATCTATTACCTCAGCGCCCCCCTGGGCGAACTGCAGCGTGACAGCGGCGGCAGCAGCTCCTTCAACAACTTCGGTGGCCTGGTCAAGACCACCTTCAAGTTCTGATCTCCTGAATTCCTGATCGGATCCTTTGTGGGAGATTCGTCCCCGATCGCCCGGCCCGTCCCTGACAGGCCGGGCTTTTTCATGGCTGGCGTCCTTGCCTGCCCTCGTGTAGCAGGCGACTGGCCGTTGTGTCTTCTGGCACATGGAGGTTGGAGCTCTCTGCTCGACTGAGTGACGATGCGTCGTGGCGCCTTGCGCCAAATTGTGTGAGGATTCCCATGAAACTCTTCCAGCAACTGCTGGTGGCGCCTGCGGCCCTTGGCCTGATGGCCCCCGTTGCAGTGAGCGCCGCTGAGCTCAACATTGATGGTGTCAATCAGTACGCCACCGAGACCGAGCAGGTCACCAGCATCAACCAGTTCTCTGACGTGCGCCCCACCGACTGGGCGTACCAGGCACTGAGCAACCTGATCGAGCGCTACGGCTGCGTGGCCGGCTATCCCAACGGCACCTTCAAGGGTGGCCAGGCGATGACCCGCTATGAAGCGGCCGCCCTGCTGAACGCCTGTCTGGATCGCGTCACCGAGGTGACCGATGAGCTGAAGCGGCTGATGGCCGAGTTCGAGAAGGAGCTCGCCCTGCTGCGCGGCCGCGTTGACGGTCTCGAGTCCCGCGTGGGCGAGCTGGAAGCGAACCAGTTCTCCACCACCACCAAGCTGAAGGGCATCGCCACCTTCGTGATGGGCGCCAACAGCTTCGGCGGTGACTTCGTCACCGATGCAGATGCCTCCCTTTACAGCGGCATCCCCGTGGGCGAGAAGTACGCCAAGGGGGCCAGCGCGCTGGAAGGCGCGATGACCTTCAACTACGACGTGCGGCTGATCTTCGACACCAGCTTCACCGGTAAGGACCTGCTGCGCACCACCCTGCGGGCCGGCAACTTCGCTCAGTCGGCCTGGTCGGGCAATGCGCCGGTGGGCCTGAATGCGATGGAGATCGCGTTCGAAGAGAGCTGCGGCACCGGCATGGACTGCGGTGACGTGGTGGCGATCAACCGTCTGTTCTATCAATTCCCGATCGGCGGCGGCTTCACGGCGACCATCGGTGGCCGCGTCCGTCAGGACGACATGCTGGCCCTGTGGCCGAGCGCCTACCCTGCTGACACCGTTCTCGACATCTTCACCTACGCAGGTGCCCCCGGTACCTACAGCCTCAACCTGGGTGCAGGTGCCGGTCTGTGGTGGAAAGCCGGCGGCTTCAGCATCAGTGCCAACTACGTGTCGGCCAACGGTGACGTCGCCAATCCTTCCGAGGGTGGCATCGGCACCAGCGGCGCCGCTGAAACCGGCACCCTGCAGATCGGTTACGGCGGTTCCAACTTCGGTCTGGCCGCTGCCTACACCTACTCCGCCAATGGAGCTGGCCTGTATGGCGGCAATGCCACCCCGCTGACCCTCCTGTATCAGAACAGCGCCGACACCACCAAATCGTTTGGTATCAGCGGCTACTTCTCGCCGTTCGGTGGCTGGTTCCCATCGATCAGCGCCGGCTGGGGCATCAACTCCTACAGCGACGACAACGAATTCGCCAACTTTGATGGCACTGAGTCGCAGTCCTGGTATGTGGGCCTGCAGTGGGCTGACTTCCTCTGGAAGGGCAATGCCTTCGGTATGGCTGTGGGTCAACCCACCTTCATCACCAACGCTGCCGATGGCGACAGCGTCAACGATGGCAACTACGCCTGGGAGTGGTGGTACAAGTTCCAGGTCACCGACAACATCAGCGTGACCCCCGCCATCTACTACCTCACCGCCCCTCTGGGCGAACTGCAGCGTGACAGCGGCGGCAGCAGCTCCTTCAACAACTTCGGTGGCCTGGTCAAGACCACCTTCAAGTTCTGATCGGAACGGCTTCTTCGTCTCGTTGATCGTCCGACCCGACTGCCTTTGCAGTCGGGTCTTTTTTTTAAACTCATGCGTCCGGTTTTTCCCATGCAGCGTGTTGCCCTTGCCCTGGTCCCCCTGGTGGCGGCTGCTTTGGTGGCTCCTGCCGCCACCTGGGCAGGCTCGACGGCGGGCCGGGAGTCACGCAATCCTGAGGGGAATCCTGAGGGGAAGGCCTCAGACCTCAACCTGCTGGATCTGAATCGCTACGCCGGCAAGACGGGCGCCGCGCAGGTCACCAGCATCAACCAGTTTTCCGATGTGCGCCCCACCGACTGGGCGTACCAGGCACTGAGCAACCTGATCGAGCGCTACGGCTGCGTGGCCGGCTACCCCAACGGCACCTTCAAGGGCGGCCAGGCGGTGACCCGCTACGAAGCGGCCGCCCTGCTGAACGCCTGTCTGGATCGCGTCACCGAGGTGACCGATGAGCTGAAGCGGCTGATGGCCGAGTTCGAGAAGGAGCTCGCCCTGCTGCGCGGCCGCGTTGATGGTCTCGAGGCCCGTGTGGGCGAGCTGGAGGCCACGCAGTTCGCTACCACCACCCAGTTGCGGGGGGTGAGCCGCTGGGTGCTGGGAGGGGTCGATTATGTGGGGAACACGGTCAAGTTTCCCCGGTACACCGACCCCGCCAATCCCTATTACACGCCCCTGCGTGAGGGCCTCAGCTTCAACTACGACGTCCGTCTGCATTTCGACAGCAGCTTCACCGGCAAGGATTTTCTGAGGGTCACCCTGCGGGCCGGCAATTTTGCTGATTCCGCGTTCGGTGCCCTGCCGGCACCGCTCACCCAGCTGTATGCCGGTTTCCAGGAAAACTGCGGCACTGGCTATGACTGCGGCGATGTGGTGGCGATCAATCGCTTCTTCTATAAGTTTCCGCTTGGCAGCTCGCTCACGGCCGTCGTCGGCCCGAGGGTCCAGCAGGATGACCTGCTGCCTGTGTGGCCCAGCCTCTACAACGCCGACCAGATCCTGAAGGTCTTTCAATCCTCCGGTGCGCCTGGGGCCTACAGCCAATTGCTGGGGGCAGGAGGGGGGCTTTGGTGGCGGCAGGCTGGAAAACGCAATGGCTGGAGCCTCGGCCTCGCCTATGTCTCCACCAATGGCAATGACGCAACTCCTGCCACCGGTGGAATGTTCACCACCGGCGCCGCTGCCACCGGCACTGTTCAGCTGGCTTATACCGGTGTCAATTGGAATGTCACCGGTGCCTATACCTACAGCGGCGCGAATACGCGCTATCTCGGCACTCCCCTGAGCATGGAGGTGGAGCCTACCCGGGGCATTGATAATGGTTACAGCCAGTCCTATGCGTTGTCCGGGTATTGGCAGCCATTCAGCAGTGGGTGGCTGCCTTCGATCAGCGCCGGCTGGGGAGGGAACCGCATTTATTACACAGGCGGCGATACGTTGATCGGTCCGGATGATCGCGGCTACAAGGCCGCCAGCCAGTCCTGGTATGTGGGCCTGATCTGGAATGATGCGTTCGCCAAGGGCAACGCGCTGGGGCTCGCCTTCGGCGATGGTCCTCGCAACACCAATCCCGATGGCGATACGGTCTGCAAAGTGTGGTTCCCGCCGAAATGCAGTAAGGGACCCGTCGATTACGACAACGCCAATCCCTATCACGAGCCCCAGGACCAGAGTTTCATGCTGGAGGCTTATTACAAGATGCAGGTGAGTGATCACCTCGCTATCACCCCAGCTCTCTTCTGGTTGGGCAGGCCCCTGGGGCAATACACGGTCGGTTCCGGGCCCGGAACTATCAACAAAGGGACCTTCATGGCCCTTGGTTACCTCCTCCAGGCCACATTTCGCTTCTGATCCCCCGCTGGTGTCGGGGGATACATCGACCTGTGCTTTCCTCTCCGCAGAAGGTGCATTCCTTCCCGTATCCTTGGCGCTCCCCGAAAGGGGATCCTCTTTTTTGGTGTGAGGAATCCATGACTCCCTTCCAGCGTTTGCTGCTGGCGCCTGCCGCCCTTGGTCTGCTGGCTCCGACGGCTGCCAGTGCCGCCGAGCTCAACCTCGCTGACCTCAATCAGTACGCCGGCAAGACCGGCGCTGAGCAGGTCACCAGCATCAATCAGTTTTCCGACATCAGGTCTACAGACTGGGCCTATCAGGCGCTGAGTAACCTCATTGAGCGCTACGGCTGTGTTGCGGGCTATCCTAATGGCACGTTCAAGGGTGGCCAGCCACTGACCCGCTACGAGGCTGCAGTACTGCTCAATTCCTGCCTTGATCGCATCAAAGAAGTTACCGATGAACTTAAGAGGCTCCTCAAGGAATTCCAGAGGGAACTGGCAGTTCTTCGTGGACGTGTTGATGGCATCGAGGCCCGTGTTGGTGAGCTGGAGGCCACCCAGTTCTCCACAACAACCAAGCTGCGGGCGGACACACGCTGGGTGCGGGGCGGCC
>JBKDOV010000076.1:0-9218 GCA_046342815.1 Cyanobacteriota bacterium
ATCCAACCCGGCCCACCTTCCACCTGCCCTTGTAGCTCAGCGGTAGAGCACTCCCCTGGTAAGGCAGAGGTCACGAGTTCACGTCTCGTCAAGGGCTTACGATCTGCCAGGCACCGGCAGACCCCGCCCCCCTCCCTAGCCTGGGTTGGGGAGGGCTTAAACACTGTGACCAGCAGCCTCACGATGGCGCTCCGGAGAGCAAGGAGGGGGGGCGAAGGGAGGCATGCCCTCGGGGTGATCGGCCTGCTGATCGTGCTGGGCCTGCCCGGAGCCGCCACCATCCGGCAACCTGCCGCCCCCCCGGAGCCGAGCATCTGCGTGCTCACGCCGGCGGTGCAGCCGGATGGCCTTGGCAAAGCCACGGCGCTCGTAGCACTGGATCAGCCCACGATCTTCGCCATCGGCCGCTTTCGCAGCGTGAGAATCGAGGGGCCCGACGGGGTGCTCTGGCAACGGCAAGGGAGCGAATCGGATCCGATCGAAGGGCCGATCCGCTGGCCCCTGCCCCCGATCCTGCCCGGCCAGAAACTGATGCTCCGCCTGCAGCCGGAAACCGCCGCAGGCGACCAGTTCGCCTCAATCGAACTGCAGGGCAGCGCGGCCACCGCCATGGCGAAGAACGGGGCCCTGCGCAAACGTCTGGGCAAGGTTCCGCGGGCCTGGCGGCAGGCGGTGGAACAGGCTCTGCTGGAGGGGAAGCCTTCCCTTGCCTCGGCTCTGCTATTCGATTTCGAGGGTCCGGACGACCCCGAACTCAACGCCCTGAGAATCGAGGTCCATCGACGGGGCTGCGAGACCCCCACCCCAGCGCTTCCCCTCCAGCCCCGCTGACTCCTGCATGACCCTCAGCCCCCTCCCCGATCCCCCCCTGGATCTGCCGTTGCGCCTCAGCATCGCGGCGATGCGTGAACCGGTGAGCCGGGGCGAAACGAGGCCGAGGAGCTGGCGCCTGGACCAACTCGACCGCCTCAGCGCCCTGCTGAAGGAAGCGGGAGAGGCGGTGCTGGAAAGCCTGGCGGCCGACCTGGGGCGGCCGCCGGTGGAAGCGATGATGGAAATGATCACGGTGCAGCAGGAACTGCGGCACACCCGGCGCCACCTGCGCCGCTGGATGACGCCCCGGCCCGTGCCCCTGCCCTTCTGGGGCTGGCCCGGCGGCGCCCGGACCGAGCGGGAACCCCTGGGCTGCGTACTGATCATCGGCCCCTGGAACTATCCGTTCCAGCTCTGCCTCCGCCCCTTGGTGAGCGCCCTCGCCGCCGGCAACAGCGTGGTGATCAAACCCTCCGAGCAGGCCCCTCGGACCGCAGAACTGATCGAACGCCTGGTGCACCGCCATTTCGCGCCGGAGGTGGCGCAGGTAGTGCTGGGGGATGGGGAGACAGCGGCCCGCCTGCTGGAGGAACGGTTCGACCACATCCTGTTCACCGGCGGCGGCAGGGTCGGTCGACTGGTGCTGGCCGCCGCCGCCCGCCATCTGACCCCTGTCACCCTGGAACTGGGAGGCAAGAGCCCGGCGATCGTGCTTGAGGATGCGGATCTGGCCGTCAGCGCCCGTCGCCTCGCCTGGGCCAAGGGTCTCAATGCCGGTCAGACCTGCATCGCCCCCGACCACCTGCTGGTGGTCCCTGCCGTCCGGGAACAGCTGGTGGCGCAGATCCGCCGCGAACTGCTGGCCTTCTACGGAGCCGATCCCCTGGGAAGTCCCGATCTTGCCCGGATCGTGAACCGCGACCGCTTCCAGAGGCTGGAGACCCTGCTGGCGGAGGCCCAGCGGCGCAATGCCGTCCTGGTGGGCGGACGCAGTGACCCAGCGACGCTGCGGATCGAACCCACCCTGATCGAGGTGACGGAGCCCCGCACCGATCCGCTGATGCAGGAGGAGATCTTCGGCCCGCTGTTGCCCGTGGTCCGCGTGGACAATCTCGAGCAGGCCCTCGACCTGGTGCGCCAAGGCGAGAAACCCCTGGCCCTCTACCTGTTCGGAGGCGGCAGCAACGCCCGCGACCGGGTTCTGGCCTCCACCAGCTCCGGCAGCGTGGTCTTCAATGACGCGATCCTTCAGGCTGCCGTGCCTGACCTGCCTTTCGGCGGGGTGGGGGCGAGCGGCATGGGCAACTATCACGGCGAAGCAGGCTTCCGCACCTTTTCCCATCAGCGCAGCGTGATGTTCCGCACGGCGCAGCCGGATCTGCCGGTCCGCTACCCCCCCTACGCCGGCAAGCTCGGGCTGATGCGGCGACTGCTGGGCTGAACCGAGATTGCGGATTGGCCCAGGGGGGCTGGGCGGAGCCTTGCACGACCCTTAACGTGCCGCAAGTTCCCTTGAGCCCCATGCGCCGCCCCCTCATCGCCCTGGCCCTGGCCGCGATGCTGCCGCTGCCGGCGATGGCCGCCGACGTGGTGGTGAAAGAAGGAGAGACCCTCTCGGAAATCGCCGAAAAGCATGGCCTCAGCCTGGAGCGGCTGATGCAGCTGAACGGGATCTCCAATGCCGACCAGGTGCAGGCCGGCCAGACCCTCAAGATTCCGGGCAAGAGCAGCGGCGCAAGCGGCAACCAGGCCCGCAGGGGTGGCGCCAGCGTGACCGTGCAGGAAGGCGACACCCTCTCGGAAATCGCCGATCGCCATGGCCTCAGCATGGAACGGTTGATGAACCTCAACGGCATCACCAATCCGGACCTGGTGCAGGTGGGCCAGACCCTGGTGGTGGTGAACAGCAGCAAGACCAACACCAGCTCCACACCCGAGCCAGGGTTCCGTTACCAACCAGGGGCCAGGGAACACGTGGTGCGCCCGGGCGAGAGCCTCTCGGAAATCGCCAGCGGCTACAACGTGCCCATGAGCCGGCTCGTGGCCATCAACGCCCTCTCCAATCCGGACAACGTGCAAGCGGGCCAGCGCCTGCGCCTGAAGGGGGAACCGGCGGCGGCCGCACCAGCCCCCGTGAGCACGATCACCCCCCGCCCCCGAGCCTCCACCCCCACCACAACTGCAGCCACCGCCGCCGCCACTCCTGCGGCAGCTGTCGCAGCGGCCACCTCCAGACCCACCTCCAGACCCACCCCGCAGCCCAGCCCCAGCGTGGCCCGCGCCAGCACCGTCACCCCCACGGCCGCCAAGGCGCCAGCAGCCGACCCAGGCACTGCCCAACCGGACTGGCGCACCTACGGCCCCCTCCAGGTGGACTGGGCCAACTGGCAACCCATGGGCGGCAGCCTGGTGGCCCCCACCCTCAACGGCCAGGGGCAGACTCTCTACCTGGCGATCAACTGCACGGCCCGCAAACTCAACGCCACCAGCCAGGCCGGCGATTGGAAGACCTGGGATGACCCCCAGGCCGACTTCGAACAGCAGCTGGTCACCGATCTCTGCAAGTCCAGGGGTTGAGGCGTTGCGCCCCTGCCCTCCCTCAGGCCGCCCAGTGCAGGGGCCAGGGCGAACGGAGGTAATGGCGTCCCGTTGAGCGCAGCCAGAGCCGCTGGGCGCCATCGTCGCTCTCACTGATCAACTCCTCCTGCACCAGGCGCCGGGCCAGCCAGCCCCACGGCTCCTCCTGGGCGTCGGTTGCCGTTCCCCCCAGATCCTCCGCCAGGCCCCGCAGGTCCCTGCCCCCCCGCTCCTCGAGGGCCGCGAGCAGGGCCAGCACCTGCTCCGACCAGTCCTGGCGGGGGCGCGGCGCGGCACAGTTGTCACAGCGACCGCAGGGTGCCGCAATCTCCCCGACCGCCAGCAACAGGGACTGTTCGCGACACGCCTCTCCCTCCGCCACCGCCTCCATCCGCCGCAGCTGGCGCTGGGCCAGCTCCCTGCGCCGGCCTTCCTCACTGCCCGGTTCCGGCAACGGCTGGGAGGAGGCGCGCATCGCCCAGCCCAGGCTCACCCGATCCGCCGGATCAAACAGCACCAGGCAGCGAGCCGGCAGACCATCCCGCCCCGCCCGGCCGGATTCCTGGAGATAGCCCTCGGCACTGGCGGGCAGGTCGAGATGCAGCACCAGGCCCACATCCGGTCGATCCACCCCCATGCCGAAGGCCACCGTGGCCACAAGCACCGGCCTGGGATGGGCCTGGAAATGCTCCAGCGCCAGCTGGCGACTGGGGGGATCCATCCCGGCGTGATAAGCGATGGCCTCGACCCCGGCAGCCGTGAGACGGGCGGCCCATTGCTCCACGGAGCGCCGGGTGCGGGCGTAGATCAGCACCGCCCCACGGGAGGCGGCCACGGCCTGGAGCATCTCGGGGAGCGGCTCCGCCGGACGGCGCTTCATCGTGTAGTGAAGATTGGTGCGCCGTGCGGAGCGCACCTGGATCAGGGGACGCCGCAACTGGAGCAGCCGGATGATATCGGCCCTCACCTGGGGCGCCGCCGTGGCACTGAGCGCCACCAAAGGCACTCCCGGGCAGAGGGCGCGCAGCTGGCCGAGTCGGCGGTAATCCGGCCGGAAATCATGCCCCCAGGCGCTGATGCAGTGGGCCTCATCCACCGCCAGGGCCACGAGACGCCCCGAATCGAGCACATCATCCAGAAGCTGCCGGGTGGCCTCCACCTGCAGGCGCTCCGGAGCCAGATAGAGGAGGTTTAGGCGGTTGAAGCGAAGGCGCTCCACCAACTGCATTCTCTCCGGTGTGGTGAGCCCGCGATGGAGGCAGGCAGCGGCAATACCGCGACGCTGCAACTGGCTCACCTGGTCCTGCATCAGGGCCACAAGCGGGGAGATCACCACCACCAACCCGCCCCGCACCAGGGCGGGCAGCTGATAACAGAGCGACTTACCGGCGCCGGTGGGCAAGACCGCCAGGCAGTCGCGCCCCTCCAGCAGGGCCTCCACCACAGGCCGCTGGCCGGGACGGAACTCTTCCCAGCCGAAATGGCGGAGCAGCGACTGCAAGAGCGGATCGTCCGCCAACCTGTGCTGCCCCGGTGCCGCCAGACCCTACCTGGCCCCGCCAGCCACCCCACCAGCGATACAGCCAGCTTTGCCGCCCCTCAGGGCAGGGGAGGGGCCTCCAGCTGATCCGGCGCCTCCTCCACCAGCTGCAGGCGTACGCGCTTGCCGCCGGCGAGTTCGCCCAGCGAAACCCGCATGGTGGTGCCACTGAGGGTCTGGAGAGCCACGATCAGCTCGCGCAGATGGGGGGTGCTGCTGCCGCTCTCCACCCAGAGCCGTTCCTGCAAGCCGCCCAGCCGCCGCCAGCTGGTGTGGAGTTTCAACACGGCACTCTCCACCTGCTGCGCCTGATAGACCGCATCGGAAAGAATTCCCAGGGCGTCGAGACGCTGGGCCTCCTGAATCGCCTTGTCCAGGTCGAGTTCCCCCTGTTGGAAAGCCCGCACGGCCAGCCCGGACTCAGTGGTGCGGCTGAGCCAACGGGCGGTGAGCGTCACATCCTTGACCCGATCCAGCTCAGGCTCGTCCTGAAGCACCCGGCGCAGATCCTCCTGCTGGGGTTCGGGGAGCTTCGCCAGCTCCCTCACCAACGGCGCCACCGCCTTGGGGGGCAGGAGGTTGTCGGCCGTGCGCTGACGGATCTCCTCGGGCAGGAGGGGGCTGGTGGCGGCCATGAACTCATCGCTGAGACGCCGCACATGCTTGCGGGTGATCTGCTGGCCCTCGTTGGCCGCTTCACTCACCATCAACTGAACCTCCGGGTCCGCCTGGGCGGTTTCCAGAAACGCCCGCTTCGAGAAGTTGTTCACGCTGCCCAGCTCGAGCAGACCGTCCCCCACGAGGTTGTCCGCCGATTCCGCCAGCTGGATCAGGGTGTAGGCGCGGGTCTTGCTGATTTCCCGCTCGCGCAGCCACTGGAGAAAGCCGGTGCCCCTTCCCTCTCCCCCCCGCTTCTCACGATCCCTCACGGCACAGAGGATCCGGCCTCGCCAGATCTCGGTCTGGAGGTCGAAGCGATCACAGACGGCCCAGGCTTCCTCCAACCGAGCCAGGAACTCCATGGTGCTGATGTCCTCCCGCTCGGGATCGGGAAGCTCGAGGCTGAGGGTGGGGGCCTCCTGGACGACCATCGGCTCAGCGGCAGGGAAGGGGATGCTGCCACGCAACGGTCCCAGGCCGGGCGACGATTCGTGACGCAGAGGAGATCCGGGTCCGCTGCTCCGGGTAACGTCTGAGCGAAAGCCACCCGAACGTCCTGCCCAGCGATGGCCATTTCACGCGGCGACAAAGTGCGCATCAAGCGCCCCGAGTCCTACTGGTTCAACGAGGTTGGAACGGTCGCCTCGATCGACACTTCCGGGATCCGCTACCCGGTTGTGGTTCGCTTCGACAAAGTGAACTACAACGGCTTCAGTGGGTCTGAAGGCGGCATCAACACCAATAATTTCGCTGAAACCGAGCTCGAAAAGGCCTGAGGTCTGCCGAGCCCATTAAGAGGTGCCTGAACTTCCCGAAGTCGAAACCGTGCGTCGCGGCCTTGAGAGCCGCACGTGCGGTTTTTTCATAGACAGGGTCTCGGTGCTGCGGGATCGGGCAATCGCCCATCCGAGCGAACCAGCTGCCTTCTGCAAGGCACTGATCGGCAACACCGTGACGGGCTGGCTGCGAAGGGGGAAGTATCTGATCGCCTCCCTGGCGGGGCCGCAGATGGAGGACGCGGGCCGTTGGGGAGTGCACCTGCGGATGACCGGTCAGTTCCTCTGGCTGAGCGAGGATTTTGAGGCATGCAGCCACACCCGGGTTCGGATCTGGAATCCCCAGGGGGAGGAGTTGCGTTTCGTAGACACGCGCAGCTTCGGGCAGATGTGGTGGATTCCGCCAGGAACAGCAGCCGAAACGGTGATGACCGGACTGAGCCGTCTTGGACCGGAGCCATTCAGTGCGGATTTCAACAGCAGCTATCTGCGCCAGTCGCTGAAGAAGTCGGCCAGACCGATCAAGACCGCCCTACTCGATCAGTCCCTGGTGGCAGGTGTCGGCAATATCTACGCCGACGAGTCTCTGTTTGCCGCGGGGATCTCCCCCCACAATCCCGCCAATCAACTGACGAAAGCGCAGCGGGAAGCCCTGATCCAGGCGCTGGTGGAGGTGTTGCAAACCAGCATCGGTGCAGGGGGCACCACCTTCAGCGACTTCCGCGATCTGACGGGCACCAACGGCAACTACGGAGGGATGGCCTGGGTGTACCGGCGGGGAGGACAACCTTGCCGTCGTTGTGGAACCACGATCCAACGCGACAGACTGGCGGGAAGGAGCACCCATTGGTGTCCTGTCTGTCAGCGATGACCTGCCGCCCCAGAAACCCCTGATGGAGACGCGTTCCGAACATCAAGCCGCACAGGCCGAGGAGCTCTGTGCCGCGATGGAATCCATCCACCGGCGCGGGTGGTGTGAGGGCACGGGAGGAAACTTCAGTTGCGTGATCAGCCGCGACCCCGTGCTGCTGCTGATGGCCCCCAGTGGAGTGGACAAAGGAAGTGTTCGTCCGGGCGACCTGATTGTTGTCGACGAGCAATGCCGGGTGCGGGAAGGGAAAGGCAAGGCCAGCGCCGAAACCAAACTGCATCTGGCGATTGTCGACGCCACCGAGGCTGGCGCCGTTCTCCATACCCACTCCCAGGCCGCCACGCTGCTTTCCCTGCAGCAGGAAGCCGTGGTCGTAGAGGGCCTGGAGATGCTCAAGGGGCTCGAAGGGATCACGACCCATGCATGTCGCATCGAAATCCCTGTCCTGGAGAACGACCAGGACCTCGAACGCCTCAGCGCTCGGGCGAAGCCTCTGCTGACGCAGGCCCCCCATGGCCTGCTGATCGGAGGGCATGGCCTCTATGCGTGGGGGAAAGACCTGGCGACCGCAAGACGTCACCTTGAAATCCTGGAATTCCTGCTGGAACAAACATGGAGAAGCCTGCTCCTGAGTGCCATCAGGAACCAATGAAGGCCCAACGTTCATTGCCCGCTCCCAAATAAACAGCAATGCAAGGAATCACCCATCTCCTCCTCGATATCGAAGGCACCACCTGCCCTGTCAGCTTTGTGGCAGAGGTTTTGTTTCCCTACGCGCGAGAAAAACTGACCCCGTTCATTGGAAGCAACGCGCACGACGCAGGAGTCAAAGCCCTGCTCGCCGAAGCAGCAGCTGATATGGAACCTGGGCCCTATTCACAAAGCGAGGTGATCGAGCATCTTGAGCGCCTAATCGACAACGACCAAAAACTCCCCGCGCTGAAAGAATTGCAAGGCATGATCTGGGAAGAAGGCTACGCCAAAGGCGAACTGCACGGCCCCCTTTTCTCCGACGTTCCTCCAGCCTTCCACCGCTGGCTCAGCCAGGGGCTGACCATTGCCGTGTACTCCTCGGGCTCCATAAAGGCGCAGCAGCTTCTGTACCAACACAGCAACGCAGGGGATCTCCGGCCCCTGATCAAATACTGGTTTGACACACGCACTGGCCCAAAGAAAGAAGAAAGCAGCTACAGAGCAATAGCCCAGGAAATGGGCATCGCGTCGACACAAATACTATTCATCAGTGATATCAAAGCGGAACTGGAAGCCGCCAGCGCGAGCGGCATGAACGTGCTTTTCAGTGACAGAGAGGGAAATCCCGAACACGACGCCGGCTCCTTTGAGAGAATCTGTTCGTACGACAAGCTGGTTCTGGAGCCCATTCCATGACGAAGACATCCGAGGAGCAAGCTCTGCTGAACGTGAATCAACAGATGCTCGAAAGCGTTGTGTCGGGCGACTGGACGACCTATTCCTCCTTCTGTCGCGAGGACCTCACGTGCTTCGAAGCCGAATCAAATGGCTCACTGGCCGAAGGATTAGCCTTCCACAAATTCTACTTCACGCTGCCCAAAAGTTCATCTAACACCGATTCCTCATCAACCCACATAAACGTAACGATGGTCCGACCACATGTTCGCTGGCTAAGCGAACATGCCGCCATTCTCAGCTACACAAGACTCACCCAACGGATGGTGGATGGAGTTCCCATGACGGCCAGCTGCTGTGAAACAAGAGTCTGGGACCGCAGCAGTGGTTCATGGAAGCAGGTCCACGTACACCGCTCTTGAGAGTCAGCCGCTCCTGATTCAGGCAGCCAACCTGCCTAGCTCAGAACCCCAGAGCAACAAGGCATAAAAAAAGCCACCCATCGGGTGGCTTTTCTCTTCAGTAAAATGTTTTACCTGGCATCGAGCTATCTTCGCAGGGGGCTACCCCCCAACTATTGTCGCCGCTGCTGCGTTTCACAACCGAGTTCGAG
>JBKDOV010000077.1:0-36050 GCA_046342815.1 Cyanobacteriota bacterium
CCAGAGGTAGAGCGCCATCGACGGCGGCTGCGCCGCCCAACCCTGCCGCTCCAGGGCGGCGACCCTCCGATCGCGCCGCTCGCGGTAGATCGCACGCAACCGCACCGGCCAGGCCGGCGCCCGCTCGAGGGCCGCGATCGCGCCGGCCTGCAGGGCCAGGGACTGGTTGAAGTCCACCACCCCCTTGAGCTGGCGCAGGGCCGTGATCAGCCACTCCGCCCCGATCGCGAAGGCGATCCGATAGCCCCCCAGACACCAGCTCTTGGAAAACGAGAAGAACTCAATGCCACAGCTGCGCCAGGCCGGATTCCGGAGCAGGGCAGGCGCCTCGCCCTCAAGGGCCAGATCGACGTAGGGGTTGTCGTGGGCCAGCACGATGTCGTGGCGGAGGGCGCGGGCCACCGCCTCATCCAGCCAGGCCTGCTCGCCGGTGGTGGCGGTGGGATTGTGGGGAAATCCCAGGACCATCAAGCGCAGGGCATCCCACTGGCTGTCCTCCAGATCGCTGAACCGGGGCCGCCAGCCATTGCCGGGATCGAGGGGCAGCAGCTGGGGGCGGGCCGAGGCCAGGTGCAGCCCTCCCATGTGGGAGGGGTAATAAGGGTCGAGCAGCAGGGCCGGATCGCCGGGGTTGAGCACCGCCAGGGGCAGGTGGGCCGTGCCCTCCTGGGAACCCACCAGCAGCAGCACCTCCCGTTCCGGATCCACGGACACCCCGAAACGGCGCGCCGCCCAGGCGGCCACCGCCTCCCGGAACGGCAAGGTGGCGGCGTGGAGGCAGTAGGACGCGCTCTCGGGCCTGTTCAGGGCCTCGGCGATCGCCGCCAGGGCGACGGCAGGCGGCTGCAGGTCGGTGGAGCCGAGGGAGAGATCCAGCAGCGGGGGAAGCGACTCCCCCTGAATTTCGGCAGCGGCAAACCGGCGTAGGTAGGCCGCCTTGCGCTGATCATTGCGGGCAAAGACACCGCTGCCCAGCCGGGCCAGCCGCTCAGAGATGGGCATCCAGGAAAGCCTTCAGCTGGGGCTTGGCCATCGCCCCTTCATGGCGGGCCACCTCCTGACCCTGGCGAAACAGGATCAGGGTGGGCAGACCCTGAATCTGGTAGGCATCGCGGCTGGCAGGGTTGCCATCAGCCTCGAGCTTGCCCACCACCAGCCTGCCGGCGTACTCCTCGGAAGCCCAGTCCATCAGGGGGGCCATCAGCCGGCAGGGGCCACACCAGGGAGCCCATACATCCACCAGAACGGGGATGGCGGACTCCAGCACCGTGGCCTCGAAATTGGCATCGGTGAGCTCGGTGACGGTGACAGCTGCGGCCAAGGGGTGCACGGATCGCTGCGGCGATTGTAAGGAAAACGGCACGTCGCAGGATCCGGCGCGCAGCCCCCGGGAGCGGGCGGCGATCAGAGCTTGTCGATCGACTTCTTCAGTTCCTCGAGCTCGGCATTGACCTCGGCCACCTGCACCGGCTCCAGCTGGGGCAGGGGGGCATCAGGGGCGGGAAGCTGGATCGGATTCGGCCCACCCTCGAGCCGGGTCTTGAGCGCCGCCAGTTCGTCGTCCACATCGTTGCCACCCTCGAGGGCAGCGAACTGGCTTTCGAGATCGGCGCCGGCGAGTTCAGCCGCCGCCTGGCTGCGG
The DNA here is from genome assembly GCA_046342815.1 of Cyanobacteriota bacterium. GTDB lineage: Bacteria > Cyanobacteriota > Cyanobacteriia > PCC-6307 > Cyanobiaceae > Cyanobium. The sequence continues at coordinate 1,643 of JBKDOV010000077.1, forward strand.
GCCTCCAGCGCCTGCACCGTCTCCTCCATCTGCTCGAAAGCAGCCATCGAGGAATTGGTGCCGAGGCTGCCGACGGCGCTCGGCAGCTTCTCCTGGGCCTTGGCCGCCTGGGCTCGTGCCTTGAGCATGTCCTTCTTGGTCTTGGCATCGGCGATCTTGGCCTCGAGGGCCGTGAGACTCTTCTTGAGGGCCTCCACCTGACCGGCCTGGCCGGATAGCTGGTTGTTCAGCGCCGTGGCGGTGTCCTGGTAGGTCTTGCGACGCGAAAGGGCTTCGCGGGCCAGATCCTCTTCGTTTTTCTTGAGGGCCATTTCGGCCCGCTCGTACCAGGCCTTGGACTGGGATTCGGCCTGTTCGGCCTGGTTCTGAATCCGTTTCTGGCTGGCGATGGCCGTGGCCACGGCCTGACGCAGTTTCACAAGGTCGGCCTGCATGTCGGCAACCGACTGGTCGAGGATCTTGGCCGGATCCTCCGCCTTGCTCACCAGGTCGTTGAGGTTGGCACGCAGCAGACGGCTAAGTCGGTCAAAAAAGCCCATGAAATGGATGAAGGGGCGAGGCCCAGACCTTAGCCAAAGCGCAGGGATCCGTCCGTGCTTTCCCCCATCGCCCAGGCCCTAGCCTCCGCACCATGGCCCAGAGCGACCTGCCGCCCCCTGCTTCGCCGGACAAGACGGACTCGCCCCGACGCCGGCGCCGCATCAGCTCCGGGCGCGAGCGCCGGGGCAGGAAGGGGGAGCTCCAGAGCCGCAGGATCGGCAACCTCTCGGTGCTGCTGCCTCCGGCGGCGGCGCCAGCCAGTGCCGTGGGCCGCTGCCTGGAGCAGCTCCAACAGCAGTGGCAACGGGAGGGCCACCTGGCAGCGCTGTGGCAGGCCTGGCCCAGGCTCGCCGGTCCCCAACTGGCTCCCCACTGCCGCCCCCTGCAGCTGCAGGCCGGCCTGCTCACGGTGGGGGCGGCGCCGGGTCCGTGGCTGCAGGCGCTGCAATACAACCGCCACCAGCTGCTGGGCGCCCTGCGGGGAGCAGGCTTCCCGGTGCGCGACCTGCGGGTGCAGCAGCACCATGCCCCCCCCTCGCCGGGGGCCGGCAGCCTGGCCGAAGCGGAGGTGTGGGCAGCCCATCCGAGCCGGATCGACGTGCACGGCCTGGCCGACTGCCCCGCCTGCGGCCGGCCGGCCCCCGCCGGTGAGATGGCCCGCTGGGGGCACTGCAGCTTCTGCCGCCGCTCCGTCCTCGCGGAACGGAGCATCGCCGACGATCCTGGGCGGTCCTGACCCTGCCCCCAGCCTCCGCCAGCGGGCCGATCGCTCAGAGCAGACCGAGGTCGGCGTCGGTGGCGGGCGGCCCCTGCTTGCCCCGGGCCGGCCAGGGGCGATCGCGCCAGTGGGGCTCCAGCACGAAGGAGGAGCGCAGCCGACCGGGGGCCAGCGTCCCGTTGCCCACGCCGAAGGCGTAGTCGTGGTAAAGCTTCACCACCTGCTCGGCACTCACCTGAGCGGCCGCCGGATGGCTGAGACAGGCATCCACCCACTCCTGCACGCGGGCGTAGGCCGGCTCGGCGGGCAGGCGGAAATCCTCGTAATGCTCCAGAAACCAGAAGCGCTGGAACAGGGGCGTGAACACCACCTCCGCCCAGCCGAAGCGGTCAAACAGAAACGGCGACCCGGTGGCATGCTCCACCAGCAGGGCATCAAGCTCCCGGTAGATGGCCAGCAGGGAATCCAGCAGCGAGGCGCGGCGCTCGGGGTCCTGATTCATGCCCAGGGCGAAACCCCGTTGGGTGAGGGGGCCCTCCTGGGCACACACCAACTGCTCCACCGCCCGCTCCCAGGGATCGGTGCGGGCAATCGGGGGATCGGGAAACAGGGAATCGAAGTAGCCGAGGATCACCAGGCTTTCGCGCAGCATCCGCCCGTCGCCCAGCTCCAGCACCGGCAGGGAGGTGCGCCCCCGGGTGCGGCGCAGCAGTTCCTCGTCCCGGGGCCTGGTGATGTCCACCTCCCGGAACTCCACCTGCTCCCGCCCCTGCTTGAGGTCGAGCAGGATCTCGAGCCGTTGGGAAAAAGGACAGACAGGAATGTGATGCAGGATCGGGCGGATCGTCATCGGGTGCCCCGCTGGACGGGGGCGGCTGGGCCTGGGGCAGGGGCAGACTCCTGGGCGGCCACCGGGGCCGTGGCGCCGCCGGGGGCCGCCGGGACGCAGTAGCGATCCACGAACAGGAAGTAGCGATCAGGCGGCAGCCGGGCCATCACCCGGGCCTCCGCCTCCCTGCCCTGCTGACGGGCGTCATAAAGGGAGAGATCGCGGCGATCAGCCCGGCTGAGTCCCTGGTTCAGCTGGTCCACCGACAACACCGGCCGGCCATGCAGACAACGGGACTGCACCGCATGCCAGCCCTCGTGCATCAGGGTGTCCACCTGGTTGCCACGGGGGCAGACGATGATCGTGCGGCTCAGGCGCTCATAGAGGCCGAAGAGATTCTTCTCGCGGCAGCGCGGATGGATTTCCACCACCTTGAAGCCTCGCTGCAGGAAGGCATCACGGATCAGGGGCCAGGAGGCATTGGCACGGGTGGCCGTGGCCGGAGCAGGAACGCTCGCCAGGCCCAGTAGCAGCAGAACCAGCAGACGGCGGTTCATGGCTGCGCCCTGGGGGCGAACAACCCCCTCCAGGAGTGCTCCTGCAACGCCGCCTCCGGCGTGCCCTCGGCCGGGAAGCCGGGAAGAAAGTCCTTGTCGGCGGCAGGCACGTAGGGACCCTGCTTGATTTCGAGCATCACGGTATCGGGCTCAAGGGCAACGAGCGAGTGGAACTGCCCTTCCGCCAGGTCGATGCCCCGCAGCGGGCCGGCCGCCTCCAGCCGCTCCAGCGTCCCCACTCGGCCCATGTCGTCGAAGAGCAGCAGACCGATTCCTCCCTGGAGCACCACGAAGCACTCGAAACCGGTGCCGGGCTGGTTCCGCAGGTGGCGATGGGGACGCACATAGGTGCCCGGCTGCAACACATTCAGGAACCGCTGCACCGCGTCCGGGGCGGCATGCAGGTTGTGGTTGAGCCGCAGGCGGGGGAGCTGCCGGGCCTCGGCGGCGACCCGGTCGAACAGGCTCTGATCGAGACGCTGCAGGCGCGGAGCGGCGCCGGAGTCAGGCGGGGAGGTCATGGAGCGCTGCACTGATCGAAGGGCTCGCGGATGAAGTAAAGGGCATCACGCCCCTGGAGCTCCATGCCCCCGCGCGACCAGCGGCCCCAGCGGGTGACGAACTTGCGGCCCTGGCGGTTCTCGATCGCCACCGTGAAGCCGTTGCGCAACTCGCGATAACAACCATCGAGCTGGGTGAGGGTGAGATCGAGCACCGACTGATCAAACCGACCGGCCCCCTTGTTGACCACGAAGAAGCCCTCGGCCCCCCGCTCCATCACCAGCACCAGCGGACTGTCCACCACCCGCAGCACGTTCTCGCGCACGTTCCTCCCCTCCCTTCCACGGGCGGCCATGATCCGGCGGAAGGTCACGCCGTAGGGGATGTAGGCCGCACGGCGATGGTCGCGGTCGAGCACCAGCGGCGTACCGCTCTGGCGGGCCAGCACATAGGCGGTGGCGAGGTCGGCATCGCCGACGTCGTCGTAGGGATCGAGGGCGTGCTGGGGGTTGAGCTCGCGGATCGTGTCGTGGTTCTGGCCGAACACCACGCTGCGGGAGTCATTCAGCGCCTCAGGCGGCAGGCTGCGCAGGTCACCGCCGAAGCGGAAGGCACGCCTGAGGGAGCGATAGAGACGAAAGTCGGTGACGGCGGCGATGGCGTTGTAGTCCTCGGCGCGGGTGTCGTGGTCTTCGATCACCTCGAGGTAATTCCAGCTGCGTCCAGCGCTCTGGGCATTGACGTAGTCGATGTACTCCTTCACCACCGCCGGTGGCATGTGCTTTGCGGCATCGAACCGGAAGCCATCGATGCCGAGGGCCAGCAGGGCCAGCAGGTGGGCCTTTTGGCGCGCCCGGACGTTGGCGGAGAAGTTGAGATCCGGCAGGGTGCCGAGCCAGCAGTCCAGCTCGGTGCGCCGTTCGTTGTTGGCGTAGTCGGGCTCGCAGGGACGACGGATCAGGGGATCGCCGGGACGGGAGAGGGCGTTGAAATCGCTGCTGCTCAGGCCGGGGAACGCCCGCACGTCCTCCTGATCCGGCCGGCCGTCGAGGTCGGCCATGTGGTTGAACACCACATCGGCGATCACCCGGAGTTGACAGCGGTGGGCCCGGTCGATCAGCTGACGCAGATCCTCCGCCGTGCCCAGGCCTTCGAGCCGGGAATGGTCGATCGGCTGATAACGCCGCCACCATTCGCTGCCGCGGGAGGAGAGCTGGGCCGGCGACACCTGCAGATGGGAATAGCCCTGGCGGGCCAGGCCGCACACCTGGCTGCCCAGCTCGCGGTAGGGCTGGTGGAAGGCGTGATAGATGGCAACGGGCTGCTCCGCCGCCGCCTGCAACGGGGCCGCCACCACCGCCTGCAGCGGAGCCAGACCGAGCCCCAGGGCGGTGAGCAGGGCAACCCCGGCAACCGATCGGGAGAACGAACGCATGGCGGTACGCAGCAGCGGCAGGAATGCGGTGACCGCGTTCTAGGGGTGGCCTGCCAGTTCGGCACAACAGGCGGCGAAGGCAGCGGCAGGATCGGCGGCGGCGCTGATTGGACGACCGATCACCAGCTGGCTGGAACCGGCGGTGATCGCCTCGGCCGGGGTCATCACCCGCTGCTGGTCACCGCGAACGGCGCCGATGGGGCGGATGCCGGGGGTGACCAGGGCGAAGGGCAGCGGATGGCTGGCCCGCAGGGCGGCCACTTCCAGGGGGGAACACACGACCCCGCCGATGCCGGCCTCGGCCGCCAGCCGGGCCAGCCGGGCTACGTAGTCGCCCAGGGGCGCCTCGATCGCCAGCTCCGCGGCGAAGCGGGCGGGGTCCCAGCTGGTGAGCACGGTCACCGCCAGCAGGGTGGGGGCCTGGTGGTGCCCCGCCGCGGCGGCCCCCTCCGCCGCGGCCGCCTGGGCCGCCCGCAACGCCTCGGCTCCGGCACAGGCATGCACCGTGATCAGCTCGGCCCCGAGCCGAGCCGCACTGCGGCAGGCACCAGCCATGGTGGCGGGGATGTCGTGGAACTTGAGATCCAGAAACACCCGTTTGCCCTGCTGCCGCAGTTGCTGCACCACCGAAGGTCCGCCGGCCACGAACAGCTCCAGGCCCACCTTCACCCAGCGCAGTGAGGGCAGGGCGGCAGCGAAGGCCACGGCCTCGTCGGGGTACATACCGTCGAGGGCGACGATGATCCGATCGGGGGGATCCATAGCGATCGGATTGGCAAGATCCATGGCGATCGAAGGGGACAAGGCAGCCGTCAGGGTAAGTAGCGCATCATCGGCCAACATGAGCCTGCGGGGATGACACGCAAGGCCGACCAGTGGCCTGAATGGTCTTGAAGCGGGCGCTCGATCGCTGACGCCTTCGCAGGCGACGCGAGCAGCCGAAGGCGACCGGCAGACCCAGCAGCGGCAGGGGGACAGGAACAGCCGGCAGGGGCTCAACCGACAACTGATACACCGGACTCATGCTTTCGGGCGACTCATATTTCGTCGGTGCCTCAAAGCCGCCGGCAACGTCATAGAGACCCGGCGCATAGATCCACCCGGAAACATCGGGCCAGACCGTCGCAGGATCAGGATGGAGAGTTAAATTATAGTAAGTTTCAGGCTCCAGAATCAGCTCGGAAATGGCTCCCAATGCGGCAGCATCGAAGGCATAATAAGAAGCATAATTCTGGGACATAAAGATATCGACTTCGGCCAGAATTTCGCCGGTCGGATCTCCAAAAGGTCCGTCTGTAGCCAGGAGCTCCAACCGATAATCGGGCAGGGAAGGGGGGAATCTCAGCAGAAATAGACCCAAGCCAGTGATGTTGTAACCGAGCGGCTCAGGCCCGGTGCGGAAGTTCACTCCGCTCGGCAGGGTGTAACTGGCCTCAGCCACTGGCCGTGTTCCATTCCACGAGTTGTCGATCACCACCAGGGCACGTGCTGGCAAAGCAGACGCCAGAGCCCCAGCCACCCCCGCGACAATCACCAGGGCAGGCGCGCGGGATGCCCTCTGGAGCAACGCCATGAGCAAAGAAATGACCAACGAAATAGCAAAAGAAGCAGTGACAGAAATCTAGGCACCCCACCTCGAAGGAGCATGAACATGCCGCCAAAATGCTGTAGCTCAGCCCGCCACTAACCGCCGGAAGGTCTTCTTGCCCAGCTGCAACACCTTGCCCTCCAGGGCCGCCGGATCGGCGAATTCCTCGTTGGGATCGCTCAGCCTCTCGCCATCGAGCTTCACCCCACCCCCCTGGATCTGACGGCGGGCCTCACTGCTGCTGGCGCAGAGGCCCACGGCACTGAGCAGATAGAAGGCCTTGGCAGGAAAGTTCACCGCCGCCAGCGAGGCCTCCGGCACCTCCGCATCGGCGGCACCGCTGCCCCTGGCGCCCCCTACCAGCGAAGCGGCATCGAGCTGGGCCTGCCAGGCCGCCGCCTCGCCGTGGCGATGGCGCGTCACCTCCAGCGCCATCGCCTTCTGACGCTCGCGTGGATTCTCCGGCAGCTGGGCCAGATCGAGATCGGTGAGCAGGGTGAGGTACTCCTCCACCACCGCATCGGGCACCTTCTCGAGCTTGGAATACATCGAGAGCGGGTCTTCGCTCAGACCCACGGTGTTGCCGAGGCTCTTGCTCATCTTCTGCACCCCGTCGAGCCCCGGCAGGATCGGCAGCAGCATCCCGAACTGGGGTCGCATCCTGTGGTGGCGCTGCAGATCCCGCCCCATCGCCACATTGAACTTCTGGTCGGTGCCACCAAGCTCCACATCCGCCTGGATCGCCACCGAGTCGTAGCCCTGCAGCAGTGGGTAGAGAAACTCGTGCAGGGAGATCGGCGTGCCGGATCCGTAGCGGTTGGCGAAATCCTCCTTGGCCAGCATCTGACCGACGGTGCTGATGCCCAGAAGCTCGATCACCGCCGGCAGGTCCATGCCCGCCAGCCATTCGCTGTTGCGGCGCACCTCCAACCGGCCGGGGGTCTCGAAATCGAGCAGCGACCGCGCTGGATCCTGCCCCAGACCCAGCTGCACCAGATAGGTTTCGGCGTTGGCCTCCACCTGGGCGGCACTCAGCTGCACCCGCGTGGCGCTCTTGCCGGTGGGATCGCCGATCCGGGCGGTGAAGTCGCCGATGATCAGCACCGCCGTATGGCCCGCATCCTGAAAGGCCCGCAGCCTACGGAACAGGATCGAGTGGCCGAGGTGGATGTCGGAGCCGGTGGGGTCGATGCCGAGCTTCACCCGCAGGGGCTGGCCCTTGGCTTCGGCTTCCGCCAGCCGGGCCGCCAGGGTCTGGTCCGGGTCGCCGGCGGCTGCTGTTGCGGCGGCAGCTGTGGCGGCTGCGGTGGCGGGAGCGGCCGGAAACAGATCTGCCAGGCCGCGGCTCAGCCAGGCCGGCAGGGCGGCGGCGTTCGCGTCGGAGCTGGACTGCTCAACCATGGGAGTTGCGGGGCCTGGGGCGCCGGGACACCGGGGCGCCGGGAGACCGGATCGTACGCAGCAGCGGTGGGCAGCCGATCGGGTTCAGACCCCGGCGGGGATCAGCATCCAGGAGATGCCGATGGCGGTGGCGCTGAAGGCCACCACCACCAGGGGCCAGCTGTTGTCGAGGTCTTCGAGCCGCTGCTGCAGCCTCGCCCGGTCGGCCCCCTCTTCCATTGCCTCGAGATCCGCATAGCGACGCCCGATCCAGATGACCAGCACGAAGGCCACCAGGGTCACCCAATAGGCCACCACATACACCTGATCGAGGAAGGTGAGAAAGGGCAGAACCGGCAGTTCATCGCGATAGGTCTGCTGCAGGAACACCAGGGTGAGCAGCACCGTCACCGGGATGCTGGCGCGGGCGTCCTGCTCGTCGGGGCGCACCTTGAACACCAGCAGCACCATCGCCATCAGCACCGCCAGGGGCAGCAGCAGCCGCCAGAAGGAGGCCCAGGCGGAGGTCCCGAAGGAGATCTCGAACAGGATCAGGCTGTAATCGCTCTCCTGCCCGCCCAGCCCGAAGTTGCTGGCGTAGTGGTGGCGGTATTCGGCGATCGACCAGCCCTGATTGAGCCAGCCGATGATGCGCGCATACAGCCCCATGCCGCTGTTGCGGATGTCCGGCTCAAGCCGCAACTCCCGGTAGCCGAGCGCCCCGTCGACGTCGTCGACCTCAAGCGACACCGGCAGGCTGACGCTCATGAACGGGTAATGGCGGAAGCTGGCCTGATCGAGGTAGTAGCGGCCCCGGTAGGTGAACAGTTGGTAATAACTACCGTCAGCGAGACGTTCCGGCTCCGGGGCCACCGGCTGCAGCTGCGGCGGTGCATCGGTGATCAGGGTGTTGAGCAGCCCGAAGCGTTGATCGATCGTGGCACCATTGGCCTCGAGATAACTTTGCAGGGGCTCTTCCCAGTGCAGCCAGACGTAACCGCTGGAGGCAAAGCTGGGCACGCTGAGGTCGAGCTCGGAGGCCGTGTTGGCGTAGATCCCCACCTGCACGTGGTGGGTGGCCGACTCGAGCGCCTCCTGGTCGGCCCGGGCTTCGTCATCGGTGAGCAGATCGCCACGCAGGGTGCTCCAGCCGCTGGCGGGCAACTGGCGCGGATCGATGTTCAGGGCCCGGGAGGAAGCCGAGAGACGCAGGGCATCGCGATTGTGCACCTCGGAGACATCAATCCGGCTGATGGAGAGCAAGGCCAGAATCATGGCCATCACCACCGAGCCCATGGCCACGAGGTTCCAGCGCTTCTGCTTCCGCACCGGATGGCTGCCGAGGAACGGGCCGACGCTAATGGTGAACGGGGGAATCGCCCTGCTGCTGCCGCTGCTCGCGGGCCTGCTGCCGGCCTCAGCCCCGGCGGTCGCCCCCAATCCTGCAGGCGCGACCGCAGCAGAAAAATCTGAACTCGTGCTCGGCCAGTCGGCCCCGTTCAGCGGGCCCTCCGCCCAGCTCGGCCGCGAATATCGCGAAGGAGCGTTGGCGTGGTTCGCCGAGGTGAATCGCCGCGGCGGCATCCACGGGCGCAAGCTGCGGCTGGAGAGCCTGGACGATCGCTACGAGCCGAAGCTGACGCTGCGCAACACCCGCCAACTGATCAGCTCGCAGAGCACCTTCGCCCTGTTCGGTTATGTGGGCACGCCGACGGTGAAGGAGATCCTGCCGCTGGTGGAGCAGGAGCAGATCCCGCTGGTGGCGCCGCTCACCGGGGCTCGCCTGCTGCGGGAACCGTTCCGGCCGATGGTGTTCAACCTCAGGGCCAGCTACCAGGCCGAAATCGACCGGATCATTGACGATCTGGTGCGTTCCGGCCGACACAGGATCGCGGTGCTGCATCAGGAGGATGCCTTCGGGGAGGACGGCCTGGAGGCCACCCGCAGCGCCCTGGCCCGCCATGGCCTGCGACCGGTGGTGATCGCCGGGGTGCAGCGCAACTCCACCGTCACCGACCCGGCGGCCCGGCAGGTGCAGCGAGCCCTGCCCGGCGCGGTGGTGATCATCAGCGCCTATCCCAGCTCCGCGGCCTTCAGCCGCAGCCTTCAGCGCCTCGGCAGCACGGCCCAGCTGATGAACGTCTCCTTCGTGGGCACCGGCGGACTCCAGGACTCCCTGCCGGGGGGCATGGCCAGCGGCATCGGGGTCAGCCAGGTGGTGCCGTTCCCCTGGGACCGGCGGGTGCCGGTGGTGGCGGAATATCGGCGACTGATGCGCCAGCAGCAGCGCAGCGTCCGCCTCGGCTTCACGAGCCTGGAGGGTTTCCTGGCCGCCCGCTGGCTGACGGCGGCGCTGGAGAAGGCTGGGCCCAACCCGAGCCGCACGGCGCTGGTGGCCGCCTTCGAGAGCATGGACCGGCTGGATCTGGGCGGCTACGTGCTCAGGCTCGGGCCGCGCGATCACCAGGCCAGCGATCTCGTCGACCTGACGTTCCTGGGCAGCCAGCGCTGGGGCCCCTGAAGCGCCCCTCGTCGCCTGGACTTCTCAGCTCTCGCGTTCCAGCTGGCTCTTCATCCGCTCCAGGGTCTGGTGCATCTGCTCGAACATCTTCTCGGGGGTGAGGCCGAACTGGCCGAGCTGGGTGCGCAGCTGCTCGACGGTGAGTTTCGCCTGGAAATCCTCGGAGAGCTCGAATCGCTTCATGAACACCCGATAGCGATCCATCATTTCTTCCATCCGTTCGATATAGAGCTTCTTGCCCTCCCGATCGAACTTGCCGTATTCGCTGCCCAGCTGCATCAGCTGCTGGTAATCGGTGAACAAGCGTTGCGCCTCGTCCTGAACGATTTCGGAATCGAAGAAGGCCATGGCGATGGCGAGAACCCTGACGTGTGGATCGATTCTGAACAGGGCAGGGCCAGCCCGGGAGTGCGGATCCACGCATCCTGGCCCCGATCTGCATAGCCGCCGCCGGCAAGGGCAACCACCCTGGGAACAGCCCCGACCCGGCCTGCCGTCGCGACCGCCTTGGACTACACCCCATTTCTGGATCGGCTGCGCAACGCCGCCGGCAGCCAGATCGTCGAGCTGCCCGAGGAGTGGCGGATGGTGATCTGCTGCCGCAGCCGGGCCCTGCTGTGCGCGGTCGTGGCGACCAGCTCCCGCCCTGACCAGATCGTGGCTGCCGCCACCACCGAAACCGAGGGTCTGGAGCTGGTGGAACAGCACCAACCGGATCTGCTGTGCGTGACCGACCAGCTGGAGGAGGGCTGCGGTGCCCGTCTGGTGACCACGGTGAAGCGCAGCGGTGCCGCCACCCGCACCCTGCTGCTGGTCACCAGGGCCTCGAAGCAGCAGGCGCTCCGAACGGCGATCCAGGCCCGCTGCGATGCCGTGCTGCTGGAATCCCGGATGGGGCTCGGCAACTTTCAGAATGCGCTGCGCAGCCTCCGGGATGGGGGCCTCTACCTCGACCAGGCGCTGGGCACGCTGCTCTCCAACCGGGAGGACTGCGACGGCCAGCTGCTCGAACCGCTCAGCCCCCGGGAACTGCAGGTGCTGGAACGGCTGGTGCAAGGCGACAGCAATGCGGACATCGCCCGCAGGCTGATCGTGTCGATCGACACGGTGAAGACCCACGTGCGCAACCTGCTGCTGAAACTGCGCGCCCGCGACCGCACCCATGCCGCCGTGATCGGCATCAGTCTCGGTCTGGTGGACTGGCCCGAGCCCGGATCGGACCGCTAGCTTCAGCTCCATCCCTGCACCGCTGCGGCAACCGATGGCCAGAGGGCACTGGTTGGATCCGCTGGCCCGTCGGCTGCTGCTGGCCACCGGCCAGATCCAGCCTGCAGGCCCCCGGTCCAGCCCCGCCGCCCCCGCCGACCAGGACCAGACCGCCGCTGCCGCCGACACCGACCGGATCGAACGGGAGCTGCTGGCCCTGCGCCTGGCCCAGCAACCGGGCCTGCGGCTCCGCAGCAGCGAGGAGGTGCGCCATGCCGCCGCCCTCGGCTGGCGGCTGGATGTGAACCGCGCCACCGCCGCCGACTGGCGCCGGCTGCCCGGCTGCAACGAAGCCCACATCGATCTGCTGCTCCGCCTCCAGGCCGGCGGTGTTCAGCTGAGCGGCCGCGAGGACCTGCACCAGCTGCTGGGGGTGGACGCGGAGCTGGTGCATAGCTGGGAACCGCTGCTGGAATTCCGCTGGTATGGCGAGCCACCGGCCCCGCTGCCGCCGCCACCGGTGCCGGTGAACCAGGCGGGCAGCCGCGCCCTGCGCGAAGGCCTGGGCCTGTCGCCGGAACGCACCGAGCGCCTGCTGCGGGAGCGGGCCCGGGGTCCCTTCCGCGATCTGGCCGATCTGCAGCAGCGGCTGCAGCTGCCGCCCAGCCTGGTGGAGGGCTGGATCGGTCGTGTGTCGTTTGCGCAGGGCCCCGCCGGGCCCCTGCTGCCGCCCCAGCGCCCCTCCAGCCAGCGCCCCCCCTCCCGATGAGCCGCCAGGGAGAACTGTTCCCTCCCACCGACCTTCCCGGCGGCGGTCCGGCCGTGGGCCCGACGGGTCCGGCCCTGGAGCGCGAGCAGCTGCTGGCCTGGCAGGCCCGGCTGGCGGCCCACCAGGGCCCCCTGTTCCGCTCCGCCGGCGGCGACGACGGGCACGACGGCCGCCAGGGGCTGCTGTTTGCCATGGCCGCCGACAGCCCCGCAGGCAGCGGCGCCGGCCCGGGGTCCGCGGCAGAGCTGGCATGGCAGTTCGATCCACTCCGCCTCCAGCCCCAGAGCCTCTCCTTCTGGCGCTGGCCCGCGGCACCCCACCAGGGGGCGGCCCTCTACTTGGTGATGGACCGGCCGCCGGCCCCTTCCCCGCCCCTGCTGCTCTACGTGGGGGAGACCGGCAACGCCGACCGGCGCTGGAAGGGGGACCACGATTGCAAGAACTATCTGGCGGCCTACAGCGAAGCCCTCATCGCCGCGGGCCTCACCCCCATCCTCTCGATCCGTTTCTGGTGCGACGTCCCCACCGCGGTGCGACCCCGCCGCGCCCTGGAGCAGGCCCTGATCCGCCGCTGGCTGCCGCCGTTCAACAAAGAAACCCGCGACCGCTGGACCACACCGTTCACCGCCGACCCTGGCTGAACCCTGGCCCTGGCTACGATCGCGGCCCGCGCCCTCGCGTATTCCATGAACTTCCGCGCTCTTTCCGCAGCCGCCGGCCCCGATGCCTTGCAGGGGGCGCTGCAGGAATGGGGCGGGGACTGCCTGGCCCTCGGCCTGTTCTCAACCCCGGAGCCTGCGGCTGACCCACGGCTCGGCGCCCTGCTCGGGGGAGAAGCCCAGAGCCGCTCCCTGCTGGAACAGCGGCGGTTCAAGGGCAAAGCGGGCGAATGTCTGGTGATCGACCGCCTGGGATCCACACCGGGGCTGCTGATCCTGGTGGGTCTGGGGGAACCGGCGGCGCTGGATCTCTCCGCCCTGCGCGCCGCCAGCGCCACGGCCGCCAAGGCGGCCTCCAAGGCCGGCAGCCGCCAGCTGGGGCTGCTGCTGCCGGCGGAGGGGCTGGAGCCCCTCAGCGCCGCAGCCGCGATGGCCGAGGCCTGCCGCCTGGCCCTCTACACCGACCAGCGCTTCCGCAGCGAAGCCGAACCGCTGCCGGCTCCCGAAACGGTGACCCTGCTGGGACTGCCCGCAGGCGCCGCAGCCGGCCTCGATCGCCTGGAGGCCACCTGCAGCGGTGTGGAACTGGCCCGCCAGCTGGTGGCGGCTCCCCCCAACCTGGCGACGCCCCAGACCCTGGCGGACATCGCCGCCGACATCGCCCGCGACCACGGCCTCGAGCTGCGGGTGCTGGAACGCGCCGACTGCGAAGCCCTGGGCATGGGGGCCTACCTGGCCGTGAGCCAGGGATCGGACCTGCCGCCCAAGTTCGTGCACCTCACCTACCGTCCCGCCGGCGAAGTGCGCCGGCGTGTGGCCCTGGTGGGCAAGGGCCTCACCTTCGATTCCGGCGGATACAACCTCAAGGTGGCCGGCTCCCAGATCGAGATGATGAAGTACGACATGGGCGGCAGCGCCGCCGTGCTCGGGGCTGCCCGGGCCATCGGCCAGCTCCGCCCGGAAGGGGTGGAGGTGCACGTGATCGTGGCCAGCTGCGAAAACATGATCAGCGGCGGGGCCGTCCACCCCGGCGACATCATCACCGCCTCCAACGGCAAGACGATCGAGATCAACAACACCGACGCCGAGGGGCGGCTCACCCTGGCCGATGCGCTGGTCTATGCCTGCAGCCTCCAGCCTGACGTGGTGGTGGATCTGGCCACCCTCACCGGCGCCTGTGTAATCGCCCTGGGCGAGGAGATCGCCGGCCTGTGGACAGCCAGCGATGCCCTGGCGGAGGCGCTGATCAACGCCGGCCGGGAGGGCGGCGAAGCGCTGTGGCGGATGCCGTTGCGGGCTTCCTACAAGGAGGGGCTGAAGAGTCAGTTCGCCGACATGAAGAACACCGGCCCGCGGCCGGGAGGATCGATCACCGCAGCGTTGTTTCTGCAGGACTTCGTGAGTCCCGATGTGACCTGGGCCCACCTCGACATCGCCGGCACGGTCTGGAGCGACAAGGGAAGGGGGCAGGATCCTGCCGGGGCCACCGGCTTCGGGGTGCAGACCCTGGTGCACTGGGTGGCCGCTGGCGCCCCGGCCTGAGCCCGACGACTGCCAGGAAATCAGAACCGAACGAAGCTCAGGCGGCCACAGCGGACGAATCGCCGCATCCGGCCGCCTGGGCGATCGCGGCCGCCGCACTCGGGGATTCCAGCTGATGGATCTGCCAGCTGGCCCTTTCACCGCAATGGGGAAGGAGCTGGTCCAGCTGATCGGCAGCCTGCTTGGGGGAGTCGTAGGGACCGATGAAACGGGTCTGCAGACCGTCCCGGATGGTCAGCAGATACATACAGAACCCGTCGCGTTGGACTCATCCACGGTAAGCGGCCTTTTCAGGCTTGAACAGGGGCGGAAGACCGTTCCTGGAGGCAGATCCGGGCCATTTCTGCCCTTGCGTCCCTTAAGGATTTTCATAGATTCACGCAGCTTGTTTCTACGGATTTGTCGTCTCAAGCTCCCTTCCAGGCGCTGTTGCCGCGGGCCGCGTCGGCCCAGACCTCATCGAGGCGGCGGTCCCGGCCGCAGGACCATCGATAGAAGCGATATTTCAGGCCGTTGCGCCTGGCGTAGTTCTGATGAACATTCTCTGCAGGCCAGAACTTCGCGAACGGACGGATCGACACCTTGATCGCACTGGTGGGCTTGCCCAGCTCGCGGGCCGCCGCCACCAGGCTGTTCCTCGCCTCCACCGCCTGGGTGGCGGTGGTGGTGAAGATCACCGGGCGATAGGAATCACCACGGTCGCAGAACTGACCGCCGCCATCGAACGGATCCACATTCCGCCAGTAGCTGCGCAGCAGTTTCTCGTAGCGGATCTTGGTGTTGTCGAACCGCACCCGCACGCTCTCCTGGTGCCCTGTACCCCCCGCCGAGACCTGGCGATAGGAGGGATTGGCCAGCTTGCCGCCACTGAAGCCGCTCTCCACCTCAAGCACCCCGGGAATGTCCTCCAGGTCGTGCTCCAGGCACCAGAAGCACCCCCCGGCAAGCACGGCCTCCTCGGTGGCGGCGAAGGCGGGAGCAGTGGGAGCCAGCGTCAGCAGCAGGCTGAGCAGCAGGGCGATCAGGCGCATGGGGCAGAGGGGGAGGGGCTGTTCTCCATCCGATCGAGAATGGCGGCGGCGGCACGGCGGGTCACGCCGGGCTCGCCCAGCGAGCGGCGCAACCGCTGGTAGCCCTCCAGCATCTGCCGGCGGGGGGCACCTTCCGGCTCAAGCAGGGCTTCCACTTCGGCCACAATCGCTTCGGGAGTGAGTCCATGCTGCAGCAGTTCGGGCACCAACCGCTCCCCGAGCACCAGATTCACCGGCGAGATGTGGGGCACGTTGAAGCGCAGCACGTGCTCGGCCACAAACGCCGTGGGACGGCTGACCCGATAGCCCGTGACCTGGGGCACCCCGCGCAGGGCCAACTCAAGGTTGGCCGTACCCGACTTGGTGAGGGCCACATCGGCGGCGGCACACAGCTGGGGCTTGAGGCGGTCCGCGTCGGCGGCAGGGATCACCCGGGCCCGTACCCCGCAGCCGCTGAGCACCTCCTCCAGCCTGGTCTCGAAGCCGGGCAGGCCGGCGGGCACCAGCACCTCCAGCCGGGGATGGCGGCGCTGCAGGGCGGCAGCGGCGGCGGCCATCGGCGGCAGCAGGTAGCGAAGCTCCTGGCGACGCGAGGCCGGCAGCATCAGCAGCACAGGAGCGTCGGGCTCCAGCCCCAGGGCCCTGCGGGCCTCCCCACGGCCGGGCAGGTCGCCGAGCGTGTCGATCAGGGGGTGACCCACCCAGGTCACGGAAGCCCCGCGGGCCCCATAGAACCGGGCCTCCTCCGGGAAGATGGCCAGGATCTGATCGGTGAAACCGATCAGGCGGGTGGTTCCTCCTTCCCCGAGCCGAAAGGCCCACTCCTGGGGAGCAATGTAATAAAGAATCGGCACCTGGGGATAGGTGCGCTTGAGGCGCAACCCCAGATTCACATTGGCGCCCATGTAATCGATCAGCACCACCCCATCGGGCGGATGGGTAAGCAGCCAGCGGCGCAGGCGGGCCTGAAGCTTGAGGGTGGGCACCACCAGCGGCAGGGCCTCCAGCAGGCCGATCGCCCCGAGGTTGGCGGTATCGGCCAGCAGCTCGGCCCCGGCACGCCGCATGCGTTCTCCCCCCAGGGCCACCACCTCAAGGTCCACCCCCCGCTGATTCGCTTCCTCATGCAGCGCCCGGATCAGCAGCCCCCCCTGCAGATCCCCGGACACCTCCCCCGTGCTCACCAGCAGACGCACCATCAGCGCTGGGCGGGCAACGGACCGCGCCGGCCCGGGCCGATCGAGGCCTCAAGGAAATCGCAGAGTTCCTGGGCCGGCGGCAACAGGCTGCTCCGCCGCGCCTCCACCAACGCCTCGCTGAGCACCAGATCACTGCGGTAGAGCAGGGTCCAGATCTCCTGCAACTGGCGCAGCTGGGCACCATCCTCACGCTCGGCCATGCCGCTGCGCCGCAGGCCGATGCGGTTGAGCCCCCTCACCCTGCCGGGATGGCCCTCCACCACCATGAACGGCGGCACGTCGCGATCGATCCGGCTCATGCCGCCCACCATGGCCAGGCTGCCGATGTGCACGAACTGGTGGATACCGAGCACCCCCCCGATCACGGCCCGATCGCCGATCACCACATGGCCTGCCACCGCCACCCCATTAGCGATCACGATCCGATCACCGAGATGGCAGTTGTGGCCCAGGTGACTGCAGGCCATCAACAGATTGCCGTTGCCCACCACCGTGCTTTCGCCTTCGGCCGTGGCCCGGTTGATCGTCACGCACTCGCGGATGGTGTTGTCGTCGCCGATCACCACTTCGGTGGGGGCGCCGCCGTACTTGAGGTCCTGGGGCTCGAGCCCGAGACAGGCGCCGGGGAAGATCCGGTTGCCCTTGCCCATCCGCACCCGGCCGTCGATCACCACGTGGGGCCCGATCCGACAGCCGTCCCCGATCTCCACCTCCGGCCCGATCACGGCATAGGGGCCGATCTCCACGCCGGGGCCGATCCGGGCCCGGGGGTCGACCACGGCCGTGGGATGCACCGATGTCGCCATGGCTGCACTCGACATCAGCTCAGTCCACCAGGGAGACCATCAGTTCGCCGGAACAGACGAGAAGTCCATCCACGGTGGCCTCGGCCTTGATCTTGCCGAACCGCTGGCGCTTGAGGCTGAGCAGCTCGCAGGTGATGCGGAGCTGGTCGCCGGGCACCACCGGGCGACGGAAGCGCACCCCATCGATACCGGCGAACACGAACAGCCCCTTGGGCAGATCGGGCATCTGGGTCACGATCAGGCCCCCCACCTGGGCCATCGCCTCCACGATCAGCACGCCGGGCATCAGGGGGCGCCCCGGGAAATGGCCCTGAAACTGGGGCTCATTGAAGGTGACGTTCTTGATCGCCACCGCCTTCTCGCCGGGCACGTACTCCACCACCCGGTCCACCAGGGCGAAGGGGTAGCGATGGGGAAGCAGATTGAGGATCTGCTCGCTGGAGAGGATCACCGGTTCGGCCATGGGGGCACCGCTGGCGAGGGCGTCTGGGGGGGCGGAGACAGTCAAGGGCTCAGGCGGGCAGGGCGGATTCGAGGGGGGGGAACGGTGGCGTGTCGGGGACGACCGCCTGGGAAAGGGCCGCAGCCAGGGCCGTGTGCAGGCCGTGGGAGCCTCGATAGGCAAAGACCTGGGCCCGTGGCAGGCCCACCAGCGCCAGATCCCCCAACAGGTCCAAGAGCTTATGGCGCACCGGTTCGTCGGAGAAGCGCAGCGGCGGGTTGAGCCAGCGGTCGCCGTCACATACCAGGGCGTTATCGAGGGCTCCTCCCCGGATCAGGCCGGCGGCCCGCAACTGTTCCACCTGCTCCCGGAAGCCGAAGGTACGGGCCGGAGCGATCTCCTCCACGAAGCGGCCTGGGCTGAGTTCGATCGAATACAGCTGGCGCCCGATCACCGGTTGGGGGAATTCCACGGCGGCGGCCAGAATCGGGCGATCGGCCGGCTGGGCCAGGGCGAAGCTGCGCCCCTGGTGCACCTGCACCGGAGCGGCCGGCAGCTCCAGCAACCTCCTTTCCCCGATCAATCGCAGGCCCACTTCGGCGATCGCCTCCACCCAGGGCAAGGCAGAGCCATCCAGCAGCGGGATCTCGCCCCCCTCCACCCAGATCTCGGCCTGGCTGACGCCGGTGCCGGCCAGGGCCGCCAGCAGGTGCTCCACCGTCGCGAGGCGGCGGCCATCAAGCTGCAGCGCGGTGCACAACTGGGTTTCGCACACCTGGGAAGGAGTCAGCCGCACCAGCGGCTGGCCTGGGGCGTCAAGCCAGCCGACGCGATAGCCGGGCTGGTCGGAAGGCTGCAGGCGCACCCGGGTCATGGCACCGCTGTGGAGACCGACGCCACTGCGTTCCACCGGGGCGGCCAGGGTCCAGGCCTGGCTGTAGTCGGAGGGCCAGGTGATCACTAGAACTTCCAGCCCACGCCAAGGTTGAAGCGCCAGTCGCCGGTGAAATCCTGGCTGGCCACCTCAAGCCGCAGCGGACCCACGGGCGTGGTGACGATCAGACCGGTGCCAACCGAGAAGCCTTCCCCGGGCTTCTGGAGCAGTTCACCGGGGTTCCCGGGCACATTGGCCTGGGAGCCGAAGGTGGTGCCCCCATCGATGAACAGCTCGCCACTGACGATGCTGAAGATCGGGAAGCGGTATTCGAGCGTGGCTTCGCCGAAGCTGCGACCCACCCCGAGATCGCAGTCGTAATAGCCGCGCACCGAGTTACCACCGCCCAGACAGAAGGCCTCGTAAGGAGGCAGGTTGCCCACATTGGTACCGGCGGAAACCTGGAAGGCCAGGGCCTGTTTGCAATCCTCGGTTTCGCCTGGTTTGACGCGGCAGCCCTTGTAGAACTTCAGCCACTTCACCGGGATGTAGTGGGTGAAGCTGCCCCGCAGGCGGTTGAAGGAGGGGGAATCGGGACCCACCGAGAAGAACTGCTCGGTGCCGAGGCTCAGGAAGTTGCCCCTGGTGGGATTGCGGGGGTCGTCGAGGGTGTTCATCGTCGCCGCCAGACGGATGCCGAGCAGCTGGTTGTGGGCCGCGCAGTTGTAGGCAACGCACAGGATGGCGTTGTTGGGCACCTGGCCACCATCGAGGCTGAAGGAGTTGGTGGCGACGGCATAGGGCTGGCTGGCGCCCGAGAAGTCGATCGGCGTGACCTCCTGGGCGTTGAAGCCCAGCACCAGGCTCCAGGGGGCGCGCTTGAACGGATTGCCACCATTGAGAGGGCGCACGAACTGGAGGTTGCCGCCGACCCGCTGGATCACCACGGAGTTGCCGTTGTAATCAAACCAGCTGTAGTTCTGCCCCTCTGAATTGGCTGTGGCCTTAGCCTGCGCCACCGAGCCGAACACCATCTCCAGCGGATTGGCGACGCTGTTGATGTTGTAGGCAACGCTGGTACCAGGAGCTTCGTAAAACTCAGAGGCCGTGAGGATGTTGCCGTTGTTCTGGCTCTGGAAGATCTGGGGAACGTCGCGGCTGATGAAGGCCTTCACCCGGAATGCGGTGCGGTAGGGATCCCCCTTGATCCAGGGATCGGTGAAGGTGACGTCAGCGAGGCCACCGAACTGGCCGTAGGTGAAGCTGGTGGCCAGGTCCCAGGCCCGTCCGAACAGGTTGCTGTCCTGCACCTGCACCTGCCCGAAGACCCCCTGGCTCTGGCTGTAGCCGAGACCGCCGGAGAGGGATCCGGTGGACTGCTCCACAATCCCGAGCACGATCGTGACCTTGCCCGGATCGGCCGGATCGGGCTTGAGGGTCACCTTCACATCGCTGAACAGGCCGGTGCCGTAGAGCCGCTTGAGGTCTTCCTCCAGATTGCGGCGGTTGAAAACCTGGCCCGGCTTAAGTGAGATCTCCCGGCTGACCACCCAGGGCTTGGTCTTGCCACGGATCGGCTCGCCTTTGTCGTTGGTAGGGGATCCTTCCTTGTTGAGGAACTGCACCTCGACACCCTGCACCAGCCCCTGGCGGATCACGAGCTGCACGTCGCCATCGGGGCTGACCCGGCTCGGCCCGGTGACGCGGGCCAGGGAATAGCCCTGGTCGGCATACCACTTCTGCAGCTCCTGCATCCGGGTCTGCAGGGTGGTGAGATTGAGGGTCTTGCCCAGATCAGCGGCGAAGGTGTCCTGCACCACGGCCGGCGGCACCTGGGCATCGGGCGGATCAAGGCTGATCTTCTTGAGCACCGGATTGGGGGTGACCTGCACCAGCAGACGCACACCAAGGGCGCTGTCCACGGGCTGGATGCGCACGTCGGAGAACAGACCGGTGGCGTACACGGCCTGCAGGTCGGTGCGCAGCTGGCTGCGGGTCACCTGGGTGCCGGGAGTGACCCGCAGGGCGCCGTAGGCGGCCTGCTCGAGGCGGTCCTTCTCCGGATGGTTGTCCAGTCCCTGGATCACCACCTCGCTGATCATCACCCGCGGCTCGCTGGGCGCCGACTCGGTGCCACTGCCGCTGCCGCTGCTGTCGCCGGGCCGGAGCACCGGGGTGCCGGGGAGGCTGGGGTCGGGCCGCAGCGGGGGGGTGCCCGGCTCCGGGGTGGCGAAGGGATTGGGGATGTCCAACCCGGGGGAGGCCGGATCCTGGGGCTGCTGGGCGAGCAGCTGGGGAGAGGCGAGCGCCTCCGACGATGGGGCGACCTCGGCGGCCACCACGGCATCCCGGGGGGCATCGGCGGGGGCTGCCGCAGCCACAACGGAGGTTTCGGCCACCGGGGGGGCGGCGGCGGCTGGGGCGGCCACGGGGGCGGCGGCGGCTGCAGGGGCGGCTTCAGCAGCCGGGGTGGCGGTGGCCTTCAGAGGGGCAGAGCCGGAAGCGGAGGCAGAACTGAGCAGCGGTGGCTTTGCTTCCCCCTGCGCCACTTCCAGGGACGCAGCTTCCAAGGGCACCAGCTCGCCGGCGATCGGCGCCTGGTCGGCGGCCCTGGCCCTGCCCGCCCCGAAGAGGGCCAGGCCCAGCAGGGGGAAGCTGGCGACGATGCCCAGGGTGGTGCCTGTGGAGAGAAGCGACCTGCGGGGGCGAACGCCAGCCATGAATGTCGTGCAGAGCGGCGATGCCGCAAATCGCGCCGACCTTACCGATAAACCCGGGGGGTAGGACAGACCCCTTGGACCCGTTTGAGGACCTCCCCGTACGCCTCCACCACGCCACCGAGGTCCTGACGGAAGCGATCCTTGTCGAGAATGCGATCCGAGGCATCGGATACTTCCCTGTCCCACAGCCGACAGGTGTCCGGGCTGATCTCATCGGCCAGCACCAGTTCGCCGTCGGCGGTGAAGCCCAGTTCGATCTTGAAATCCACCAGTTCCAGGCCCACGGAACCGAACAGCTCCCGCAGCCCTTCGTTCACCTGCATCGCCAGCTGACCGATCGCCTGGCGCTGCTCCGGCGTCACGATCCCCAGCCACTCCAGCCGCGCCTCGGTGAGCAGCGGGTCCCCGAAGGCGTCGTCCTTGTAGTACAGATCCAGAAGCGGCGGATCGAGGCGGGTGCCGGGTTCGATCGGCATCTGCTTGCACAGCGAACCGGCCGCCACGTTGCGCACCACCACTTCCACGGGCACCACCCGCACCGGACGCACCAGCATCCAGCGGTCGCCCTCCACCCCCAGATAGTGGGTCGGCACGCCGCGCTGGGCCAGCCATTCGAACACCAGGGCCGAGATCCGACAGTTCATCTCCCCCTTGCCGGCCAGCTGGGCCTTCTTGAGGGCGTTGAAGGCCGTGGCGTCATCCTTGAACTCCACCGCCACCACATCGGCACGATCCGTGGCGAACACGCGCTTGGCCTTGCCCTCGTAGAGGAGGGCGCCGGTACTGAAGGCGTTCATGGCTGGGAGGGAGCGGACGGGGGAAGGGAAGGCGGCAGGGAGGCCGGCGATGGTTCCGGCAGCGGAGCCGGGGCATGGCCGCCCGGGGCGGCGGGAGAGCGCAACTGTCTCTCCAGCTGCCGGCTGCGGGAGGCGGAGGCCGGGTCATCCCGCCGCAGCAGCCACTCGCCGTAGGCATCATCGATACTGGGGCTGAGCCGCAGGCGCCGTTCCCGGGCCCGGGCGGAAGGAAGGGCCACCTCATCATCCAGCAGGCTGGCCACCAGCCCCCAGGCACCCGCCGCCGCGGCCTGGTCCAGGGCCCGATCCAGCAGCTGCTCCTTCTCGGCCGCCGGCAACGTCTGCCAGAGCCGCACCGCCTGCTGCAGCCGTTCCGCCCCCAACGGGCCCGTTCCCGGCGAAGCGAGCAGGAGTTCGGCCGCCTGGCGGTTGCGGCCCAGGGCCTCCAGATGGTCCACCAGCAGGTCGAGGGCAGGCCGGAGCACGACGCTGCCATCGGGCCGGCGCTGCACCGGCAGGCCGATGCTGCCCAGATTCCCGCCGGGGGAGGCCAGGGCCAGACGCTCCAGCGCCAGGGCCGCCCGGCGGTGGTCGAAGGCGGCGGTGGCGGCCCGCCACTGCATCACCAGCCAACGCACCCGTTCCGGCCCCGGCGCGGGCCCGATCCGATCCAGCACGGTCAGAGCGGCCTGGGGGGCCCGGCAACCGATCAGGGCCTCGGCATTGGCCAGCACCAGATCGAGGGGCTGGGGGGCCGGATGCAGGGCCAGCATCCGGGCCTGCAGCTGCCGCAGCCGGTCGAGTCGATCCGTCTCGATGCACTGCTGACAGGCCCGATCCAGCTGGTCGAGATTGCCGCTGCGCAGCAGCGCAGCGAAGGCGGCGGCCGACAGGACCGCAGGCATGGCGGTGGCCGCAGGCGCTGGGGGAGCCGCAGGCGCTGGAGCGGCGTGCCCACCCGCGATCGGCAGCCCCATCCCCGTGATCAGGGCAAGGCCGGTGGCCCATCGGCCCAAGCGCCGGCGGCGGCAGCCACTCCCCGTCCCCCTGCGATCAGCGGTGGTAGGGGACGGAGTCGTGAGCACGGACCGGCGGTCAAGGAGAATCGATCAGGCATGGGCGAGCACCCGAGGGCCTGACCCCGGAAGTCAACCTACCGGTGCCGCCCCGCGACCAGCACCGTGCCGGCCGGCCGCCCTGCCCCCTCCCTGTCCTGCCCCTGCATGACCTCCACCACTCCGCTGCCTTCCTCAGCCCCTGCGCTGCCCACGGTGGCGCGCATCCTCGTGGTGGGAGCGGGGGGCCGCGAGAACTCCCTGGGATGGGCCCTGAGCCGCTGCCCCGGCGTGGAGGCGGTGTGGATCGCCCCGGGCAACGGCGGCAGCCCCGATCTGGCCGGCTGCCGCACCCTGGCGATCGCCGAATCCGACCAGGCAGGGCTGCTGGCCGCCTGCCGGGAGCACGGGATTGAGCTGGTGGTGGTGGGGCCGGAGGCCCCGCTGGCGGCCGGCCTGGCCGACAGCCTGCGGGCCGCCGGACTGGCGGTGTTCGGGCCGGGGGCCGATGGCGCCCGGCTGGAATCCAGCAAGCAATGGGCCAAGCAGCTGATGGCGGAAGCGGGCATCCCCACGGCCGGCCACTGGCCCGCCAGCAGCCGGGAACAGGCCCTGGCGGCCCTGGAGGCCCACGGCCAACCGCTGGTGGTGAAGGCGGACGGCCTCGCCGCCGGCAAGGGGGTCACGGTGGCCGAAACCATGGAGGAAGCCAGGGCAGCGATCGAGGAGGTGTTCAGCGGCCGCTTCGGCACGGCCGGGGCCTCGCTGGTGCTGGAGGAGCGCACCCATGGCCCGGAGGTGTCCGTATTCGCCCTCACGGACGGAGAGCGGATGGTGCTGCTGCCCCCCGCCCAGGACCACAAGCGCATCGGCGAGGGAGACACGGGCCCCAACACCGGCGGCATGGGCGCCTACGCGCCCGCCCCCCTGCTGCCGCCGGCCGCCCTCGAGCAGGTGCGCCAACAGGTGCTGGAGCCCACGCTGCGAACCCTGCGCGCCCGCGGCATCGACTATCGCGGCGTGATCTACGCCGGCCTGATGCTGACGGCCTCGGGTCCGAGCGTGATCGAATTCAACTGCCGCTTCGGCGACCCCGAGTGCGAGACGCTGATGCCCCTGCTGGGCCCGGAGCTCGCCCAGGTGCTGCTGGCCTGCGCCCTCGGCCGGCTGGATGCCGCCCCCACGCTCACGGTGCATTCCGGCTGCAGTGCCTGCGTGATCGCGGCCGCCGAAGGCTATCCCGGCGACATCCGCAAGGGGGATGAGATCGTCAGCACCCTCCAGCCCGATGCCAGCCTGCAGCTCTTCCATGCCGGCAGCCGACGCGACGAGCACGGCCGTTGCTTCACCAACGGCGGCCGGGTGCTGGCGGTGGTGGGCCAGGCAGACGACTTCGACGCCGCCTTCGAGCGGGCCTACGCCGGCCTGGCCCAGGTGAACTTTGAGGGGATCACCTTCCGCCGCGACATCGGCCATCAGGTGCGCGGCCGGCAGATCGCTCCCTAGCATCAGCTCCCCAAGGCGGCCGCACCGCGGCTGCGCCCCCCGCGCCCGTGAGCAGCAGCGCCCCTTCCGCCCCCGGTTCCCTCCCCGCCGCGGAGCCCGCCACCCCGTCGTGGCGCAGGGCCCTGGCCCACTGGTGGGCCGAATTCAGCCTTCAGACGAAGCTGCTGGCGGTGGCCACCCTCGTGGTGAGCCTGCTGATGACCGGCATCACCTTCTTCGCGCTCAACGGCATCCAGCAGGACGCCCGCATGAGCGACACCCGCTACGCCAGGGACCTGGGTCTGCTGCTTTCAGCCAATGTCACGCCCCTGGTGGCCAGTGGGAACGACGAGGAGCTGGCGGCCGTGGCCGAGCGGTTCTGGCGCACCAGCCGAAGCCTGCGCTACATCGTCTTCGCCGATGCCGAAGGCCTGATCTATCTGGGCATTCCGATGGGGAACGGCACCAGCCCCCCCGGCGGTGACCAGCTGCTCAGCCGGCGGCTGGAGCTGCCCCCTGACCTGCAGCGCCGGCCCGACAACCCACTGATCCGCCAGCACCTCACGCCCGACGGCCAGGTGACCGACGTCTTCGTGCCGATCGTTCGGGATGACCGCTATCTCGGGGTGGTGGCCCTGGGGATCAACCCCAACGAGACCCTGCTGGCCAGTGCCGCCCTCACCCGGGAGGTGACGGTGGCGGTGTTCATCTCGATCTGGGTGTTGGTGATCCTGGGGTCCGTGTTCAACGCGCTCACGATCACGCGGCCGGTGAAGGAGCTGCTGCGAGGGGTGCGCTCGATCGCCGGTGGCAACTTCGAGACCCGCATCGCCCTGCCGGTGGGGGGGGAACTGGGCGAACTGCTGGAAGGGTTCAACACCATGGCCTCCCAGCTGGAGGTGTACAAGGCCGCCAACATCGAGGAACTCACCGCGGCCCAGGTGAAGCAGCAGTCGCTGATCGCGACGATGGCCGATGGGGCCGTGCTGCTGGATGCCGCAGGCAACATCGTGCTGGCCAATCCCACCGCCCGCCGCCTGTTCCGCTGGGAAGGACGCAACCTGGAGGGCAGCGAACTGATCGACGAACTGCCCGACCGGCTGGCGATTGAGCTGCACGGCCTGCTGGACAGCCTGATCAGCAACGACAAGGACAGCGCCGATGTGCGATGCAGCTTCGGAGAGCCGGCCCGCACCCTGCGGATCGTGCTGCAATCGGTGCGGGATGCCAGCGGCGAGACCCTCAAGGGGATCGCCATGACCATCCAGGACCTGACCCGGGAAGTGGAGCTGAATGCGGCCCAGGGGCGCTTCATCAGCAACGTCTCCCACGAACTGCGGACGCCGCTGTTCAACATCAAGAGCTACGTGGAGACCCTCCACGACCTGGGGGACCAGCTCAGCAAGGAGGAACAGCAGGAATTCCTGGCCATCGCCAACGCCGAAACCGACCGCCTCACCAGGCTCGTCAACGACGTGCTCGACCTCTCCCGCCTTGAATCGGAACGGGTGTGGGAGCTGGAGCCTGTGGAGGTGGGGCCGGCGATCGAACAGACGCTGCGCACCTACCGGCTCAATGCCGAGGACAAGGGCGTGAGCCTGGGGTTCGTGGCCGAGGCCCAGTTGCCGAGGGTGCTGGGCAACTGGGATCTGCTGCTGCAGGTGTTCGACAACCTGGTGGGCAACGCCCTGAAATTCACCCCGAAAGGCGGCAGCCTGATGCTGCGGGCCTACCCATGGCCGGACCTCTGCCTGCTGGATCCGGGGAACAGTCCGGGGGAGAACCCCACCTGTGCCATCACCTCCCCCCTGCCGCGGCTGCGGATCGAGATCGCCGACAGCGGCTGCGGCATCTCAGAAGCCGACCAGGAGCGGATCTTCGAGCGCTTCTACCGGGTGGAGAACGCCGTGCACACCGAGGCGGGCACCGGCCTGGGGCTCTCGATCGTGCGCGGCATCCTCGAGAAACACGGCACCCAAGTGCGCATGGCCAGCCAACCCGGCGTGGGCACCACCTTCTGGTTCGACCTCCCCCTGGAGCACTCAGACACCGATGAGCTGGTGCTGCAGGCCGAACGGCGCAGTTATGAACGCCAGCGGGATCTCGCCCCGGCCGCTGCCTGAACGCCCCGAGGGCGGTGTGGGTCAGAGTTCCACGCCGCCCAGCTCCTCACTCACCCGCCAGAGCCGCTCCAGCTGGGCCGCATCACGGGCGGCGGGCGCCATCCGCACTGCCGTGGGGTGACCGCGCAGGCCCCCCAACTGATCCGGACCGTAGTGACCGGCGGGTGTGGCTTCGGGGGCCGTGGCGGCGAAAAGCTGGGGCAGGGCCCCCATGGCGGCGCTCTGGAACAGGGGATCCATCAGGCGATAGGCCAGGGCCTCAAGCCTGGAGCCGTTCATCGCCACCGAAGCGGGCTGGAGGTTGGTGCGGGCCAGGCCGGGATGGGCCGCCAGCGAGAGCATGCCGCTGCCTTCGGCCTGCAGGCGCCGCTGCAGTTCCACCGCCGTCATCACATTGGCGAGCTTGCTCTGGCCGTAGGCCCGCCAGCGGTCGTAGTGGCGTTCCCCCTGCAGGTCATCGAAATCGATCCGACCGAAATACTGGGCCCCTGAGGTCACATGCACCACCCTGCCGCCGGGGCTCTGGCGCAGCAGCGGCAGCAGCAGCAGGGTGAAAACGAAATGGCCGAGATGGTTGGTTCCGAACTGCAGCTCGAATCCGTCACGGGTGAGGGTGCGGGGCGGCGCCATCACACCGGCGTTGTTGATCAGCAGATCGAGGCGACCGTAGCGATCGGCCACGGCGGCGGCGGCGGTACGCACGCTCGCCAGGTCGGCCAGATCGAGGTCGAGCAGATCGAGCCCCCCCCAGGGGATGGCGGGGTCGGATCCGGCGGCGGGCGAAGCGAGCAGGGCCTGGCGTGCCTCCTCACCGCGCCGGCGGGAGCGGCAGCCCATCACCACGGTGGCTCCCCGGGCCACCAGGGCGCGGGCCGTTTCCAGGCCAAGGCCACTGCTCGCCCCCGTCACCAGGGCCAGACGACCGGAAAGATCGGAAATGGAGGCAGCGGTCCAGCTCACTGGCGGCGGGGAAGGTCGGAGGCAGATCCTGGCCCACCCACCGCCGCGCCGCGAGGCGGCTGCAGTGGAAGGCGGAAGGCCGCAGTTCAGGTTCAGAAGCGAAGCAGGAAGGGCAGGGCCGCGATCAAGGAGCCCAGCACCAGCAGCGGCACGGTGCCATGCAGCACCAAGGGAAAGGCCAGGAGGGCGATCCCGCTGAGAAGGGGAACCATGCCCTGCTGCTTGCGCCCATAAACGAAATACCCCGTCCCCAGCGCGCTGAACAGCAGATTCAGAACCAATTCAGCGGGCGCTGGCATAAAGCCGATCAGAGATCGTCGCTGGATACACCGCGCACGATGCGCGACAGCTCACTGCGCTCATCGGTGGTGATGCGGTGAGGCACCCCGCTGATGATACGTTCGAAATTGGAGAAGGAATCCTTGATCTCAGGCCCGTTGCTGGTGATCACGAATTCACGGATTCCCTTGTCGTGCCAGGATCCGCGCATCTTGAACACGTTCAGAGCCCGGGCCATCTCGCCGCGAATCTCCACATACTGAAGCAGCAGAATGGTGTCAGTGATCGTGGAGATATGGGAGTCGGTGATCGAATGGCTTCCCATGAACTCCTCCGAGGTATTGGTGAAGAAGCCGGCGATCTCCTCCTGCTTGGCATAACCGGTCACCCCGATCACAAACTGGCGGAAGGCGTTATGGCTCACCCCCCGGGCCAGGGCCGAGAGCGAGTCGATGGCCATCCGCGATGGCTTGAACTCACTGATCTCGGTCTTGATGATCTGCAGGTGATCTTCCAGGCCGGTGGATTCGGGGTAGGCACAGATGATCTTGAGCAGGCCATCCTGTTCCATCTGCTCAAAGTCGATGCCCCAGCTGGTGGCATTGCGCAGCAACTGGGCCCGGGATTCCTCGTAGGCGAAGAGGATCGCCCGCTCCTTGCTGCGGCAGGCATCCTCGATGAACTTGGAGACCAGCAGAGTCTTGCCAGTACCGGTGGCGCCGGTGGCCAGGATGATCGAGTCCTTGAAGAAGCCCCCACCGCACATCTCGTCGAGACGGGGCACGCCGGAGCTGAGCCGCACATTCGAGGAGCGCTGGGTGAGCCGCATTGCCCCCAGCGGGAAGATGCTCACCCCGTGGGAACCCATCGTGAAGGGGAATTCCCCCTTCATGTGGGTGGTCCCCCGCAGCTTCAGGATCTCCACCGTGCGGCGGCGGCGCTCCCCCTCCAGCACGTTGCGCAGAATCACCACGTTGTCGGAAACGAACTCCTCCACCCCGTAACGGGCGATCGGGCCGTATTCATCGATGCGCTCGGTGGTCATCACCGTGGTGACCCCGATTTCCTTGAGTCTGGCGATCAGACGGAAGATCTCACGCCGCACCACGGAGACAGCGTCGTATTGCTGAAACACGGCCGTGATCGAATCGATGGCCACCCGCCGCGCCTTGTATTTGCGGATGGCGTAGTTGATCCGCTCGATCAGACCGGAAAGATCAAAGCTTCCGGCCACATCCTGGCCGTCAGGGTCAGGCGAAGCATCGAGCAGAAACAGCTTGTCCTGCTCCACCATCTCCTGCAGATTCCAACCGAAGCTGGCCGCATTGCGCAGGATGTCGAGCGGCGACTCCTCAAAGGTCACGAAGATTCCAGGCTCATTGAAGTCCCGGATCCCGTTGTAGAGAAAATTCAGGGAGAAAACGGTCTTACCCGTGCCGGAGGTGCCGCTGATCAGGGTGGAGCGACCTATCGGCAGGCCGCCATGGCAGATATCGTCGAAGCCCTCGATCCCGGTGGGGAGCTTCTGCACCTGCATCAGGGTGTTGCCGGTGAGACTGGGGTCCTGCATCGGTAGGGATCGAATCGGGAGGGAGGGAAAGGGAAGGAGGAAGAAGCTGAGGCGGGAAAGGCGGCAGGGAGGATCGCCTTGACCAGGGATCAGGGGGGCTCATGGCCGCGGTCTGCCGGCAGCTCCGATTGCCGTTCCTCCGGCAGCTCGAATCCCTCTTCGGTGAGCTCGTCGTACAGCAGATCCAGACCGATCAATACCCGTTCACGATCGGAAAGGTCGCCGATGATCCGGCGCACGGGGGGAGGGAGAATCTTGGCCAGGGTTGGCGTAGCGAGGATCTTGTCCTCCTCGGCCAACTGCGGATTCTTGAGTACGTCAATCACCTTGAGGGCATAAACCCCCCGGAACTCCGTCTCCAGAATGTTGCGCAGGGTTTTGAGCGCACGCATCGAATTGGGCGTGTTCCCTGCCACATAGAGCTTCAGGATGTAGCTGCGACGAGGATTCATTTCAGTTCACCTCCTGGGATTGAAGCAAGGCCTCTTCGGCTCCGGCGGACACCGTGGCCTTCAGGCCGGCAAGGGGAGCATCGGGAGGGATCGAGCGCCGGTACATTTCACAGAGGTGGGCCATCACGTCAAGCAGAGCCAGGCGATAGTCCTGCAGAAAGTCGTTTTTGTGCCCCTCAAGTTTTAGCTGCTTTGAGAAGCCCTCGATCAAATTCATGTGGATTTCAACGGTATTGGTGATCGGCAGATCGCTGAAGAAGGCCGTGTTCACGAAACTCTCCAAGGCCTGGTTGGCCGCCGCCGGATCGCGGAAGTAGCTCAAGAGCAGGTCCCGATAGGTGCGCGTCAGGGATCGCAGCAGGTCTTCCCGATCCGCAGCGGGGAGATTGCGCAGAAACCTGGAGGGATCACGCTTGTAATAGACCCCCAAGTAGCCGAGCCGCTCCTTGAGCCGGTTGGCCAGCTTCCAGCGATCCGAGGTGTCGATGGTGGCCCCCTGGGGAGCACTTGCGCTGCCGCCGGCGCTGACCAGGCCCCGTCTCAGGAAACGGGAAACCGCCGCATCCAGACTGTAGGTGAGCTGTTCGAGCTGATCGGTGGGGAGATGCACTTCCGCATCGTGATATTCGATCCTTCCGGTGACCTCGCCGATCACCACCGCCGGTAACAGCAGCCCGAGATCGCTGAGGGCGCGATAGGTGGCCGGATCGATCGCCCCCTGCTCCAGCAGCACGGCGTCGAAATCCTCGCGGCGGCTGTCGAGGCATGCCACCGGATCCCCCTCCTCCCCGATCGGCTCGAGTTGATAGCGCCCACCCCGCAGCCACTGGCCACTCACCTGGGCCAGGCGGGGATTCCGGATCAGCGAAGCAATCGTGAGGGCCGGCTCTGGCATCGAAGGAATTACGGCAACCGCCCCGTGGCTGCTCAAATGTTGACGAAAGGAAGGCCGTGGAGCCAAAGTCTTTGTTTGTCTTTCGATTGCGTGAGTCCAGGCCGAATGGCGAGCGAGACCGGATGGTCACGCCCCCCAGCCTGGCCGCGCCCCCCCGCCCATGAGTGATCCCGCTTCCACCCCAGGTACGGCTTACGCCATCGTTGAAGCCTCCGGCCAGCAGTTCTGGCTGCAGCCCGATCGCTACCTCGATCTGGATCGCATCGCCGCCGAGGTCGACAGCACCGTGACCCTGGAGAACGTCCTGCTGGTGAAGGACAGCAGTGGCACCACCCTCGGCCAGCCCTATGTGAAGGACGCCAAGGTGGAACTTAAGGTCCTGGCCCACCGCCGCGGACCGAAGATCCTGGTGTACAAGATGCGTCCCAAGAAGAAGACCCGTCGCAAGAACGGCCACCGCCAGGAACTGACCCGCGTGCTGGTTCAGTCCATCAGCGTCGGCGGCAAGGCGATCTCCTGATCCCGGCAGCTGCTTCTGCTTCCCGCTTCCTCCTCTTCCCTCCCTCCCCCATGGCCCACAAGAAAGGCACAGGCTCCACCCGCAACGGCCGCGATTCCAATTCCAAGCGCCTCGGCGTCAAGCGCTACGGCGGCGAAACCGTGACCGCAGGCTCGATCCTGATCCGCCAGCGCGGCACCTCCGTGCTGCCAGGCATCAACGTGGGCCAGGGCTCGGACGACACCCTCTTTGCCCTAGTCGATGGGGTGGTGAGCTTCGACACGATCAAGCGGGGTCTGCGCAGCCGCAAACGGGTCAACATCGCCGTCGGCTGATCCCTGCCGCCCTGCCCAACGACCCCCTTGTCGTCCCCAGCCTGCGGATTTCTGGTCCTCGACAAACCGTCCGGACCCAGCTCCCATGCCTGTGTGGCGGCAGTGCGTCGGGCCTACGGTCTCAAGCGCGTCGGCCACGGTGGCACCCTCGACCCTGCGGTCACCGGGGTGCTGCCGATTGCCGTAGGCCCTGCCACCCGCCTGTTGCCCTACCTCCCCGGGGACAAGACCTACCGGGGCACGGTGCAGCTGGGACTCACCACCAGCACCGACGACCTGCAGGGGGATGTGCTCCAGCGGGCCGATTCCCTGCCGGTTCTGGATCTCGAGCAGCTTGAGGCAGAGCTGCAGGCCTTCCGCGGACCGATCCAGCAGCGTCCTCCCCAGGTTTCGGCCGTGCATGTGGAAGGAGAGCGGGCCTACGCCAGGGTGCGGCGGGGTGAAACGCTCGACCTGCCGCCCCGTCCGGTGACGATCCATCGGCTTGCGCTGCTGGCCTGGGATCCGGCCAGCGGATCGCTGGATCTGGAAGTGGAGTGTTCCGCCGGCACTTACATCCGCTCCCTGGCCCGCGATCTGGGGGAACGGCTCGGCTGCGGCGGCACCCTGGCCCGGTTGCGGCGGACCGGGGCCCTCGGCTTCTCCCTGGCAGGCGCGGTGCCGCTGGATCAGCTCCAGCAGCAGCCGCCTCCTCCCCTGCAGGATCCACTGCCCGCCCTGGGGCACCTACCGCGCCAGCAGCTCGACCCCGGCGAACTCGCCGGCTGGCGGTGCGGCCGGCCGTTGCAGGCCCAGACCCTCTACCGGGAGGAGCAGGCCGTGGCGATTCTCAGCCCCGAAGGGGTGTTGGCCGGAATCGCCCATGCCGATGCGGCCGAACAGCTGCTGCCCCGCCTGGTCTTCGATGCCAGCGGCTGAGCGCCCTGGTCGGTCCGGGGCCACACCCCGGCCATTCCTTTTTCCTTTCCTCCGTCCTCTCCAGACCAGCGATGGCCGGCCACAGCAAATGGGCCCAGATCAAGCGCACCAAAGCGGTGGTGGATGCCAAGCGGGGGGCGGTGTTCACCCGGCTGGGACGCGAGATCATGGTGGCCGCCCGGGGCGGAGCTGACCCGGCCGGCAACTTCCAGCTGCGCACCGCGATCGAGAAGGCCAAGGCGGCCGGGGTGCCCAACGCGAACATCGATCGGGCCATCGCCAAGGGTTCCGGCCAGGGCGGCGGCGATGGGCAACAGTTCGAGGCGGTGCGGTACGAGGGCTATGGGGCCGGCGGCGTGGCAGTGCTGGTGGAGGCCTTCACCGACAACCGCAACCGCACCGCCGCCGAACTGAGGCTGGCCTTCAGCAAGCACGGCGGCAACCTCGGGGAAACCGGCTGCGTGAGCTATCTGTTCGAGCAGCGTGCGGTGGTGCGGATCGACCAGCCTGGCCTCGAGGAGGAGCTGCTGCTGGAACAGCTGCTGGAGCTCGAAGCCGAGGGGGGCCCGGCCGTGGTGAGCTACACCTTCGAGGAAGGCGGAGCCGAGGTCGTGGGCGAATACGGTGATCTGGAGGCCCTGCAGGACGGCCTGCGCCGGCATGGCCTGGCCGTGAGCAGCTGGGAACATCGCTGGATTCCCGGCACGGCCTGCCAGGTGGACGACCCGGAGGCCCTGCGGGCCTGCCTGAAGATGCTCGATGTGCTCGACGAGCTGGACGACGTGCGCAGCGTGACCGCCAATCTGGAGGCCGAGGACAGCCTGATCGAGGCCGCCCTCCCCTACTGAGTCCCCAGGGCCGCCTCGTCCACGATCACCTGCACCGCAGGGTGACCATGCAGCCAGCTGGCCGGCAGTTCGGGCGTGGGGGGCTGCTCCAGGAACCGACGCAGCACGCCGGCCTTGGCCGCGCCCGTCACCACCAGCACCACCCTGCGGGCCTCCAGGATCTCGCGCAGCCCCAGGGTGATCGCCCGTTCCGGCACGGCGGCAGGATCGCCCCCGAAGGCCGGGGCATTGGCCTCACGTGTGCCCTGCTGGAGCTCCACACAGCGGCAGGCCGCCATCGGCCCGCACGGGGGCTCGTTGAACCCCACGTGACCATTGAGACCCAGGCCCAGCAGCTGCAGGCCGATGCCGCCCTCGTCGGCCAGCGCCTGCCCGTAGCGTTCCGCTTCCCGCTGCGGATCGGGGCCCAGGCCCGCCGGGAGATGCACCGTGCGGGGATCGAGCTCCAGGGGCGCCACCAGCGCCGCGGTCATCGTGGCGGCGAAGGAGCCGGGATGGTCCGGGGCCAGGCCCACATACTCATCGAGGTTGAAGCTCAGCCACTGGCGGCGCAACCGCTGACGCTCCGCCGCCGGCTGCGCGAGGAACGCCCGGCCCAGGGCCTGATACACCGGCTCCATCGTGCGGCCGGTGGCCAGTCCCAGGGGCCGCTCCGGACGGAGCAACCGCTCTTCCAGCAGCAGCTGGGCCACCCGCTCGGCCACCGCTTCGGCATCGGCCAGAACGAGGAGCTCCGGGCGCGCCCCAGGGAGTGTCTCAGGGAGTTCCTTCGTAGAGACGCAGCTCAGCGCCTCGGTAGTAGTGGCGGAGGATCTGCTCATGGCCCTTGCCGCGGAGCGCCAATCCATAGGCCCCCCACTGGCTCAGTCCTACAC
>JBKDOV010000078.1:0-69321 GCA_046342815.1 Cyanobacteriota bacterium
CGCCACATCCTCAAGCAACAAGGGCACGGAGCTCGGCACATTGGAAAGACTCAACGAGCGTGGCAGCGCTGGACCACTGGCAGAGCTGAGGGTCTCAAAGGCCAGGATGCCGCCGAAAGACTGACCGTAGAGGTGGTAAGCAGGGCACCCCTCGCGCATCGGAATCCACGCCTGGGCCACCAAAGCATCGATCACTGCAACGAGGTCCCGTACAGACGCGGCGATCGAATACTCCTGCTCGGCGGGTTCAGGCCGGTCACTGCGCCCACAGCCCAGTTGGTCAAAAAAAATCACCGGTCTCTGCAGGATCTCCACCAAGGGAAACAGATAATCACTGGGGACACCTGGTCCGCCATGGCACACCAGCAACGGCAATGCCTCCGTAGACGCTGCTGGCAGGTGCCGGCCAGCCCAGAGGCGACAGGCGCCCCCGCGCACCGGCAGCATCAACGAACTCAACCCAGATGACATGGCTGTCTCCTCAACGACAGTGTGTGGGTGGAGTGGCCCGGGGTGTGGGCCGACAGCTGCGATAGAATTTTGCTCACTATTGCCATTAATGGGCCCCTCCATGGAGAGGAATTCGGCTGACGTTGGCGGCGAACCGAATCCCGAACAGCTCCTCTTTGCCCTCCCTGGCGAAACCCTACGCTTCGTGCCAGGCAGCAGGGCCTTTCTGCGCCGCACCCGCCTGGTGAATGGGTTGCTGGGGAGCTGGCCGCTCGTGTTCGGCAGCGGCTCGTGGCTGGAAGCCCATCTGGTGGCGCGCCTGGCCATGGCCTCGCGCCACCCCAACCTGCGCGGCTGCGGCATCAATGCGGAGGAGGTGTGGGATCTGGTGCAGCAGGAGCTGGAGCAGAGCAACCGCGGAGCCCCTCTGGTGGTGCTCTGCGATTCGCTCGGTGTTGATCAGGTCAGAGGGTTGACGCAGCGGCTTCGCGCCTTGAACAAGTCAGTGCTTATCACTGTATTGGTCCGGAACGAGCAATGGCTCACGGCTGCCACGCTGGCGGACTGCCAGGCCCAGGTGATCTTGCATGCCGAGAGCTTCGGCACCGGAGTTGTGATCCGCGCCCTGCAGGCGCTTCGGCGGGGGCAAACCTACCAGGATCCCCGCATCCGCGAACGGCTGGATGACTCGGTGACGGTACAGCTCAACGGGCGGGAGCGGCAGGTGCTTCAAGGCCTGGCGCGGGGCTTCTCCAACAAGCAAATCGCCAAGGACGCTGAGATCGCCACCACCACCGTGCGCGATTACGTGAGCCGACTCTGCCGCAGGCTCGGTGCCGCCAACCGCACCCAGGTGGTGACCCAAGCGATCGCCCTGGGGTTGCTCCGCCAGCGAGGCTGACGCCGCAGATCACGACAAATGTAGGTAGCCGTTAGCCCTGCAGACGCTGCACCATACCTGCAGGTCTCGTTTAAGCACGCCCGGGGCGCCCGCCATGCCTTACTCCAGCAACATCCAGGTCGTCAACGACGCCAACGGCACCGCCTACGCCTTCCTGGCCGACAACGGCCTGCTGTGGCAGTGCCAGTGGAATGCCGAGGCCCAGCGGTGGGACAAGGGGCAGATCGTGCCGGGGGCGCAGGGCGGCGAGGGCCTGGCGGCGCTGTATGTGAAGGACTTCTGGCCAAATGGGCAGCCCAGCGGCGCAGGAGGCGGCGCCGGAACCAACCCCGGGATCGTGCTCGCCTATCGCGTGGGCCGGGGCAGCGGTGCGGAAATCCATGCCAGCTTCGGAACCTGGGGAAGCGATGGCCAGCTGAGCTGGGCGGCGCCGATCGCGTTGACCGACGACGAGGCGGAGGAGCAGCAGTTCAGCCTGGGGGATGGCGGCGGCGGCCAGTTCAACCTGGTGGTGCAGAAGCAGCTGGCGCGCGACACACCGGAGCAGCTGCTGGAGCAGGCGGCGGCGCTCTCCGCCAGCACCACCACTGGCTTGAAGAAGAAAGTGGAGGACCTCGCGATCGGCAACAGGCCCGATCAGGACCTCTACCAGACCACCTACAGCTTGGAGCGCGTCAGCAACGGCGGCAAGACAGCGATCAACCTGATCACCGCCGATGGCGGCGTCGTGGTCGGCACCATCACGGCCACGGAGCAGCCCACGGCCCCCAGAACAGCCATGGGACCGTCGCTGTTCAACGGCAACACGCAGCTCACGCGCGCCGCCGTCCTGAGCCGCACCCTCAACCCGGAACCGCAACCAGCCCTCCTCGGGCGCAGCGGCCTGCAAGGCGCAGCCCTGGGCGACGCGTCCGCGGGTTCATTCAAGGGGCTGCTGGGTATTGGCGTCTCGCCTGGCAACGGCAACTTCGGAAGCTTCAGCTTGGGGTTGAGTCTGTTTCCCGCTCGCTATCTGGTGGTCTATCAAGCAAAAGCAGACCGTCGTGATTCCAGCGAGCTTTCATATCATCAGACCGAGGAAGGCGAGAGGTCGTTTCAGCACGAAAACGGCGCAAGCAACCACGGCAGCCAATTGGCGAGACCTGAAGGCTTCACTCAGTCCCTCAGGAAATCGGAGACTATTTATAAACGCACAAGCAGCATGGGCAATGTTGCAGACCATCCTTTCCGCGCACTTTCGCAATCCTTGCGCCGCTCGTCATATAGATCCACGCAAGGCGGCTTCCTGAAAAACTTTTTCTACCACAACAGCGATCAGAACCCCGTCTGGATCATGACCGGCCTTGTCGGCAGCACCAACTTTGGAGCAGGCTCGACCGTTGTGAATTTCTCGAAATTTGAACGGGGTCGAGTAAAACGTGGCGGCTCTATCCTAAGCCTGGCTGGAGGAGGAGTAAGTGTGCTGGGAGATGCGGGAAAAGAACTTAAAAATACTGACGCCAACGCTTTACCTGATGAACTTAGGCCGAATCAAGAGTTCACGGCAGCCGCCGTAGGGGGGACACAGAAGTCGGTTTTCCAATATCAGAATGGTTTCACCCAGAACCAGGCGACATTGAAGGGCTATGAGGCCAGGCAGTCAGTCGGCGCCAGCTGGGTCAAGCGAAAGAGCATTGTGAAAATTGGCTCATTTTCCAGTCAAAGCTGGGTAGCGGCCGTGAATACAGGGATTTTGTTTGAGGAAACCTACACCCCAGACCTACGTGCTGATGGTCGCCCGATGCCTCAGTGGCTCACCGATGTCGGCTATTCCCTCGCAGCTGAAGGCGCTTTGCTGACCATGGGGGGGCCACTGTTCGGCGTGCTTAAAAGGAATAGAGTATCGCCGGTAGTCACGCAAGAAAATGCTCTGACGAACACGAGATACGATGTAAGCGGGGTGAAGACTCAGGCTTTGAAGTTTAAATCTTACTTTAATATGATTCTCGGCATCGGCAATGGATTTGTGGTCCCCGCCGTGGCCGATACAGTGATGGCCAGTACTTATGGCACAAGCGCCGGTGGAATCGGCATCAATATGGGGCTGTCCGCAGACTTCATCAGGATCTCGCCGTGGATAGTTGGTGTCAAGGGGATAGCAACGTCGCAGACCTCGATGTTCTTCACCGGCAGTGATCCATGGAAGGTGAAGGAGCTGGCGTACGCCTCAATCGGCGCCGCGGCTCCGTTCGGAATCTATGTGCCGATCCTGTCGTTTCACTACACCAGCCAGCCAGCAGACACCACAACCGCCGCCCCCCTCTCCGGCATTGTCGACGGTGACGCCAGCGGCGCCATGGCCGCCGACACTGCGCCAGCGCAAACCAGCTCGGGGTTCTACCAGGCCGCTCCCTCCGGCGTCGACTATCCGCTCCTCTACAACCCCCCGCACGCCAGCAACAACGGCATCAGCAACCTCTCCACCAACCCCTCCAGCACCACCGTTCTCGGCACCACCGCCTCGCCTCTTTTCCTCTTCACGCTCCAGCCCGGCGCCTCCACCTCCTCACCAAGCCCAGGCACACGCATCTCGATCCGACGGCCAGGCTCCGGCCTCAAACCGACTGAGGCTCCCGTTCAAGTTGACGTCCTCGGCACCTACCTCGATCCAACGAGCAGCAGCAATCGCGCCACCGCGTCCGTCACCGTCGACGCCAGCGGCCAACTCGCTTCTGTGGTCATCAACAACCCTGGACGCTACAGCTATCTCCCGGAAACCGGCAACAACAGCGGCGAATACATCCTCCAGCTCGATCTCGCCGCCGCTGGCCTCAGCACGCCAGCCTCCAAGCTGCCGCTCGTCACCCTCCCCGCCAGCAGCAGCGCCCTGGCCAGCGAGGGGCTCCTCACCTCTCCCGTCCTCCGCATCTCCAATCAGCCGATTGCGGCCACGGACTCCAACCTCCAGACCGCACCAGATTCTTCCTACCCCATCTACGACAGCAAAACCAATACCGCCGTCGATCCCCAGCCCAACTCCCTCGCCTCCTACAGCTACCAGAACGTCCCGATTCAGCTTTTCGCGCGCAACGCCGATGGCAGCAGCGGATCTCCCATCTCACTCATCAACCCCAACGCCTCCGCTCGGGTCTTCTTCAGTGAAGGGAGCATCAAGGCCATTCGACCTGAACAAAACCTCTACTTCCCCGTCAACCAGAAGGCCACAAACGGCTACAACCTCGTCGTCAACTTCGGGGCCTACGGCGCCCAAGTAGACAACCCCACCCTCGCGGATCTTCCCTCCGCCTCCATCAGCCTTCCACTCGCTGAAAGTGTCGCCTACAACAACGCCGTCGCCGAGGAGCAGTTCTCGCCCCAGGCCGGCGCCATCCATGCAGGCGTCTATCTCGCCGATGGCATGTCCGATGCCATTCCCCTCTTCCCGGCCTACGGCAATCAAGCTGTCTACAACCGCGTTGTCCATCTCGCCTACGACAAAAACACCGGCACAACAACGCGCTTTTTCCTCAATGCCGATGACGGCAATGTCTACGAGCCCAATTATATCAACCAGGCGCTGAACTCCAACACGCCTCTCCCCTCGTTCTCCGCCGCCTCCCAGCCCGTCGCCCTCACCATCGCCGATGCCGGCAACGGCAGCAACGACCGCTTCGGTGGTGACACCTTCGTGGCCTGGGTGGAAGCCACGCAACCGGTTGTCCCGCTCACCAGCGCCGATGGAGAGCAAAACTACCAGGCCTTCCTTCAGGCCCTCTACGGCTCCCAGCGCATCAACTACCGCATCAAGCAGTCGATCAGCGGCTGGGCCCCGATGGATGACGTCAAGCTCGACGCTCTCTACAAGCCCGACAACGCGATGATCCGGCAGCTGCGCGCCTTCAACGCAGCCAATCCCTTCACCAGCGATTCCAACGATCAACTCAGCCTGCTCGCCTGGGTGGAGGTTCCCCTACCCGGCCAGGAGAACCAGGCCGCCAGCCTCAAGGTCGCCATTCTCAATCCCACCGCCAGCAACTACAGCTGGGAGGCCCTCACCAGCAACGCCGAGGGCGCATCGACGATCAGCACCATCCCCTGGCAGATCGACAGGCATGGCGAAGCGCTCGCCATCGATGATCTCTCGATCGGCTCGATGCCGCTGGAGCTCGCCGATGGCGATGGCGGCAGCACGTTGGTGCAGACACCGGTACTCAGCTTCAGCCGCGATGTGCGCACCCCTTACCGCCAGCGGGTCCTCAACGACAGCCCCCTGCTGTACCTGCCCTTCGACGGCCTCACCGCAGGGCTGAACGAGCTCAACCTCGGCACCACTCAGGGCTCCATCACCCCGACCTTCGCCTCCTCCACCGGCCTGGATTTCAGCGTCAAACCAGCCCTCACAAAATCCCAGGGAACCGCGGTTCAGAACACCAATGGCACCGGGGTGCTGACCACCGGGCTGGGCACGAGCAATCGGCCGATGCTGGATCTGCTCGACAGCGCCACCTCAGACGAGCTGGCCGTCAACCTCGGCAGCCAGATCTCCGCCTTCACCGGCGAGTTCAGCAATCGCGTTGTCGATGACAACGCAGCGGTGCTCACACCTGCGATCCTCACGGTCAGCGATCTGCGCTACGGCGGCCTCTCGGTTGGCGACACGCTCACCGGGCCAGGCATTACACCCGGCACCAGGATCCTGGCGGTGAAGCAGGTCTACGACGACACCACGAAAACCGGCATCTACGAAATCAGCGCCGATCAGACGGTGCTTGGCACCGCAATCGATATCCAGTCTTATCCCGATCCCACCACGATCGCCTATCTGAGCTTTGCGATTGATGCGGTCAGCAACAGCAGCGATCCCGACACCGCACCAAGCGCGACGCTGACCCTCTCGGACCTCAGCGGCGTCCCCAGGGTCGGCGACAGGTTGGCGGGTCTGGGCATCACACCCGGCACGACGATCACCGCCGTCAACGGCCTGGATCTCAACCAGGGCACCGCCACGGTGACGGTCAATCGCACGCAGGACGAAGCGGCCGCCACCGGCGCCGCTGTCGTGGCGGCACCGGGTGGCTCATCGCCCTACACCATCGAGTTCTGGGCCAAACTCACCCCCAACACCAACTCCGATGGCGGCGGTCTGGTGGCCTTTGGCCAACCCTCCGCCACCGCCGTCGGGGACATGGAGCTTCCCAATGGCTGGTTGCTCACCTCCAGCTTTGTGGTGGATTTCATCTCCTACAAACAGGCGGCCGAGCGCGGGCTGATCGAAAGCATCCCCGACAACGTCACCAACAACGCCGATCTCTACGCCTGGGGGTGGAGTGTGGTCGCCGATGGCGCCAACACCACGGCGATGAATGGCAGCGGCGGCAACAATCTCTACAGCAATGGTCTGCGCCTCAACAACCTGCAGGCCGGCAACAGACTCAATGGCGTCGCCTCCTTCCTGCAGGCCAATGGTCTCCAGCCCGACGACCTGATCGGGAAGAGCCAGGCGCCCGCCGACGTGATGGCCTCCATCCCGAAGACCGAGCTGCAGTTCGCCCATTTCATCGATCCCGCCCCGGGCAAGGCCACCTCGAACCTCAACACCGTCGCGATCAACACCAGCAGCTCGACCGCCCTCAATCAGGGCCTGGTGGTTCTCAATCCCGCCAGCACCGATAGCGGTGGTGCCACCTATCCCGATTGGGCGCAGGTGATCAACGACACCGCCAAGGGTGATCAGATCAACACCCTCTTCAAGCATCTCTGGAACTTCCAGCAGGCCACCGGCGATCCCAAGGTGACATTCACCCAGGCGCCGCTGGGCTACCGGATGCTGCTGGCGATTCAGGCCGCCTGGCCGTCTCTATCCGTCGAGGCGATTAAGGATAAGCTCAGCGATCCGGGGGCGCTGGCGCAGTTCATCGCCGATTCCGGCGTCGTGGCGACACCCGCCGAGGCCGCCGCGTGGCTGGAGGCCAAGGAGCTGGAGCTCAATCAGACCCGCGCCAGTGCCGCCAATCCGCTGAGCGTCGATCGGTTCGCCGGCTACGAACTGGGCTACACCCTCAACTACGGCCCTGCGGTGTCGGTGAACACAAGCGGGCAGCTCGTCTTTGACGTCGGCGCTGATGCCTCCCTGGTGTCCGACGTGGCCGGTGGTCTGGAGGATGACCAATGGCATTACGTCGTCGCCTCCTATCTGCCCGACTACGTCGACTACACCACAGACGCTGGCACCACCTTCCAGCTGCCCAGCAATGTCGGCACCGCAACGCTCTACATCGACAACAAACAGGCGAGTCAGAGCACCATCGTCAACGCCTACGACCCCAGCAACATCAACGATGCGTTGGTGCTGCTCGCCAACAATGCCGGTGCGGCGATCGATCATCTGGCGCTCTACGACAACGCCCTGACAGCCCAGACGCTCCCGCCGGCCAGTGACGACTGGCCCATGCCCAACAACGCGGAAGCCCTGCTCGCCCTGCGCGAGCTGGGCATGGTGATCGACACCAAAACCCCCGATCCCGGCGCCATTCCCGGGGCTGTCACCGCCCACTGGGATGGTCGCAATGTCAATCCCAACAACGCTGTTCTCAATACCTTCTATTCGATCTTCTCTCCCGCGACAAACGGCAGCCAGAGCGGCAGCTGGAGCGAAGCCTCCCCGCTCAATCCCCTCCTGGCGGTCGCACCCACCACGCCCAGTGCCGTGCAGCCCGATGCCGGCAGGAACAGCCTGCTGCTGTCCATCACCCCCGAACTGTGGTCCTCCAACAGTTGGGCGGTGACCACCGCCACCAATCCAACCCCGCAGACCGACAAACCCTTCAATCCCTCCGGACTCGAGCTGGATTCCGTTCAGCTGCAGATCAACGGCGCTCCAGTCACGCTCACATCCGATCAGATCCTGATCGGCAACGCCACCCTCGCGAGCCTGCAGCCCGACAGCAGAAGCAGCCAACTTAATTACACGATCCTCTCGTCAACGCCGGAGCTGACGCTCGTGCCCCCGCTCGATCGCTCCACTGTAGAGGCGGTCAGCAGCGAACCCACAACCGCCACGTTGGTCTACAGCAACGGCACCAGCGTCAGCATCGCGCTGACGCCTGCCCTGACCAGTAACGCCAATACGCAGCCGCTCGCCAGCGCCGTTCGCGTCGCCAAGCTCAACAACAAACCCCTACTCACGGAGATCGAAACCTCAAACGAGGCTCTTGGCACCTCCGCCATCATCGAACAAGCGCCGCTGCAACTGAAATACATCGACAGCGGCGAGGTATTCCGCAGCACCACCAGTGCGGCCACCGCCAATGAAACCGCCGCCAGCACCCCGGCCCAGAGCTTCGGCTATTCCCAGGTGAGTGGATCCTTTGCCAACAGTACAGAGGGGACCTCCAGCGGCTGGCTGGCCATCGCCCAGCCCTACACCACGAATGCCACCAGTGATCCATCCGGTCGCATCTGGATCCAGTACACCGGCCAGTTCAAGGTCGACGGCGAGATCCGCACCGCGGTACTCGATGTCGACGAAGCGCCGGCCACCTGGCTGAATGCCCTGGCTGATTCCAACTTCTCACCAGAAGAACCCAACCTTCCCCTGCTCGATTCCGCCGTCCATCGCAGCAGCAGCGGCGGTCTGTTGATCCAGGCCGATCCAACGGTGGGTCTGGATCAGAACTTCGGCTTCACGATGCTCACGGCGCGGATCAATGGCAGTGACCGTGATGATCTGATCATCGCCGCGCCGCAGGCCGATGGTGGCGGCAAAGTCTACATCATTGATGGCAACTGGATTGCCAACAATCTCACCACCGCCAACGGCGCCACCATCCTCAATCTGGCCAATCCCTCCGATCTCGGTGATTTCGTCAAGGTGCTGAAGCCCGGCATCCAGACCGACACCACCGGCAAGCCGCTCAAGAGCGATGTAATCACGGACGCCGGATTCGGCACCGCCCTGGCCTATGACGACGTGAGCAAAACGCTGTGGATCGGTGCCCCCAATTACCTGCGGAACCTCAGCGATCCCACCTCGACCGATGGCCCGCTGAATCCCATTGGTGCTCTCTACAGCTACAACCTGGCCTCCGGCAGCGGCGACAGTGGTACCGCC
This sequence comes from Cyanobacteriota bacterium, assembly GCA_046342815.1. Taxonomy (GTDB): domain Bacteria; phylum Cyanobacteriota; class Cyanobacteriia; order PCC-6307; family Cyanobiaceae; genus Cyanobium. Next base: position 9,441 of record JBKDOV010000078.1, read on the forward strand.
ACACCGGTGAAGCTCGAGCCGATCGTCGGCATGGGCGGCACCCTGATCCGCCCCGGCCCGGTCGGCACGCCGGTGACGAGCTACTGGGGTTCCCAGTTCGGCAGCGCCCTCGCGGTCTCCGGTGGTCGCCTGGCCGTCTCCGCGCCAGGGATGCTGGCGGCAACGCTCGCCATCGGTTCGGAAGCAGCCCAGCAGATCTTCGTGGATGGCATGGACGCTGACACGACCTATTCCGGTGTCATTGCAGGCGTGCAACTGCCCGATCTGGACACCGGCATCATCAACATCAGCCAGGGCATCAACAGTGACTTTGCCGGTATTGGCAGCGGCGACCCCTTCACAGACGGCGAGAAGGCCTATTTCGATCAGATGCGGACGCTGGTGAGCGATGCCGTGGCCGAGCCAACGATCTACAACAACCAGGCCGTCCAGGCCGACGCCGCTGGCGCCGTGTTCTACCTCGGCAAAGGCGATGCACTGCTGGCTGCACCATCGCTGCAGACCTTTGCCGAGCAAGGCAGCATCTACTACGGACCAAACACGCTCAACACCCTTGGCGCCGCAGGCTTTGGCAGCAGTGTGGCCTTTATTGATCTCAGCAATGTCAAAACGCCATCTCTGGCGGTCGGTGCTGATGCCACCGGTGGAGCCGGCGCGGTGTATCTTATTGATCCGAATGTTTCCGCGACCAATCTGCCCGTAAAAGGGCTGAATCCATATCAAAAGTTGGCCGCCAACGAGGCCTATCTCACCCTCACCGGCGCCGCTTCCCGCGATCTATTTGGCAATGGTCTTGTGAACCTGGGCGATGTAAACCAGGATTCGTTTGATGACCTGCTGATTCAGGCCAAGAACGCTGCTGAAGGCGCTGGCACCGGCTACGTGCTATTCGGTTCAGACCAGTTCAGCTCCGATCCGGGCAAGTCGGCGACCGGATCGGTGGCTCCCGGTTCCATCACACAGTTCACACGAACCGATGGGACTCCCTTCCGCCAAGCCATCCTGGTGGAGCAGGGATACGGGTCCGGCTTCACCGGAGCCGGCAGCTTTGGCAGCGGCGACATCGATGCCGATGGTCTCAATGACATTCAGCTCGGCTCTGGTCCCAATGGCAACGCCTATCTCACTTGGGGCAAACCCTACCTGGAAGCCATCGGCGACCTCAGCCTCAGCAAGCTCGCCAGCGATACCGGCTATCTCCTCAGTGGCCTGGCCACCACCACCGAGGGCTCGCTTCGCTCCATCGGTGACTTCAATGCCGATGGCTATGACGATTTCATCTCCATTCAGCCAGGCCAGGCCCTCAGCTCCGTTCGTATCGAGCTGGGCGCTGACACCCAGACTATTCTTGCCGATTACCGCTACAACTATTACACCTTCTCAATTCTCAACGGCACGCAGGTGATCAGTGCCGGCGATGTCAACGGCGATGGGTACGCCGACATCGCCCTCTTCTCCCATAAGAACCTCAGCAGTGCCGCTGAGGGCAATCAGGGCGCCGGCAGCACCACCGGCATCCTCTACGGCCGCAGCTCCACCGACCTGCCGATCGGCTCCGGCTTCGGGTTGCTGGCTCCGGTGAATCCAACCAGCGGCGCTCCGCTCACGGCGCTGCCCGGTCTGCTAGTGGAGGGGAGCAACCAACTCAAGGGCCTCACCAGTGCCACCCCGGCCCTGATCGCAGACGGCACCACCCTCTACACCGCCGTCAAAGGCGCCACCGACAACACCATCTGGTTCAACATCAGCAGCGATGGCGGCGCCACCTGGGCGAACTGGACCAATCTGAGCGCTGTGTCTTTCGCCTTCAATGCCGCTGACGGTGCAGGGCCCTCGCTGGCACTCCACAACGGCAAGCTTTATCTCAGCTTCCTCAACCGCACGGGCAAGTTACTGCTCTCCAGCTGGGATCCCAGCAGTGAAGACAACAGCGCCTGGACGCAGCCAACGCTGCTCACCTCCGCGGCGGCCGCCAGCACGGAAGGCACCAGCGCGATTCCCTTCAGCAGTTCCTACAGCCCCCAGCTGATCGATCGCGGGGATGCCCTCGGCATCCTCTGGGTAGATCCGACGACCAGCACCCTTTACGCCGCCGCCTCCACCGATCCGCAGGACTCCGTTTCCCTCGGCTGGAACGGTGACATCGGCGGCTCCACACCGACGACTCCGGCACTGGCCCAGATCGGCGACACGATCTACATGGCCGTGCAGGGCAACGGACCGGCGAACAACGAGATCTACTGGAACTCCAGCCAGGATGGTGGCACCACCTGGGCCGGTTGGCGGGCGCTCGACAGCGGCCTTGGCTTCCGCAGCTCGAATGCGCCATCGCTGGCAGTCTTCAAGGGCGAGCTCTACCTGAGCTGCATCGATGCCTCGACGAACCAGATCAGGATCGCCAACCTCGATCGCAGCAGCAACAGCTGGGCTGCAGCGGGCACGGTGGGCAATGAGCAGGCGCAGAAGTACGCCAGCCTGATCAGCGAAACCGTCGACGGCGTCGAGCAGCTCGCTGTTTACTTCGTCGCCAACAACGCCGGCTCCACTCTGCTCAAGAGCCACAGCTCGGATCCCGGCAGTCCCTCTGGCTGGACCGGTAATCAAGTGATTGATTACAACAATGGCAGCAACCAGCAAACGGCTTCCGGTCCACTTGCTGTCTCCAGCATCAACGGCACCACCGTGATCGCCTACCAGGGCGGCACCGTCGCCGCCCCCAGCGACACCATCTTCCTGGCCAGCAGCGCGACACCCAACAGCAGTGCATCTTGGCGCGCTCAGTCCTACATCGATCCGAAACAACGCACCACGCCCTCCCTCACCACCAGCCCGGAGGGTCTGCTCCTCGGCTACACCACCGCCAACTCCGCCAACCTGGAGCTCGCCCTGCTGGCCAATGCCTCCGGCACCTGGCAGTCCGCGAACACCTACAGCGTCACCAGGGACAACGGCGATCTCAATGACGTGGCTCTGCTGGCCATTCCAGACAGCGACCCAGACAGCAGCGATGACAACACGCTCCTGCTCGCCGGTGTGAACACGACCTCCGGCAATGCGATCGAAACCAATCGGCTGAGAACGGTGGATGACAGCTCGGTGGATGACAGCTGGACCCCAGCCAGCCAGTTGCTCGAGCGCATCGAAGCCAATGGTGAAATTAGCTTCTCCGGCATCGCCGCCACCGCCGCTCCCACCGCCACCTGGCTGGGTGATGTGCCGATCGTGGCCGTCAACAACACGGTGGACGCCACCAGCACCATCAACGTCTACAGCGTGGGCGGCAGCACCCAGAGCTGGACCCTGGCCTCCTCCTTCACCGCAAGCGGTGATCAACCAGCGATCAGTGCCGCGGCTCCCGGCCTCACCACCACCGACTCCGGCATCGCGCTCACCTACATCAACAGCGATCGTTCCATCACCGTCAACCAGCTCAACCTGCTCAACCTGAACGGCACCCCGGTGGATGGGCTGCAGTTCAATGCAGACGGCAGTCTCACCCCCAGCCCAGGCCAACCTGCTGATCTGCGGTGGAGCGGCAGCACTTATACCGCAGCCAACAGCGGCATCAGCAGCAACCTCTCCAGCACACCCATCGACATCAACGGCACGCTTCTGCTCGCCAATGTCCGCCCAGATGGCACCCCTGAAGAAACACAATTCTGGCTCAATGCCCTGCCGGCCGCCCAGGATCCAGACAGCACCACCTGGCTAAATACCACGCTGCAGCTCAGCGACGGCAGCGGTGGCTGGCTGGTGCAGCAGCAGGGCGGCGCTGACCATCCCGTCGCAATCGGCGTGGTGGATCCCACCTGGCAGCAGCCCAACGGGGGGCTCTCACCCTGGGCGCCCTCCTTCGCGGAAGTGGACGGTGTGCTCTATTCCGCCGTGCGCGGCTGGAGCGGCTCCAACGACACCAACAAGACCCTCTACTGGAACCGCAGCACCGACAACGGCAGCACCTGGAGTGCGTGGCAGCAGCTTCCCGGAGACATGACCTCCGACCGGCCGCCCACGATCGCCAGCTATGACGGCACGCTGTATCTCGTCTACATCGGCCAGGACAACAGTCACACCCTGAATCTCACCAAGCTTGAGAACGCCGACACCAACCAGTGGGCCGATCAGATCCCGATCCGTGCAGGTGCCAGTGGCGCATCCAACCAGACGGCCGAGTTCGCCACCCTGGTCAGCGAGGGTGATCAACTGGCGCTTTATTACGTGGGCACCGACAAGAATGAGCTCTACAGCACCAGCTCCACCGATCCTTACAACACGGGCAATTTCACCACCTCCACGCTGATCAAGTACAACAACAACAATGACAACCAGACCGCTTCAGGGCCGCTGGCGGCAACCCGGCTGAACGGGCAGACCTATCTGGCCTACCAGGGAGGCACCTATCAGTCGGGCAACAACAAGCCGGGGAAGTCCAATCAGATCTTCCTCACTACCGGCAGCGCCAACGACAACGACTGGACGCTGATCAATGGCATTCCCCAGCCTGCCAACTCCAGCCACACCGGCGTGGGTCTGGCGGCCAACCACACGGGGCTTGTTCTCAGCTACAGCGATGTGGCCGACGGCAAGAACGTCGTCGCGCTGCAGCAGGGCAGGGGCTCCGGCCCCAGCTGGAGCTTCTCGCCCTACACCATGCTTGAGCGCCCCGCTGATGGCCAGGCGCTCTACGACGGAGCCAACAGCCTCTTCGCGCGCACCGGCAGCGAAGGGGTGCTCGTCTCCACGATCGATTCCATAGCCAACGAAGCGATCGTCAACGCCCAGGTCACGCCCCTTCCTCCCTCGCTGGTGCTTACTCCTGAGCAGACACGCTCTACGCTCACAGCCGTCGGCGATCTCACCGGCGACGGTCTGGACGACCTGCTGATCAGCGCCGCCAACGTGGTGCGCACAGGCAACGGCAGCACGGCGCCACAGCTGCACACCGGCATCCGGCTGCTCAGTGGCGCCGCCACCAGCGAGGCCCTGCTGGCGGCCAACAATGCCGACGCCACCAATCAGACCCTGCAGCTCGCTCCAGCCCTGTCCCTCAACAGCGGCACCCCCAGCACCAGCCTCACCGCCACAGGCGCTCCGGGCGACCTGCCCCAGCTGAGCATCAGCGGCCGCGAAGGCGACGTCGTCACGCGGATCACCAGCAAGAACGACCAGACCCTCACCAAGTTCAGCGCCAACGCCAGCAATCCGGACTCGCTCCTGCAGCTGTTCCAGAACGCCGAGCAAGACCAGCAGACCCTCAACCAAGGCCAAGGCTGGGGGCAGGCGGCATTGAACAGCAGCGGTGCCTTCGGCGATCTCAACGGCGACGGCTGGATCGATCTGTTCGATCCAGCCGGCAACAACACCATCGCCTCCGTCCAGGGAGCCGGTTACTACAGCCTCTGGAGCATCCGCGCCGCCGGGGATGCCAACGGCAATGGTGTCGATGACGTGCTGCTGGCGCTCAGCCCCAATGGCCCTGCCTACGGCCAGATTGTCAGCGGTCAGCCCAGTGCGCTGCAGGCGGTGCTGGTGGATGGCTCGCTGTTCAAGGTCGACAAGGACACCAACAGCTTCCGCCTGGATCAACTCTGGGTTCCGCTCAATCCCTACAACACCAGCCAGCTTTACGACATCAACAGCACCACCCCCGATGTCTATCTGCCGTCGCTGCAGAACTGGTTCGATCCGATCCTCAGCTTCCAGCCGGGTTCACTCACCGCCGCCTCCACAACAAACCCCATCAACCCCCGTGGCGCCATGTCCTACTCACCGCCCAGCGCGGTGGTGAGTCCCGAGGGCCAGACCTATCTCTTCTTCTCCGGTGCCGACTTCTCCGGCACCGATGACGCCAGCGGTCTGTGGATGGCGTACAAGGACGATGCAGGCAGCTGGCAACAGATGGTCCTGGACATCGACCTGGACATCGGCAGCAACTGCAACAACACAACCCCCAGCGCCGCTTATTTCAAGGGCAAGCTCTACGTTGCCTACACTGATACCAACCAGAACATCAACATTGCCGTCTGCTCAGGATCCCCGGACGATACCAAGAACTGGAGCGGCTACCAGGTGGTCACCACCACCAATGAGTCCACGATCTACTCGCCAACCCTGCTGGAGGAAGCGGGGCGACTGGCGCTTTACTTCCCCACCAACAACAAGGATGGCTTACTGATCAATGCACAATCCCAGAGAGTTCGCTATCTCTACAGTCTTGATCCTGGCGACAAGTCGGCCCATGGCCACTGGGGTGCATCGCTTGATTCCAGCACGGGCCAGTACAGCGGCATCAGCGGCCAGCTGGACTATGAGGTCACCTCGGCGATTGCCGCCACTCGTTTCCAGGGGCAGACGGTGCTTGCATTCAGAAGCTTTGCCTCCGGCGGTGGTTATGACGCAGGCAACGGCACAATCAAGCTGCTCACCAGTGGGACGACCGCGCCTACAGCCACCGCCCCGGCTCCCACGCTCAGCTGGAAAGAGTTCGATACCGCTGTCAGCAACGTCAACGGCGTGGGGCTGTCCACCGACCAGGCTCTGCTTTATCTGACGACCAGCAAGAACTTCAACGACCCCAATCCCACCTCAAAGATCTGGGGCCTGGCCCCCAATGATCTGGCGTCCGGCACCTGGACCATGGGCGGCCAGACAACGCTGAGCAATCCCAGCCTATTCAACGAAAATTCAGCCGAGAGTACATTTTCCGATGATGTGTACTTTGGCGCCACCGTTGTTCCGTTCATGGAAAACGGGTCCCTCATGGCGGCCTGGACAGATCACGACAAAAAAGTCCAGGTGGCCGACCTCAGTACTACCGTCTCGCTCCCCCGCCAGTCCTCCCTGGTCGGTTTCTCCCTCGATGGCAACAGCGACATCAATGGCGATGGCTTCATGGATGTGCTGGTCAGCGATCCCAGCGATCCCAGTCAATCCGTCAACAATCAATACGCTCTCTTCGGCGGCGACTATCTCAACATCGCCTCGCAGGTCGGCACGCCCGGTGACGACGCCCTGATCGGCACCCCCCTCGCTGATGTCATCTACACCCTTGGCGGCACTGACGTGGTGCAAAGCCTGGGTGGTGCCGATGTGATCCTCACCGGGTCCGGTGATGATCAGATCGCCATCACAGGCCCCGGCTTCCTGCGCATCGATGCCGGCGGCGGCACCGACCAACTGCTGCTGGCAGGCCTGGCGAATCAGGACTACGACTTCTCGTTGAACGTTCCGGAGCCGGAGTATTTCGCGGGCACCAAACTCCGCAACATCGAGCTGATCAGCTCTGTGGACTATGGCTCGAACACCATCAGCCTCGATGCCGCGGCCGTCAGCGCGTTCAATCCGGCCCGCATACTCTTCCTCACGCCCGACAGCAGCGACCACATCGCCCTCAGCACCGAGTTCCAGCGCAACAGCGCCCTCGACAGCAGCTATGGCGGAGTGGTCTGGAGTGCCTACAGCGCCGATGCCGACGCCGCAAAGGCCTCGGACAGCGCCAGCACGCCTGCTCTGGTGTACGTGCTTAATCCCGATGACGGAACCGCAGACGTTGACTGGCTGTCCAGCCACGTACGCACGGACAACACCTCAACAACCACCCGATCGATCGCCCCCACCAACCCGCTGTCGGCGAGCGAGCCGGTGGAGCCCGCTCTGCCCAGCCCCCGCTCCAGCACACAGGGCTTCGGCAAGGGACTCAGCCTGGTGGCCTACCCCACCACCAACCAGAGCACCGCGGCGCGCTTCCTGATTCAGCGCAACGATTCATCGTCCATCCAGGCGGTCGCCTACAACACCACCTCCCAGAACGCCACCGCAGATGCCGGGCCCAATTACACGCCTGCAACGGGCCTTGTGGTGTTCCAGCCAGGCGAATGGGAACGAGAGATCGCGATTCCGTTGAACCCCCAATCCCTGAGCTCCCAGCGGGCAAGCTCCATCTCGCTGAACGTCATCGAAATCCCCGCATACCCAGGCATGCGGGAGCTCCACTCGCTTCTTTCGCCCACCCCTAATCCCTCCACGGGCATCACACCAGTGGTCTCCAATCTGCAGCTGGGCATCGACGAGTCCAGCGCGGCCGCACGCCTCTCCTTCCGCGTCGACACCAATGACGACGGTGCCGATGAGCTGCGGCTATTTATCGCCAGTCGCGACTCCGCCACCGACCTCATCCCCTCCCGCAGCCAGGAGGTGGTGCTCCGTGATTTCAAGCCCGACAGCAACTTCACCGTTCCGGTGAACTCCTTCAACAACCTGCCGCTAGACCACGACGCCCGTCACAATCGACAGGTCAGCGGTGCCCTGGGGCTCAACCTCATCCCCAGGGAACAGCAGAACAAGCACATCGTCTCCCTGCTTGGCCCCGCCTTCCGCCCCACCCCTTCCGTGGAAACGGTGGGCACCATGCAACTCCGCTTCCAGCAGGACACTCCCCTCACCACCTGGCGCTCCGACACCGCCGGCGGACAGGTGACCTTCGCTCTCCAGGCAGGAGCCACCAAACAACTCCTGCTCTCAGACGCCACCGGCGGCAGCGCCGGCTCGATCAACCCCGCCAGCGCCCTCGACAACAACCCCACCAGCGGCTGGCAGAGCACTGAGAGCCGGGCGGTCGGCAGCCGATCGATCACCACCGTCCCCAACCTCACCGCCCAGACCTGGGCACCCACCGCCACCCGCGACGGCATCGAGCTCGCCCTGCTCGAACTCACCGTCATCGGCAACCAGATCACCGCCCTCTTCCAGGGCGGCGTCAGCGCCGAGTTCTGGCAGGCCAGCGGCACCGCACCCGCTCTGGTGCCCGTGGCAACCTCGCTGGAGGTGCAACGCCTAGCCGGTTACGACAACACCATCGGTCTCTATTCGATCGATAACATCACCGGCATGGTCGACGGCCGCAGCCCCGGCGACGCCGGTTATCTCCAAGCCGCCCTCGCACGCAGCGAGGCTGAGGATCTTTTGCTCACAGCCGCCGAACTGCCAGCCTTTGGACAGTCCGCCATCTTCAACTCCCTACCGATCGACAGCAAAAAGCGCTACGGCGTTCTCCTCCTCCCCAACAGCGATCCCAACACCATCTTCTCCTGCTTCAGCGCCGCCAACCCCGGCGCTGAAACCCAGATGGTCCGCCTCAGCACCGGTGCCAATCGCTACGCGCTCGGCATCGAAGACATCGCCGTCGCCTCAGGTCGCAGCGACAAGGACTTCAACGACAACATCCTCTCCCTCAGCGGTGTGTCGTTGGGGATCTTCTGAGCGGTGAAAAATCAGGCAATGGCCTGGAGTCGCTCAACGATCTGATGCCGCAGAGCAAGGCCATCCACTTGGATGGCCTCTGCATCCAGGGTGGTCAGCCGGCGATCACGCAGCAACACCTGGCCATCCACCATCAGATCGCGCACATCGCTGGCCTTGGTGGCGTAGACCAGCGCCGAGTAGATGCTGCTCGCCTGCTGGAAGTGCTTGCCTGCATCCGCGGATTGCTGGGCTTCCAGCCCTGTTTCAGTCGGAAACCGACAATTCCCCGCAATGCCAGTCAGGCACGGGGCTTGATCAACTGCAACACCTGTGGTCCCAACCCGCCGACACGTCGTTCACAATCGAGAGCTGCCAAGATCAATCGGGCTGATTCCTCAATGTCTCCCCGCTCAGCCGCAAGGCGGGCCTGCAGGTTGAGGGAGGAGGCCCGGTCACCGAGCTGCTGGCGGGCCTCCTCCCCTTGGCCGAGCCTGGGAGAGGGGAGTGTGGCGGTGGAACTGCTACTGGTCATGAACACGCTCATACATAAGTCGCCAGAGCCGGCGAAGGACGCCACAAATAAGCATCCCCACCCCCGAAGGTCGCCATGGATTTCCAGGCAACAGTGAGGCATCAACTTTCAGAGTCTATTCATTTGCGGCAGGGTGTCATCGCCAGAAGCAACGATTTGCTGCTGACCTCTCAGGTTCCGGGCTCTTCCTGATTCCCCCCCAGCGCCGCTATCCGTTCCCGAAGCTGGAGCGAACGCTCCGTATCGCCATGGGTGAGGGCGACAGCCAGCGCGAATTCGAGCTTCTCGAGCTCATGCTCGCCCTCGCTTTCCCTGTCCTGCTGGCAGCGGGGCGTGGAGCCCTGAGGCCGGGGCGGCACAGGAGAGCGGCCCGCCATTCCGGGACCCCCACCTTGGGACAGACCCGAACCATGCGACGAAGGGGGATAAGCCATGTCACACTTTCTTTCCATCTTGCCACAGGCCGCCAGGGCTCTGGCTGGAAATCAGGCCGCCCGCGCGAAATCCTGACCGTTGGGGTCGAGCTGGTCTTCCTCCGGTGCCTCGATTTCCAGCAGATCCCGGCAATCCCGCAGCAGCCTTTCCACCTGGTCAAGGCTGGCCAACTCCTCCGGATCCGCTTCCTGCCGGTGCGAAAGCTGCCTCTCCATCGCCGCCAGCCGCTGCTCCATGCGCACGAGACGCTCGGAAAGGGCGTGAATCGTCTCCGCCAGATTCTCGGCGCTGCGGGTGATCCGGAACGACACCGAAGGGGTGGACATGGCAGAGGGACTCCGTTTCGTGGCATGACAGCACACAAATCCTCCGGCCTCAACCACCCGGCCAACGCTTCTTCCAGACTGATCCGATCTGCCGATGGATGGGCCGCCCATGAGTTTCCCCTGGCCCCTTCTCCTCTACCTTCTGGCCGGCATCGGCGGGGGCCTGCTGGCGATGCGCACCGGCATACCCGCCGCTCCCCTGGCGGGAGCGCTGCTGGGGGCCGGAGCCCTAAGCATGAGCGGAAGGCTGGAAACCGCCCACTGGCCGCCAGGCACCCGCACGATTCTGGAGATCGCCATCGGCACCGTGATCGGCACCTCCCTCACCAGCGCAGCCCTGGGAGAACTGCGTCAGCTGTGGCGACCGGCCCTGCTGATCACCCTCACCCTGGTGCTCACCGGAGTGGTGGTGGGTCTCTGGTGCAGCCGACTGCTCGGGATCGACCCTGTGGTGGCCCTGCTCGGGGCCGCCCCCGGGGGCATCAGCGGCATGAGCCTGGTGGGGGCCGAATTCGGGGTGGGGGCCGCCGTGGCCGCCCTGCACGCCGTGCGCCTGATCACGGTGCTGCTGGTGCTGCCCCTGGTGGTGAAGCTGGTGCTGCCTGCCACCGGCTCCCCCCCCGGTGGCTGATCAGCGGCAGCCTTGCCAGGCCATCCACCCTGGACAGCCCGGCCCGGGTCGATACGTTGGGCCTCATCGCCTTGCCGCTCCGCCCGATGGCCCCTCGTCTGCGTCGCCGCCCCTCCCTATTTTTGCTGGCGGCCTGTGCCGCAGGCCTGAGCAGCCTGTCGGCAACGATCACGCTCCAGCCTGCCCTTGCCGAATCCGGAAGTCCCGGTGGCAAAGGGGCGCAGGTGTACTGCTTCATGCGCGGCAACGGCAACGATCACGCCACCAGCTGGTCGGCTGCCTATGCCCTGATCAAACGCCAGAGCGGCAGCATGTTCAAGACCTCCCCTGAACACGCTGCGGTGATGATCACCGAGGCAGTGGTGCAGAACCCTGCTTCCTTTCCGGATTGCGGCCGCTACCTGGGCGACCTCTACACCCGCACCAAGGGCACGGCGACCAGCGGTCGCGCCCCCGTGGAAACGAACCTGGCTCCCACCGTGAATCCGGCTCCGGGTGGCGCCGGTGGTAGTGCTGGTGGCGGAGGCCTGACCCGCAGTGAGCGCTACAACTGATCACACCCGGAACCGGACCCGAGCGCAGGCCAGGCTGGCTGGGCTGTTCCTGGCGAGCCTGGTTCTGCTGGGGGGCTGCGCCGAAGAGGCCTTGCCCGAACGCAAGACCACCCACGATGACTGCCTTCGGCAGGTGGACCTGAAGCAGCTGCGGGATGCGATCGCAGCCTGTGACAAGGTCGTGGCGGCCTTCCCCCAGGACCCCTGGCCCCTGAACGAGCGCTATCTGCTCCACAGCCTTGCGGGAGACATGGAGGCCGCCTGCCGCGACAATCGCCAGGCGGTGGCCCTGGCCCGGCGCCTTTCCCCCAAGCAGCTCGACCGGCTGCTGCGCAACGACCTGCAACTGCGCGAACAGAGCTGCCGCCCGGCAGCGATCGGTCGATGAACCAGGGGGCGGTTCACCAGCCCTCCAGCATCCTGCGCACCAGGTCGGGCAGCGCCCGACGCCCTTCCTGCGGGCTGCGGGACATCAACAGGGAAATCCGCTCGGCCTTGGCCGCGATCAGATCATCCACCAGCTGATCGGCCACCCCCAGCTGGAGCCAGTGGCTGGTGAGACTGGCCCCCATGCCGATCCGATGGCATCGGTCCTCCGCCTGCTCGGCGTCCCCCGGCGTCCAGGGTCTCTCCACAAGCACCACATGGCGGGCCCGGTGCAGGGTGAATCCGAGCCCGGCGGTGCCGTACGTGGCCACCAGCAGGTGGCGCCGTCCCGCCTGAAACCCATCCACCAGCTGCTGCCTGCGGGGAGGGGGCACCTGCCCGGTGAGCAGAACGCCCCGCTCAGGACCGCCGAAATGGGCCAGCAACAGCCGGGCGGTGGCCACGAAGGCCGTGAAGACCACCACTGCCTCGCCCGCCCCCAGCAGATTGGCCACCAGGGCAGCAGTGGCCGGCAGCTTGTACTGGGAACCGATCTGTCGAAGGGCCGTGAGCAGCGCCAGGGCCTCGGCGTCCCGCCGCACCTCCCCCCTGGCGGCACGGCGCCGGTACTCCTCGACACGCAGATCCAGCTGGTGCTGAAATCCCTTGGCTGCCGCCGCATCGAGCCGCACCGGCTGGATCCGCCGCTGCTTGGGCGGCAGGTCGAGGCACTGCTGCTTGCGGCGATGCAGCAACAGCGGCCGCACCAGCCGCTGCAGTTCCTCCAGATGACTGGCACCACTGGCCTGCCACAGGCGACGCCCCCCCTGCTCCCGCCAGTGCCCCTGGCAGTAGCGCTCCTCAAAGGCCCCCTGATCCCGACCGAGGGGATGGCCGATCGCCGCCAGCAGGGGAAAGAGCTGGGCCGGCCGGCCGTTCTTCATCGGCGTGCCGGTGAGCAGCCAGATCGCGCGCAGGCGGGGGTGCCGCGCCAGGCGCAGAAACGCCCGAGTGCGGGCCGCGGCCATCGACTGGGCGAAATGGGCCTCATCGGCGATCAGCACCGTGCCGGCCTCCGGAAGGGCGACCGGAATCCGGGCCCAGCTGTGCAGCTCCAGCTGCACCCCAACGGCCAGCGCCTCCTGCTGCCAGTGGCGGTGCAGGCCCGCCGGAGCAAGAACCACGAGGCGACAGTCGGCACAGCGAACCATGGCGCGGCCAGCCAGCAGGGCCGAGAGGGTCTTGCCGAGGCCCATCGCATCGGCAAGGACCGCCCCCCTCCGCGCCAGCAACCACCGGGCCGCCGCCCGCTGGTGGGCATAGGCCCGTCGACCATCGGCAAGGGGTTGCTCCAGGTCGGCACTGGCCAGCAGCTGGCGATGGGTCGGCAGGGGGGGCAGGGGCTGCCGCAGCCAGGCGAACCAACGGGCCAACTCCGCCTCGATGGGGAAGCGGCCCGCCAGCTGGGCCTGGAGCACAACCGCCGCCTCCAGCGGGAACTCCCAGCAGCTGCGGCGAGGCAACCATCGGCCGGCGGGACGAATGGCCCGGAGCTGGGCCTGGGTGACCGCATCAAACGGACAGACCACCTCAATCAGACCGGTGGGCCCGAGGCGCATCTGCACGAGCGATCCGGCCAATCCGCCAAAGTGCAGTTCACGACACATTGACAGCCGGCACGACCTGGGCAGACTGCCGCCAACCGAGGCGCGCTCCATGCTGGCCAGGGATGGAGTTTTCCTAGAAGACCTCTGCCCCAAGCTGCGCGTTCGACGATGGCGCCAGACGCTGCATGGCCTCACGGGCAGCCGCTGTCTCTATTGCGGTGCCTCCTCCGAGTCGATCGACCACATCCACCCCCTCAGCCGTGGCGGCCTGAGTGTGACCGAAAACTGCGTTCCGGCATGCCTCGCCTGCAATGGCAGCAAGGGCGACAGCGATGCCTTCGTCTGGTACCGGCGGCAACCTTTCTACGACCCAAGGCGGGCCATGGCCCTGCGAGCCTGGACGGAGGGAGACATGCGCCTGGCCCTGCGGCTGCTGGAATGGACCCAGCCGGAACCCGAAGCAGGGGCTGATCATCGCCAGAGCGACGATCACCAGACCCGGCAGGCCGCCACGCCGTTGTGGCGATGGCAGATGGCCTCCTGATCCCGGGGGTGTTCGGGAGCCACCACCATGGCCAGCAGAATCAGCACGGTGACAAAGGCCAAGGGGATCGCCGGGGCCGCCAGGGGCCTGCGGACGGCAGCCCCCTGCCCCGCCCGTCCCCCGGCGACCCTTGACAACGCGGGGGTGGGAAGAACGGAGGGGTACGGGAAGAGAATCGAGCTGGTGAGCCTGGGAGCGGAGAAATCGGGAGCGGAGAGATCGGGGGTGGAGAAAACTGGAGAGGAGAAAGAGGCCGCCACGACGAACCCATGGAGAGCAATACAAATGTACTCATGGACTCGGATGCTGGCAACCTTTCCCGCCTGGGGGGCGTGCTGGTGCTGGGAGCCGGCTACACGGGGCGACGCTTCGCCACGGCCCTCTCAGACCTCGGCGTACCCACCCTGATCACCCGGCGCCGCCGGCCCGAAGAACCCGAAGCCACGGAATCCCTGCCCTGGCTTCCCTTCGATGGCGCCGCAGGAATCCTGCCCTCCGCCAAGGAGCTGGCCGGAATCACCCATGTGCTGGTGACGATCCCCCCGCAATCCGAAGGATCGGATCCGGTGCTTGAGCACCTGGGGGACGTGCTGGCGACGCTGCCGCTGCAATGGGTGGGCTACCTCTCCACCACCGGCGTCTACGGAGACCAGGGCGGCGCCTGGGTGAACGAGGACACGCCCACCGGGCCAGGCCTGCAGCGAAGCCGCTCCCGCCTGGATTGCGAAGCGGCGTGGGGAAACACGGGACTGCCCTTGCAGATCTTCCGACTGCCGGCGATCTACGGACCCGGGCGAACCCCCTTCGAAAGCCTGCGCAATGGCAACGCCCGCCTGATTCACAAACCGGGGCAGGTCTTCTCCCGGGTGCATGTGGACGACATCGTGGGGGCACTGCTGCACTGCCTCGCCCTGCCGCCGGAATGCCGACCCGAAACGCTGATCGTGGCCGATGAAGTCCCCTGTCCCTCCAGTGAAACCATGGGGTATGCCGCCCATCTGCTGGGATGTCGCTTGCCGGAGGTGCAGCCCTACGCCCGCATCGCCGAGATGATGAGCCCGATGGCCCGCAGCTTCTGGAGCGAAAACCGCCGCGCCAGCAGCAGGCTGCTGCGCCAGGAGCTCGGCTACCGCCTGCGCTACCCCAGTTACCGCGAGGGGTTCTGTGCCTGCCTGGAGCAGGAGGGAGGATTCAGCGACTCAGCACCTTGATGGGTTCCGGTTCCGCCAGAAAGGGGACCTTGAGATCGGTGGCCATTTTGGTCCACTGGATCACGATCCAGCCGTTCTGAAGGCCCACCCCGAGACCCGCGACCATCGCCCCCACCAGCAACCAGCGCAGCATGGGTGACCATTCACACAACTCACCTCCATCGAAACCCAGCCCGGGCCGGATTGCCATCTCCCTCGGCGATCCTGCCGGCATCGGCGCTGAAGTGACCCTCAAGGCCCTGGCCAGACCCTGGCCGGAGCCGCTGGAGGTGGTGCTGGTGGGCTGTCGGCGCTGGCTGGAAGACACCTACTGGCAGCTCCGCCAGAACGGAAGCCCGGCGCTCGCGGATCCAGCCGGCTTCGCCCTGGTGGATCTGCCGCTGGATGGGGCCGTGGTGCCTGGTCAGAGCGATGTCGCAGCCGGAGCTGCCAGCTTCGCCTGGTTGAGCCGGGCCACCCAGCTGGTGCAGGAGGGAGACTGCAGGAGCCTGGTGACGGCACCGATCGCCAAGGCGAGCTGGCACGCGGCGGGACACAACTACCCCGGCCAGACGGAGCGGCTGGCGGAACTGGCCGGCGTGCCCTCGGCCTCAATGCTGTTCACCGCGAAAGCGACCACCGGCCAATGGCGGTTGAACACCCTGCTGGCCACCACCCATATCCCCCTGGCGGAGGTGCCGCAACGGCTGGATCCCGCGCTGATCAACCATCAGCTGGAGATGCTGCTGGCCTTCTGCCGCCGCTTCTCACCGCACCCCCAGCTGGTGGTGGCGGGCCTCAATCCCCATGCCGGCGAGGAGGGTCGTCTCGGCCGCGAAGAGCAGGACTGGTTGATCCCCTGCCTGGAGCAATGGCGTCAGTGCCATGAGGGGGTGGGACTGAGCGGGCCCGTGCCCCCGGACACCTGCTGGCTGGATGCGGCCGCTGCCTGGCGGGGAGAAGGGGCAGGACCCGACGGCTATCTGGCCCTGTACCACGACCAGGGATTGATCCCGGTGAAACTGCTGGCCTTCGATGCGGCCGTGAACACAACCCTGGGATTGCCGTTTCTACGCACCTCCCCGGACCACGGCACCGCCTTCGGGATCGCAGGGCGGGGGATCGCCCGCGAGGCGAGCATGGTGGCAGCCCTGGAAACGGCCTGGGAGCTTGGTTAGGCCGGCTTGATCCGCATCAGCACCTGGCCGAATTCCACCGGCGTGCCGTTCTCCACCAGGATCTCGATCACCTCACCGCTTATCTCCGCCTCCAGTTCGTTCATCAGCTTCATGGCTTCGAGGATGCAGACCGTCTGCCCCACGGCGATGCGGCTGCCGACCTCAACAAACGCCGGTTCCCCTGGCGCGGGAGCGCTGTAGAAGGTGCCGACCATCGGAGCGGTGATCGCCTGGAGGTCGCCGCGCAAGGCAGGGGCCGCCGGGGGAGGCGCCGATGGGGTGACCACCGGAGCCGCAGGGGTAGCGGGCGCAGGAGCGGCGGCAGCGGGGGCCGCTGCCTGCAGCACCGTGACCGGAGCCGCGCCCGGAAGATTGCGACGCACTTCCAGGCGGAAATCATCGCCCTCGAGCTTGAGCTCCTGAATGTCGCTGTCGCCGAGCAGGGCCAGCAACTGGCGCAGTTGATCGTGATCGAGCTGCATGGCGATCAGGACTCCCTACCCAGGTAGCTGTCGCTGCGGGTGTCGATCTTGATCTTCTCGCCGATCGAGATGAACAGGGGCACCATCACCTGGGCGCCGGTCTCCACGATCGCCGGCTTGGTGCCGCCGGTGGCGGTGTCGCCCTTGACGCCGGGGTCGGTCTGGATGACTTCCAGCACCACCGAATTGGGCAGTTCCACTTCCAGGGGCTTGCCGTTCCAGGAAACGACACTCACCTCCATTCCCTCCTTCAGATACTTGCGCCCATCGCCGATCTGCTTGGCGGTGAGGCGCGTCTCCTCGTAGGAGGCCATGTCCATGAAGACGAAGTCATCGCCTTCCATGTAGGTGTGCTGGAGGGTGGCTTTCTCGAGCAGCGCCTGGGGCATGGTTTCGCCGGCCCGGAAGGTCTTTTCCACCACGTTGCCGCTCTGCACGGCCTTGAGCTTGGTGCGCACGAAAGCCGAGCCCTTGCCAGGCTTGACATGCAGAAACTCGACGACCCGCCAGACCTGGCCATCCAGCTCGATCGTGGTACCGGTACGAAAGTCGTTGCTGGAGATCATTCCGGCGGTTCGGATCCGGTGGATTGTACGTCTGGCTACCTGCGCACTTCTGCCCCAGCAGCCCTCGAAGCGGCGAGGAGTTGTGCCAAAGTCCAGCCAGTCACAGGAAAGACATGGGCTGGAGGCACGCGTTTCCCGGTAGCTGGAACGCCCATGTCGGCATGTTGCTGCGGCTGCTGCCGGCGCTGATGGTGTCGTTGCTGCTGGCGGTACCCCCCTGCTGGGCCGCCCTTCCCCGCGGCAATGCGGTGACCGATCCCAGCGCCCTGCTGCGCAATGCCCTGCCGATCAGCCAGAACGACCTCCAGGAACTGCAGCATCGGCTCGAGGACACCAGCGACGACCTACGAGCCAAGCGCTGGAGTGCCCTGACCGGCACGGCGCGGCGCACCCAGTCGTTGTTCGCCGGCAAACGCGAAGCGATTCTCGCCAGCTTCTCCGAAGCCAACCGAGCCACCGCCGAAGGGCTGCTCAACGATCTCGATGGCCAGTTGCAGGAGCTGGCCACTGCCGCAGACTCCCAGCAACGGGATGAATTCCTCTCGGCCCGGCGCCTCGCCCTCAGCAGCATCGGCAACGCGGAATCCCTGCTGGTGGGTGCCTTCCCGTTCGAGATCCCCGAGGAGTTCGCCTCCCTGCCGCGGTTGCTGGGCCGGGCCACCGTGCTGCTGCGCACCACCAAGGGGGACCTGACCGCCGTTGTGGATGGCTACAACGCGCCGCTCACGGCCGGCGCCTTCGTGGATCTGGTGCAGCGAGGCTTCTATGACGGCCTGCCGTTCGTGCGCGCGGAGGATTTCTACGTGCTGCAGACCGGGGATCCGGAGGGTCCGGCCGATGGCTACGTCGACCCGAAAACCAAGCAGACGCGCCGGGTGCCGCTGGAGATCCGGGTGCCCGGCAAGGGTGGCCCGTTCTACAACCAGACCTTCGAAGACCTCGGCCTGTTCAAGGCCGAGCCGGTGCTCCCCTTCAACGCCAAGGGCACCCTGGGATGGGCCCACTCCGATGAAGCCCTCGATGACGGCTCCTCCCAGTTCTTCCTGTTCCTGTTCGAACCCGAACTCACCCCCGCCGGCCTCAATCTGATCGACGGCCGCTACGCCGCTTTCGGCTACGTGGTGGAGGGCCTGGACGTTCTCGAGGAGCTCACGGCTGAGGACGGAATCGTAAGCGCCAAGGTGATCGAGGGGGCAGCCAATCTCCAACCCCATGGCTGAGGGGCCACGCCTCTGCGACCTGGGGGAATGGGAGCTGATCCGACGACTCGGGGCCTTCGCCCCACCGGGTCAATTCCACGATGATGCCGCCCTGGTGCCGGTCGATGCTCCGACCGGCACCTCCGGCAGCCTGGTGGTGAACACGGATGTGCTGGTGGAGGGAATCCACTTCAGCGAGGCCACCACCGGCCCCAACGATGTGGGCTGGCGCGCGGCGGCGGCGAATCTTTCCGATCTGGCGGCGATGGGCTGCACCGAGGTGGTGGGACTGACCGTGGGCCTGGTGGCCCCACCACAGACACCCTGGCAGTGGGTGGAAGGGGTCTACGAAGGGCTGGGCGAGGCCCTGGGGCGCCACGGCGGGGTGTTGCTGGGCGGAGACTGCAGCAGCGGCAGCCAGAGGATGCTGGCCATCACCGCCCTGGGGCGGCTTCCTGGGCCCCAGGGCGGTGATGGCCAGGGCCAGGCAGCGATCCGTCGCTGTGATGGACGTCCTGGCGATGTGCTGGTGAGCACCGGCCCCCATGGCCTCAGCAGGCTGGGGCTGGCCCTGCTGCAGAACGACCCCGGCCTCAAGGTGTTCGAACCGGATCCCGACCTGCGCCAGCGGGCGATCGCGGCCCACCGCCGGCCCCAGCCCCGCCTGGATGTGGTGAAGGCCCTGGTGGCCTGTCGACCCATCGGCATGCCCTGGCGGGTGGCGGGCTGCGACAGCAGCGACGGCCTGCTGGCGGCAGTTGCCGCGATCACTGCGGCCAGCGGAGAGAGCGCCCGGCTGGAGCAGGGAGACCTGCCCCTCGATCCGGCGATGGCCCTGGTCCCCCAGGCCCGGTCGTGGTGCCTGGGGGGCGGCGAAGACTTCGAACTGGTGCTTGCCCTGGAGCCCAGCTGGGCGAGCGCCCTGATCTCGGCACTGCCCACCGCCCGAGCCTTCGGCACTCTGATGGCGAGCCCGGCTCCAGGAAGCCTGAGCTGGAGCGATGGAACACCGATCGAAACCGCGGCGCTGGGGTTCTGCCACTTTTCGGAACCGAACGCAGACTGACCCCGCCGCAACGGATCCCTACCCAGAAAAAGTCAATAAAAAGGCCGCCCGAAGGCGGCCTGAAGGAGATATCGCTGATTCAAGAGAAACGGCGGGAGCAGAAACCGCTCACTTCCAGTTCTTGGCCACCACCTCGGCCAGATCGACAACGCGCTGGCTGTAGCCCCACTCGTTGTCGTACCAGGCAATCACCTTGACCATGTTGTCGCCCATCACCAGGGTGAGGTCGGAGTCCACGATCGTCGACTCATTGGTGCCGGCATGGTCGGAGGAGACCAGGGGCAGATCGGAATACTTGATGATGCCCTTCATGGCACCCTCGGAAGCAGCCTTGAGAACCGAGTTCACCTCGTCGCGATTGGTGCCGCGGCTCACTTCCAGCACCATGTCCACCACCGAGACGTTGGGGGTGGGCACGCGCATGGCGATGCCGTTGAGCTTGCCCTTGACCGGGGGATAGACCAGGGCCACAGCCTGGGCGGCACCGGTGCTGGTGGGCACGATATTCACTGCCGCAGCACGGGCCCGGCGCAGATCGCGGTGGGAGGCATCCAGGATGCGCTGGTCACCCGTATAGCTATGGGTGGTGGTCATCGTGCCCTTGACGATGCCGAAGGTCTCATCGAGCACCTTCACGATCGGGGCCATGCAGTTGGTGGTGCAGCTGGCGTTGCTGAGGATGTCGAAATCCTCGTGGCGATACTGGTCCGCATTCACGCCCACCACAAAAGTGCCCACTCCGGCGCCCTTGCCAGGAGCGGTGAGGATCACTTTCTTGGCACCGGCCTGGAGGTGCTTGCTGGCCCCCACATCGTCGTTGAAAACACCGGTGGATTCGATGACCAGATCCACACCCCACTCCTTCCAGGGGAGGTTGAGGGGGTTGCGGTCGGAGAAGCACTTGATCGACTTCCCGTTGACGATGATCGTGTCATCGGTGTAGCTCACCTCGGCGTCGCGAATGCGACCCAGCATCGAGTCGTACTGCAGAAGGTGGGAGTTGGTCTTCGGATCCGAGGTGTCGTTCAGGCCCACAACCTCGATGCCCGTGCTGGCCCCGCGGCTCAGCCAGCAGCGCATGAAGTTGCGGCCAATCCGTCCAAATCCATTGATCGCAACGCGCAAGGTCATGGCGGAAAGCGGAGAAACCCGCTGGCAAGGGTGATTTCGGCTGCCGATCATACAGAGATCGGTTCCCGCCCCTTGACCCGGCCCCGGGTTCGCCTTGGGGCCCGGGCAGTTCGCCGCCACGAAGGCGAAGCAAGTCGTAAAGGAAAGCGGCCCCCTGCGGGCCTATTTTCCATTGGTTCCGGAGTCGCCCTTGGCCCTGCAGCTCGATCGCCAACAGTCGCTTCACTTCGTCGGAGTCGGCGGCATCGGCATGTCTGCCCTGGCCGGGATCCTGGCGGAACGTGGATTCGTGGTGAGCGGTTCCGATCGGCGCGACACCCCGGTGCTGGAACGGCTGCGGCAAAGCGGCGTACGGGTGTTCCTGGAGCAACAGGCCGCAACGATCACCAGCGTGCGGGAGGCCCATGGCGACCCCCTGGTGGTGATCAGCTCGGCCGTACCGGAATCGAATCCCGAACTGGCGGAGGCCCGGCGTGTGGGGCTGACGGTGGTGCACCGCTCCGATGTTCTGGCAGCCCTGATCAACGACCAACCGTCGATCGCCGTGGCCGGCAGCCACGGCAAGACCACCACCAGCACCCTGATCGCCACCCTGCTGGAGGCGGCCGGCCACGACCCCACCGCGGTGATCGGGGGCATCGTGCCGGCATTCGGCAGCAATGGCCGCCACGGGGAAGGCCGCCTGCTGGTGGCCGAAGCCGACGAATCGGACGGCTCCCTGGTGAAATTTCATTCCGCCCTCGGCGTGATCACCAACATCGAGCTGGATCACACCGACCACTACCCCAACCTCGCCGCCCTGATCGAAACCCTGCAGTGCTTCGCCGGGCACTCAGAGCGGCTGCTGGCCAACCGCGACTGCCCGATCCTGAGCGAGCACTTCGAAGCCCGCCATTGGTGGTCAATCGAGACCTCCGAAGGGGTGGACTTCGCAGCCCTGCCCGTGGAGGAGAGGGGGGACGGCACCAGAGCCGACTTCTACGAAGGGGGGGTGCTGGTCGGCCAGCTGGAGCTTCCCCTCCCCGGTCGTCACAATCTGAGCAATGCCACGGCGGCCCTGGCTGCCTGCCGCCTGCAGGAGATCCCTTTCGCCGCGCTGCAGACGGCGATGGCCCAGCTCAAGCCGCCGGGGCGTCGGTTCGACTGCCGGGGCATCTGGCAGGAGCGGATCGTCGTGGACGACTACGCCCACCACCCCAGCGAAGTGGCCGCCACCTTGACCATGGCCCGCCTGATGGTGCAGAGCGGCCGCAGCCCCCTGCCCCAGCCGCCGCAACGGCTGCTCGCGGTGTTCCAACCCCATCGCTACAGCCGCACCGCCCAGTTCCTGGAGGGCTTCGCCGACGCCCTCAGCCAGGCCGACGTGGTGCTGGTGGCCCCCCTCTACAGCGCCGGCGAAACCCCGATCGAAGGCATCTCCAGTGCCGCTCTGGCCGAGGCGGTACGTCGCATCGCCCCGGATCTGGAGGTGGGTGTGGCCGACAGCCTCGACGAACTGGCCCGCCAGGTGATGGCCACCAGCCTGCCGGGAGATCTGGTGCTGGCCATGGGGGCCGGTGATGTCAACAGCCTGTGGGAACGCCTGGGCAGCCAGGACAATCTCGACCGGCCGGCCGCGGCCCTGGCGGCCTAACCATGGCCGCGGCCCCGACCCAGCCCAGCGGACTGCGACAGGGCGTCTCCCTGCAGGAGTTCACCACCTGGAAGGTGGGAGGACCGGCCGAGTGGTTTGCCGAGCCGGCCAGTGAGGAGGAGCTGATTGCCCTGGCGGCCTGGGCGGCAGCCAACGGTCATCCGTTCCGCTGCATCGGTGCCGGATCCAACCTGCTGATCGCCGATGCGGGCCTTCCGGGGCTGACGGTGTGCAACCGCAAGCTCCAGGGGAGCGCGTTGGACGCCACCACAGGCCGGGTGGAGGCGGAAGCGGGGGAGCCGATCCCCACCCTGGCCCGCAAGGCGGCCAGGGCCGGCCTGCAGGGCCTCGAGTGGGCCGTGGGCATCCCTGGCACCGTGGGTGGGGCCGTGGTGATGAACGCCGGCGCCCAGGGGGGCTGCACCGCTGATTGCCTCCACTCCGTGAAGCTGCTGGATCCATCCCGACCCGACGCGCCCTTCAGCCTCACCGCCGAACAGCTCTCCTTCGCCTACCGCCACAGCCGACTGCAGCAGGAAACCCTGCTGGTTCTCTCCGCCCGGTTCCAGCTCGATCCCGGCCATGATCCGGCCGAGGTCACCGCCCGGACCAGCGCCAATCTGCACAGCCGGACCAGCACCCAGCCCTACCAACAACCCAGTTGCGGCAGCGTCTTCCGCAATCCCGAACCGCGCAAGGCCGGCCGCTTGATCGAGGAGCTGGGCCTGAAGGGCCTCAGCCTGGGGGGCGCCCAGGTGTCTCCGATCCATGCCAATTTCATCGTCAACACCGGAGAAGCCCGGGCCTCAGAGATCGATGCCCTGATCCGCCTGGTGCAGGAGCGGGTCGAAGCCGAAACCGGAATCGTTCTGCATCCGGAAGTGAAAAGGCTGGGGTTCTGAACAGCGCCCGGGGAATTAGCCTGGATTCAATCCTTTTTGCAGCGCATGGCCGGTTTCGGACTTCCCAACTTCGGTCAGCTCACCGAAGCCTTCCGCAAGGCCCAGCAGATCCAGCAGGATGCCCAGAAACTGCAGGAGGACCTCGATGCCATGGAGCTCGAAGGCACGAGCAGTGATGGGCTGGCCAGCGTGTGGCTGACGGGGAATCAGCAACCCCTGAAGGTGCGATTGGCCCCGGAATTGCTCAGCTCCGGCCAGGAGGCCGTGGAGACGGCGGTGCTCGAGGCCCTGAAGAGCGCCTACGAAATTTCCACCGGCACGATGCGGGAACGGATGGAAGACCTCACCGGGGGTCTGGACCTCAATCTGCCGGGTCTGGGAGGCTGATTCCGGCGGAAAGATCGTCTTCCAGCTCCTGCCGCCTTCTCCTGCGGGATTCACGGCGGAGCTGGGGATCGAGGCGGGGTTCGAGCCGACTGCCCCGCTGCCTCAGGCCCACGAGGCGCTGACCGGCCATGGCCAGAGCCTCCGCCCGCTGCTCCACCTCGCGCAGGCACTGCCCGTAAAGGGCATGACGATCCCAGTCGCTGCCCATGGCACAGCCGGGATCCCCCTGATGGCGGCAGTTGCTGAACCGGCAGGAGCTTTCGGCCAGGCGGCGCCGCAGTTCCGGAAACGCCTGGGAGAGCACCCCGGGATCGTCGGGCAGTTCGGGGCGATTAAATCCCGGCGAATCGGCCAGCAGGGCCTTGGGGCCCAGCGGAAACAGCTCCACATGGCGGGTGGTGTGACGACCCCGCTGCAGACGACCGGAGACATTGCCCACCCGCAGCTCCAGGTCCGGCAGGAGGGCATTGAGCAGGCTGCTCTTGCCCACGCCGGAAGGACCGCAGAGAACGGCAATGCCCGCCTCCACCAGACCAGCGCGCAGCGACTCCAGACCCTGGCCGTTGAGGGTGGAGATCGCATTCACGGGGTAGCCCCAGCCGCTCACCCGCTCACACCAGGCTGCGAGCTCGGTCTCCGGCAGAAGATCCGCCTTGGTGAGCACCAGCTGCACGGACTGGCCTGTGGCTTCGGCGGTGACCAGAAAGCGGGTCAGCAACAACGGATCCAGGCTGGGTTCGCGCACGGCCACCACCACCACCACCCGGCTCACATTGGCGACGGCCGGCCGCTCCAGCAGGCTGGAGCGCGGCTCCAGGGCCGAAATCGCAGCGCGGGCTGACGGCCAGTCGATGCCATCGACGTCCACCCGATCGCCGACGCAGATCCGCTGCCCGCTCTTGCCCAACCGGGTCCGCCGGGTGCAGAGCAGCCGCTGCTGACCGTCCGGTCCCGGCCGATCGAGCACCACCAGGCAGTAATTGGCCTGGAGAGCCACCACCCGGCCGGCACGGCGTTCAACCACGCTGGATCAGCAAGCGCACGCCCTCGCCCTGCGCAGGTTCGCCAGCCTGGCCCTCGGGCTGGGGCTGCACGATATGGCCCTCGCCGCGCAACCCCTCGGCCACGGTCTGCTCGGGCTCCCCCGCATCCAGCAACACCAGCAGCTGGCCTCCCGGGGGCAGCTTCTCCAGCGCCAGTCGGCAGCGCACGTAATTGAGGGGGCAGGGGGTTCCCCGCAGATCGAGCGTGGTCACCCCTTGCCGAACAGACCGCCGAACAGGCCGCTCTTGTGCTGGGAACGCTGTTCCTTGCGGGTGTGGTGGCCGGCCAACTGCTCGAGCAGCTCCCGTTCATCGTTGGTCAGCTTGGTGGGGAGCTGCACCTTGATGGTGAAGAGATGGTTGCCGCGGGCCACCGGATTGCCCAGTTTCGGCACCCCCTTGCCCTTGAGGGTGATCACCGCACCGGGCTGGGTGCCGGCGGGAATCTCCAGCGACTCCTGGCCATCCACGCCCTCCACCTCGATGGTGTCGCCGAGGATCGCCTGGAGATAGTTGAGCGCTACGTCGGAATGGACGTTGATGCCGTCTCGGCGCAGCTGGGGGTGGGGCTTGACGCTGAGGAACACGTACAGATCCCCTGGGCCACCACCGCGCTGACCGGCATTGCCCTCACTTGCGACCCGCAGGCGGGTGCCGGAATCGACACCGGCGGGGATGTTGATCCGCAGTTTCTTGGCCACCTGCTGCAGGCCGGCGCCGTTGCAGGCCGTGCAGGGATCGGCGATCACCTGGCCCGTGCCTTCGCAGGTCGGACAGGGCGCCACCTGGGTGAAGCTGCCGAAAGGGGTGCGGGTGGCTCGCCGCACCTGACCAGCGCCGCTGCAGGTGCCGCAGGTGGTAGGTCCGCTGCCGGCCTTGGCTCCCGAACCACTGCAGGTGCCACAGGTTTCGAGATGGCGGATCTGCACCTCCTTCTCGATGCCGGAAACGGCTTCGCTGAAGCTGATCGTGAGATCAAGACGCAGATCATCCCCCTGACGGGGACCCCGACGCCTGGGCCCTGCTGCTGAAGCCCCACCGAAGCCGCTGAAGAACGTCTCGAACAGGTCGGCGAAGCCCCCCATGTCGCCCATGTCGGGCATGCCACCGCCGCCAACCCCGGCCTCCCCGAACTGGTCGTAGCGAGAACGGGTCTGGGGATCACTCAGGACCTCATAGGCGCGACCGATCTCCTTGAACTTGTCCTCGGCCCCGGGATCCTTGTTGATGTCCGGGTGATATTGGCGGGCCAGGCGTCGGTAGGCCCGCTTGAGGGTTTCGGGGTCGGCATCCCTGGCAACGCCGAGCAGGTCGTAGAAGTCGGCCATCAGCCGGCCTGCTCCTCACGGGGCGCTTCAGCCCCGCCGACCGGACCGGGGCCCATCGACACCTTGACCAGGGCATGGCGCAGAACACGGCCATGCAGGTGATAACCGCGTTGCAGCTCCTCGATCACCACATCCTCCGGGTGCTCATGGCTGGGTTCGCGCAGCACGGCTTCATGGAGGGTGGGGTCGAACGCCTCCCCTTCCACCCGCATCGGCGAGACCCCGAGCTGCTTGAACACGTCGACCAGCTGTTTGTAGAGCCCCTGATAGCTGCGGTGGAGGGCCTGGGCCTCCTCGCTCTCGGGGTTGAGCTGCTGGCGGGCGCGGTCGAAGTTGTCGACCACCGGCAGGATCTCGCTGAGGGTGCTGCAGGCGATCTGGATGCGCGTATCTTCCTGATCCCGACTCTGGCGCTTGCGGAAGTTGTCGAAATCGGCGGCCATCCGCATGTATTGCCCGCGCAGACTTTCGTGCTCCGCCTGAAGGGCGGCCAGACGGGCCTCCAGTTCGGACACGCGATCCGTGCCCCCAGCCACCGAATCGCCGCCAGCTTCCTGCTCGGTTGGCTCGGCAACGGGTTCGGGACCGGCTGAGGTGGGCCCATCGATCCCGGAAACGCCAGGCGCCTGAGCCTCTCCCTCCGGCTGCGCTTCAAACAGCTGTTCGGAAGGGTCGGTACTGGCCGCAGTGGTGTCGCCGCTCATGCTCCCTGACACGGAATTCAGATGGGGCCATGTTGATGGTCGGAGCCCACCCTCCACAAGCGGCGGAAGCCCGCACCTTTGCGAAGCCACCGAATCCATGCCGAAGGCTGCGCCATTGAGAATTCTCGGTCAGAATCCAATCCCGGGTGTAACGCCCGATCTGCTGTACGCCAAAAGGATCCAGCTCGATGAATTCCGACGTGGGGGCTTCCCTGTTCGGCGACCTTGACCTCAGTGGCCCGGCGGTTGCCCAGCAGATCAATCCCGAGACCACGGCCGAAGATCTCGAACAGAGCAGCCGGGGCGCCAGCCTCTCCCCGGTGATGAGTCTGGTGGACAGGATTCTGATCGAAGCCCTCACCAGTGGTGCCAGCGATATTCACGTGGAACCGCAGGAAGACGGCCTGCTGGTGCGGCTGCGGCAGGACGGGGTCCTGCGCAAGCTGGACAAGCTGCCGAAGACCCTGACCCCTGCGGTCACGTCCCGTTTCAAGATCATGGCCGACCTGGACATCGCCGAACGGCGAATGCCCCAGGACGGGCGGATCCGCCGCAATTTCCGGGGCAGGACCATGGATTTCCGGGTCAGCACCCTGCCCAGTCGCCACGGCGAGAAGGTGGTGCTGCGACTGCTGGACAGCGGCTCCACCCAGCTCGGGCTCGACACCCTGATCGGCGATCCACCGTCCCGGGCGATGCTGCGGGACATGGGGGCCAAACCCTTCGGGATGATCCTGGTGACCGGTCCCACCGGCTCGGGCAAATCCACCACCCTCTATGCCCTGCTTTCCGAACGCAACGACCCGGGCATCAACATCTCCACGGTGGAGGATCCGATCGAATACACCCTCAAGGGCATCACCCAGACCCAGGTGAACCGGGAGAAGGGACTCGATTTCAGCACCGCCCTGCGGGCCTTCATGCGGCAGGATCCGGACGTGCTGCTGGTGGGGGAAACCCGCGACCTCGAAACGGCCCGCACCGCCATCGAAGCCGCCCTCACGGGCCACCTGGTGCTCACCACCCTGCACTGCAACGACGCCGCCAGTGCCTTCGCCCGACTGGACGAGATGGGGGTGGAACCGTTTCTGGTCAGTGCCTCCCTGCTCGGGGTGGTTTCCCAGCGGCTGGTGCGCCGCCTCTGCCCGGAGTGCCGGGTTCCGTACCACCCAGACAGCGAGGAACTCTCCCGGTTCGGCCTGATTGCCAGCGACGAGAACACGATCACCTTTTACAAGGCGAAGATTCACTATGCGCAGGAGGAGGAAACCTGCAGCTCCTGCCAGGGACGCGGCTATTCCGGCCGGGCCGGGGTGTACGAGATCCTGCACATGAATGAAACCCTCTCCTCCGCGGTGGCCAAGCGGGCCAGCACCGACATGCTGCGGCGCCTGGCCCTCGAAAGCGGCATGAAGACCCTTCTGGGCTACGGCCTCGATCTGGTGCGGCAGGGTCACACCACCCTCGATGAGGTGGAACGCATGCTGCTGACGGATACCGGCCTGGAATCGGAGCGCAGGGCGAGGGCCCTCAGCTCGCTCACCTGCCGCAGCTGTGGGGCCGGCCTTCAGGACGAATGGCTGGAATGTCCATATTGTCTACGGGTACGGAAGTAAGCGACATGGATCTTCTGATCGAAGACCTGATGGAAGAGCTGGTCAAGGGAGGGGGCAGCGACCTGCACATCGCCTGCGGCCATCCTCCCTATGGGCGCTTCAACGGCCAGCTGCGACCGATCCTCCATGACATGAAGCTGGATGAGGAAACCTGCAACCGTCTGATCTTCTCCCTGCTCAACAATTCCCAACGCAAGCAACTGGAGCAGAACTGGGACATCGACTGTTCCTACGGCCTCAAAGGCGTAGCCCGCTTCCGGGTGAATGTCTATCGGCAACGCGGCACCTACGCCGCCTGCATGCGGGCCCTCGGCAACACGATTCCGCCGATGGACAAGCTCGGCATGCCACCGATCGTGGAGGAGATCAGCCGCAAACCCAAGGGACTCGTGCTGGTGACAGGACCGACCGGATCAGGCAAAACGACCACCCTGGCCTCCCTGCTTGATTACATCAACCACACCAGGGCCGAACACATCATCACGATCGAGGATCCGATCGAATTCACCTACCGCAACGACAAATCACTGATTCACCAACGGGAACTCAACGAAGATACCCGTAGCTTCTCCAATGCCCTGCGGGCCGCGCTCCGGGAAGATCCCGACGTGATTCTGGTGGGAGAGATGCGGGACCTGGAAACCATCCAGCTGGCCATCACCGCCGCCGAAACCGGCCACCTTGTGTTCGGCACCCTGCACACCAGTTCGGCCTCCCAGACGGTGGACCGGATGGTGGATGTCTTCCCCCCTGCCCAACAGACCCAGATCCGGGTACAGCTGAGCAGCAGCCTGCTGGCCGTGTTCTCCCAGACCCTCTGCAAGGCCAGTGCTGTGGCCTCCGGTCAGTTCGGCAGGGTGATGGCCCAGGAAATCATGGTGAACACTCCTGCCATCGCCAACCTGATCCGGGAAGGCAAGACAGCCCAGCTGTACTCCCAGATCCAGACGGGTGCCCAGTTCGGCATGCAGACGCTGGAGCGCAACCTGGCCAACCTGGTGAATGAGGGTCGGGTGGCCCGGGCCGAAGCGATGTTCAAGACCACCAAGCCGGAAGAACTCGAACGCCTGCTCGACCCCTCCTGATTCCTGATGACCGCCTTCCTCGTCACCTACACCACCCGCTCGGGAACCAAACGGGAACTCACCCTCGAAGCCGACAGCCCGGCAGCGGCCCGGCGGGACCTGCGACGACGCGGCATCCTGCCCAACACCCTGGTGCGCAAGGAAGTCACGGTCGCCCAGCCCACCGCGGCGACCATGGCCTCCAACCGCCTGAATGAACTGTTGGAGGCAAGGGTGTCCGTGAAGGACAAGGCCCTGTTCGCCAACAAGCTGTCTGCCCTGGTCGATGCGGGAGTGCCGATCCTGCGCAGCCTCGACCTGATGCGGATGCAGCAGAAATCGCCGAAGCTCAAACGGGCCCTGACGGCGATGTTCCAGGAGGTGAACCAGGGGGACAGTCTCGGCAATGCGATGCGCCGCTGGCCGCAGGTGTTTGACAACCTCTGCGTCGCCATGGTGGAAGCAGGGGAGGCCGGTGGGGTGCTCGACGAAACCCTCACCCGTCTGGCCAAACTTCTGGAGGATAATTCCAAACTCCAGAACCAGATCAAGGGGGCGATGGGCTATCCGGTCACCGTTCTGGTGATCGCCATCCTGGTCTTTCTGGGCATGACGATCTTCCTGATTCCCACCTTTGCCAACATCTTCGAAGAACTGGGGGCGGAACTTCCCTGGTTCACCCAGTTGATGCTCGATTTAAGCAATCTGCTGCGCTCCAGCTTCTCCCTGGTGCTGGTTGGTGGATTGCTGATCGGCTCCTACATGTTCGCTCGCTACTACGCCACACCGGCCGGTCGCCGCCAGGTGGATGGCGTGATGCTGAAACTTCCCATGTTTGGGGACCTGCTCCAGAAAACCGCCACCGCCCAGTTCTGCCGCACCCTCAGCTCCCTCTCCAAAGCAGGAGTTCCGATTCTGCAATCGCTGGAGATCGTGCGTGAAACCACCACCAATACCGTGATCGGTGATGCCCTGCTCTCCTCCCGGAATGAGGTGAGCGAAGGGCTGCCTCTGAGCGCCGCCCTGGCCATGAAGAATGTCTTCCCCGACATGGCCATCAGCATGCTGGCCATCGGCGAGGAAACCGGCGAAATGGACGCAATGCTCTCCAAAGTGGCCGACTTTTATGAAGACGAAGTGACCGCGACCGTGAAAGTGATGACCTCGATGCTTGAGCCGGTGATGATTGTGCTCGTGGGCGGCATCGTGGCTTCAATTCTGGTGGCGATGTATCTACCGATGTTCTCCGTGTTCGAAAACATCCGATAGCCGGATCTCTGCCAGCGCCGAGCCGGCCATCCAACCGGAACTCCAGCAGTGCTGGAAGTTGAAACCACCGGTGACCCCATCGATATCAAGCAGCTCCCCCACCAGGAACAAGCCGGGCTGCAGACGGCTCTCCATCGTGGCCATGTTCACTTCCCCCAGCGGGATCCCTCCGGCGGTCACGAATTCCTCCCCGAAGGGTCCCCTTCCGGCGATCACATAGCGGCTGTCCCGCAGGGCCGTGATCAGGCGTTGCTGGGCCCGACGCGGCAGATCGGCCCAGCGCTGCTCGGAGTCGATCGATGCCTCGGCAAGCAGATGCAGCCAGAGCCGCCGGCTGAGTTCTGGCCACGGCCGCCCGTTGGCCAGCTGCCTGCGGGCCTGAGCCACCCGGGCCTCGGCAAAGCGGCTCTCCAGATCCGCCTGGGAGCATCCGCCGCTCCAGTCGACCCGCAGCTCACCGCGATACCCCCGATCCCGCAGATCGCGGGCCGCGAAGGCGGTCAACCGCAGAATCGCGGGCCCACTCAGGCCTCGATGGGTGATCAGCACGGCCCCCCGCTGCCGCTGAACAGAACCACGGGAGGGGCCGCCGGCCCCTGGGGCAGCCCCGGCGGGAGGCAGCAACTCCAGGGCCACCGGATCCATGGCGACCCCGGCCAGATCCTGCAGCGGGTGGTGCTCCAAAGCCAGGCTGAACAAGGAAGGTACAGGCGCCACCAGCCCATGGCCCAGGGAAGTCGCCAGCCGATGGCCACTCGGGTGGCTGCCGGTGGCCAGCACCAACTGATCACAGGCGAGCACGGCCCCATCCCGGAGGGTGAGCAGGAAGCCGCCCTCGGGCCTCCTGCAGGCAGTTCGCAACGACTGGCCGGTGCAGAGGCTGACACCGGCGGCAGCGGCCGCCCGCCGGAGGGTGGCCACCACGGCCGTGGATCGGTTGGCACGGGGAAACATGCGGCCATCGGGCTCCTCCACCAGTTCGAGCCCATGGGCGTCGAACCAGGCCACGGTGTCGCCGCTGGCGAAGCGGGAGAAGGGACCCCGCAGGGCCTTGCCTCCGCGGGGATAGTGACCCACGAGCGCCCTGGGATCCCAGCAGGCATGGGTCACATTGCATCGGCCGCCGCCGCTGATCAGCACCTTGTGCAGGGGCTCGGCGGTGGCCTCCAGCACCAGGATGTCCCGCACCCCGGCCTCAGCCGCCGTGATCGCCGCCATGAACCCGGCCGGTCCACCTCCGGCCACAACCACGGACGCATGGCTCGGCAGCATGGGGGAATGACGCACAGCTACCGCTTCAGTGTGGCGCCCATGCTGGACTGCACGGATCGGCACTTCCGGGTGCTGATGCGCCAGGTCAGCCGGCATTGCCTGCTCTACAGCGAGATGGTGGTGGCCCGCGCCCTCCACCACATCTGCCAGGAGGGTCCGACCACGGGCAGCAGCGAACGTCAACGGCGCCTGGAGCGTTTGCTGGGCTTCGATGCAGAGGAGAAGCCCCTGGCCCTGCAGCTCGGCGGTGACGACCCGCAGCTGCTGGCCAGGGCTGCCCGGCTGGGCCACGAATGGGGCTACGACGAAATCAACCTCAACGTGGGTTGTCCGAGTGAGAAGGTGCAGCAGGGGAGGTTCGGTGCCTGCCTGATGGCGGAACCGGATCAGGTGGCCCGCTGCGTAGAGGCGATGGGGAACGCCAGCCCGCTGCCGGTGACGGTGAAGCACAGGATCGGAATCGACGACCGCGATTCCTTCGAGGAGCTGCGGGCCTTCGTGGACACCGTGGCGGCGGCGGGCTGCCATCGGTTTGCGGTTCACGCCCGCAAGGCCTGGCTGGAGGGACTCGATCCCAAGCAGAACCGCACCATCCCACCGCTGCGCTGGGACCTCGTGCATCAGCTCAAACGGGAGCGGCCCGCCCTGATCGTGGAGCTCAATGGGGGCCTGGAAGATCTTTCGGACTGCCTGAATCAGCTCCAGCTTGTGGACGGCGTGATGGTGGGCCGGGCCGCCTATGCCCACCCCCTGCGCTGGCGGAGCGTGGATGGGGCCATCTTCGGGGACGAAAGCTCCCAGCCCGTGACCGCCTCCGCTGTGCTGCGGGGCTTGCTGCCCCACGCGGAGCGCTGGTGCTCAGGCGGCGGCAGGCTGTGGGCCATCGGCCGCCACCTGGTGCATGTGGTGGAAGGGGTGAGCGGAGCCCGTCACTGGCGCGCCAACCTGACGCGCAACGCCGGAATGCGCACGGCAGGCCCGGAGGTGCTGGAGGCTGCCGCGCGCCAGCTGGAAGAAAGGGGGTACTGAGGGGAGCTCAGCCTTCGGCGCCGCCGTAGTCGGCGCCGTACTCCCCACCACCGCCACTGCGCCGGCGCCGGGCCCGGCCGGCATCGAAGCTGTCGCCACCGCCATAGCTGCGATCTTCCCAATCGCGGGCACCGGAGCCCCGTTCGCCACCGGCGGCAGCACCGCCATACCCGCCGCCGCCGCCATAGCCACCACCATCTCCACCGCCGCCATAGCCACCGCCACGGCTGTAGCCGCCACCACCGCCACCGCCGCCGTAACCGCCGCGACGGGGACCACCGCCCCCACCACCGCCACCGCCGGTGCGTGGTTCCGCCTTATTGATGCGCAGCGGACGACCCATCAACTCAGCCCCCTGCAGGGCATCGATCGCCCGGGTTTCCATCTCGGGGTCGGCCATCTCGACGAAAGCGAAGCCACGCTTGCGCCCCGTATCCCGCTCCAGGGGCAGGGAGCAGTTCACCACTTCACCGTATGCGGTGAATAACTCAGCCACGTCTTCCTGCTCAGCACGGAAGGGGAGATTGCCAACAAAAATGCTCACTGACCGACAAGGGTGATGGACCGATGTGATGGGACCGGATAAATCCTCTGGACCCACTCTTCAAAGGTTAAACCGGTCTCCGGGTTTTCACAGGTTTGTCGGGCCCCCGCTTGCCTGTTTGTTGTCGGATACGGGCAACCGGCGCCGGGCGGTGTCGAGCTGCTGACGCACCTGCTCGAAGCCGGTGCCCCCCTCACTGCGGCGTGCCGCCACCACCTGTCTTGGGGCAAGGGCGGCGGTGATGTCGGCCTCGAAGGCAGGATGCAGCTGCTTCCAGCGGTCCAGGGGCAACTCCCGCAGCAGAACCCCTTCCTGCAGGCAGCGTTTCACCAGCCCCCCCACCAACTGGTAGGCCTCCCGGAAGGGAACCCCACGGGCCACGAGGTAATCGGCCACATCCGTGGCATTGGAGAAATCGGTCTCCACCGCCTGCTCCAGCCGTTCGGTGCGGAAGGAAAGACCCTCCTCGAACAGGATCGCCATCGCCTCGAGGCTGTCGAGACAGGTACGCACCCCATCGAACAGGGCTTCCTTGTCCTCCTGGAAGTCCTTGTTGTAGGCAAGCGGCAACCCCTTGATCATCGTCAGCAACCCCATCAGATGGCCGAACACCCGGCCGCTCTTGCCACGCACCAGCTCGGGCACGTCAGGGTTCTTCTTCTGGGGCATCAGGCTGCTGCCGGTGGCGCAGCGATCGGTGAGGGAAACGAACCGGAACTCCTCGCTCGCCCAGAGGATCACCTCCTCGCTCAGCCGGCTGAGATGGGCCATCACCAGGCTGGCGGCGGCCATGAATTCCACGGTGAAATCCCTGTCGCTGACGGCATCGAGGCTGTTGGCATAGATGCGCTCAAAACCGAGTTCCTGGGCGGTCTGGCGGCGATCGATCGGCACCGGTGTGCCCGCCAGGGCGGCGGCACCCAGGGGACAGATGTTGACCCGCCGCCGCAGATCGGTGAGGCGCTCACGGTCCCGTTCGGCCATCTCGATGTAGGCCAGCAGATGGTGGGCCAGGCAGATGGGCTGGGCCCGCTGCAGATGGGTGTAACCGGGAATCAGGGTTTCCGCATGGGCTTCGGCCTGAGCCAGCAGAGCAGCCTCAAACCGGATCAGGGCGGCGTCGAGCTCATCGATGCGGCGCCGCAACCAGAGCCGCAGATCGGTGCCCACCTGGTCGTTGCGGCTGCGGCCGGTGTGGAGCTTCTTGCCCAGGGGGCCCAACAACGCAATCAGCCGCCGCTCCACGGCGAAATGCACGTCCTCGTCCTCGAGGCCGGGATGGAAGGCCCCGGCAGCCGCCTCGGCCCGCACCTGCTCGAGACCCTCGATCAGCTGGAGCGCCTCCGCTTCGGAGATCACGCCGCAGCTTCCCAGCATGCGGGCATGGGCGATCGAACCATCCAGATCCTCCTGCAACAGGGCGAGATCAAACCCGATCGAGGCATTGAAACGCTCGATCGCCGGGTGAAGCCCCTGCTCAAAGCGATCACTCCAGCTGCCCGCGGTGCCGCCTGTCACTCCCGGGGAAGCAGAGGAAGGGGACGCGAACGGGGAATCGGCGGCCATCACGGGCATTGCGCAGCCCATCAGCTTGCCACTCGGAACCCGGGGGATCGCTAGAGCGAGGGCAGCATCACCTCCTCACGAACTTTGAGCACCACCATCGAAGCGTCGTCCTCCAGATGGCGATCCGCCCCCACGAACCGATCCAACCGGGTGAACAGCTGATCCAGGATCTCCTGCGCGCCGCTGCCGGCACGACACGCCCCCTGAAAGGCCCTCTCCAGCCGCTGCTCATCGAAGCGCTCACCACTGAAACCGGTGGCTTCGGTCACCCCATCGGTGTAATAGAGGAGCACGTCACCGGCCTCCAGCACGACTTCGCCCCGGCCATACTCCGCCTCGCTCTGGAGACCGATCAGCAGGCCCGGAGCATCGAGCCGCTCCATCCTGGCCGCTGCCCGCCGCCAGATCAGGGGTGGATTGTGGGCGGCGTTGGCGAAACGGAGCCTGCGGGTGCGGGGATCGAAATCGGAATAGAAGAGCGTGACGAAGCGATGGGAATGGGCGAGATCCTCCTGGGCCAACTGATTGAGATCGTGGAGGATGCGATCGGGCGAAAGGCCACTGAGCACCTCCGCCCGCAGCATGCCGCGCAGCAGGGTCATCAGCAGTCCGGCGGGCACTCCCTTTCCCATCACATCCCCGATCACCAGGGCCCATTGCCCCTGCTCCCGCTGCCGGCCCGTGGCTTCGGGTCGGGTGGGGATGAAGTCGTAGGAGTCGCCGCCCCCCTGGTACGCTGGTCGGCAACGGGCCGCCAGCTCCACCCCGTCAATCACCGGGCAGCGATCCGGCAGCAACTGGGCCTGGATCTCGGCACCGATGCTGAGCTGGCGATCCAGGCGTTCATGGCGGCGCATGTCCTGCTGGAGCAGCTCGTTCTCGAGCGCCACTCCGGTGAGATCCGCCACCAGCTGCAGGTGACGCCGATGCACATCACTCCAGCTGTAGCCGCGCCGACCGCTGAACACGTACATCCGACCCAACGGACGGTTGCGCGCCACCACCGACGTGGCGAACAGTTCCACGCCGCCCAACAGACGACGGATCAGGGGATCGAGAAAGGCGGCGACCGCCTCATCGCCGGCATGGGCCTGCAGCTGGCTGTCGGGCAGCACAGCCAGCTGACGCAGCAGCTCGGCACACCGTTCGCCGGGAGAGGCCTGCAGCTGGTCGCGGCGGAGGCGACCATCGGGATGGAACACCAGCAACACGCTGCCTTCGGCCTCCACCAGGCGACCGATGACCACCGGCACCAGCTCAAGAAATCGGCTGAGGTTGGTGAAACTGCGCAGGGCAAACGCCAGCGAGGCGAGCAGTTCCTGATTGCGGCGCTGCTCGCGGCTGAGGCTGTCGAGCAGCTGACGCAGGGAAGCTGTCACCGAAAGGCCCTGCCCGGTCCGGGGGGGCAACGGTGGCTTCGAAGACCGGGAAGGCGGCATGCTGCTCAAGGAGCGGCCGCAAGGGACCCGCAAGGTAGCAGCGTTGAGGCGATCCTGGAGACAGGGACCTCAGGGCCGTGGAGCCGTCAGCCTTCCCGCCACGAAGCCGACCGCCAGCCCCAGGGCCGCACCCTGCAGCTGCAGGATCTGCCGATGGAGGCGCCAGCGCAGTCCCCCCAGGCTGATCCCCAGCATCAGGGTGATGGCAAGCAGGATCCAGAGGACCGTTCCCTTCGAAGCGGGAAGCAGGCCCCGGCGATCCGCGCTCTCGGAAACCACTTCGGAGACCTCAGGAGTCCGATCGTTCAAGGGACCAGAACCGGAATCCAGCCATCCTGGCGGAAAATCAACCCGCCAGCAGGGCCTCGACGAACTCAAAGCTATTGAAGGGCCGCAGGTCGCGGATGCCTTCGCCGGCGCCCACAAACCGGATCGGCAGCCCGGCCTCGGAAGCCACCGCCAGGGCCACCCCCCCGCGGGCACTGCCATCGAGCTTGGTGAGCACCACCCCCGTGAGCCCGGCGGCACTGGCGAAGGCCATGGCCTGTCGCAGGCCGTTCTGGCCCTGGCTGGCATCCAGCACCAGCAGCGACTCCACCACCGCTTCGGGCGCCAGCTTGTCAATGATGCGCCTCACCTTGCTGAGCTCCTCCATCAGGTTGTGCTTGGTCTGGAGTCGACCGGCCGTATCGACAAGCACCAGGTCGGTGCCCTTGGCCCTGGCGGCACCGATGGCGTCGTAGACGACGGCGGCGGGATCGGCGTTGGAACTTGGATTGGCGATCACGGGCACACCACTGCGCTCCCCCCAGACGGTGACCTGCTGGACCGCCGCCGCCCGGAAGGTGTCAGCCGCGGCGATCAGACAGCTGTAACCGCTGCGCACGGCCAGGTTGGCGAGCTTGCCGAGGGTGGTGGTCTTGCCGACGCCGTTAACCCCCACCATCAGCCACACATTGAGGCGATCGCGCTGGGGTGCCAGCAGGGGTTCGCCGCTGGCGGTGATCGGCGCATCCAGAAGACCGCGCAGCTGCTGCTTGAGGAAACGGATGCCCTCGGTGGGATCCACCACTTCCTCGTTGAGCCGGCGCCGCAGGGCCTCCAACACCTGATCGGTGGCCTGAACCCCCACGTCCGCCCGCAGCAGCGTGGTTTCCAGATCATCGAGCACCTCAGGCGTGAGCGGATCCTCTCCGAGGTTGTCGAGCAACTGGGTGACGAAGCCGCGACGCGTCTTCTCCAGGCCGCGCCGCAAGCGGCCGAGCCAGTCGATCTCCTCGACCGACATCTCCTCAACGCTGCGCCCCTGGGCAGCGAGCACCTCAGCCGACCAGGTGAAATCCTCATCGAAGGCGCCGAGCTGGGGCTCCGCCTCATCTCCGGCAAGGGGCTCGGGTCTGACGGCGGGGATGGGCTCCGGTTCGGGCGTGGGGACGACCAGTTCCTCCAGGCGTTGAAGCCGCTGGGCCGCGGCCTGCTCCAGCAGGGAGGGGGCGGAGGCCGCCACAGGCGGGGCAGGAGGGGCGGGGGGCTGCGGAAGGGGAGCGGGCGCCGCCTGGGGGACAACGGCAGGAGGCTCCGCAGGAGCCTCGACGGGAGATTCGGAAGGAGGCTCGAGAGAAGGCTCGATGGCCGGCTCGGCGGGGAGAACTTCCGAAGCGGTGGGTTGGGGAGGGGTGGGTTGCGCCTGCTGGGCCTTGAGGCGGGCGTAGGCCTGGCGCGCCCAGGCAAGGGCGTCCTCATCCACAGCCCCGGGCGCGGGCCCGGCAGTGGAGGCAGGGACAGCGGCTTCCGGAGTGGAGTCCGGTTGCGGAGTGGAATCCGGTTGCAGTTCCGGTTCCGGTTCCGGCGGCTGGCCGGCGGAACCGGCTGGGGCTTGCTGTTCTTCCCCGGGTACTGAGCCCCCGTCGGAGTCTCCGCTGGAGCCGCTGGCGGTGGCGCGCTTGAACCAGTCGAACACCATCGAATTACACCTTCGCGGCCGTGAACCGGCGCAGAACGCCATTGATCATGCGGCGACCCTGCTCGTCGCTGTAGCGATTGGCCAGCTCCACCGCCTCATTGCAGGCCACGGCAGAGGGGGTGCGGAACACATCAAGGTCCACCACGGCCAGCCGCAGGATGTCGCGATCGATGCGCGGCAGCCTGGTGAGACGCCATCCCTCCATCACGGCATCGAGGCGGCCATCGATGGCAGTGCGGTCCTGAAACACGGCCCGGGCACGATCCACGGCACCGCGCCGCACCTCTTCCTGGTCGGCAAGCAGCAGCAGGCGCGGCAGCTCCAGGCTGGCGGAGAGGCGATTGAGGGCGGCTTCGCCATGGGCCAGGCCTTCCTGGAGATGCTGGCGCACCCGGGGAAGCCCCTGCTCGCCGTTTTCCTGAAGCTCGCTCTCGAGCAGCTGCTGCTGGGCCTGTTGAAGATCCTCGGCCGAACGGTCCAGGGCATCCCGCACGTGCTGGCTGAGGCTGGCGAGGGCCTGCTGCAGCAGAACATCAAGCGGAAGTTCCGCCACGGGAACTCGATCGCTGATCTGACCGAGCATCAGCAGGGCCAGTTCACGGGAAAGGGTGCGACTCTGCATCGGATCAATCAGGACAGCTGGGGGGTGCGCAGCTGGGCCAGAAGACTGGAAAAACTGCGGTTGGAAGGGGGTCCCTTTTCGTCGGGACTGACGATGCCGGCCGAGATGATCGTGCGGAAGGCATCCTCCACGCTGAGGTCGATGTCCTTCACCGATCCCTCCGGCACCACGGCGTACCAACCGGTGGTGGGATTGGGAGCCGTAGGGATGAACACGCTCAGCATCGTTTCGGGGAAATCAGCCTGGAGGGAACGTCCGAGGGTGCCGGTGACGAAGCCGAGGGCATAGAGGCCAGGCCTTGGATACTCCACCAGAACCACCCTGCGGAAGCGGGTGGAGTTGTCCCGCAGAAAGGTTTCCAGCAGCTGCTTGAGGGTCTTGTAGACCGACCCGGCCAGGGGGATCCGCAGCAGGGTGCCCTCTCCGAACTCCAGCAACCAGCGACCGACGATGTTGCGGGCCATCAGGCCGATCAGCAGGATGCCCAGCAGGGGGACCAGCAGACCGACCCCCACGTTGATCAGCTCCTGCAGAAGCGGATTGAGGTTGTTGAAGGGGTTGAACTGCTTCGGGATCGTGGTGAGGAACGCGAGCACGAAGCGGCTCACGGTGGTGGCAAGCCAGATCGTGGTGGCGAGCGGGATCACCACAAGAAGACCCGCGATCAGGTCGTTCTTGAGATCCTGCTGAAGACGGTTGCCCAGCGGCTGATCAGGTCTGGGACTGGAAGGCACCAAGGCCAGGGATTCGTGGGCTCTGATCAACGGTAACCATCAATGCGCCTTTGGTCAGAGCACGCTGCCCAGGCAGAGGATGGTGAAGGCGATGGTGAGCAGGATCGCTCCACCGGTGCCGGCGAAACGGCGCTGATTGAGGCTCACCTTGCTGGTCTGCTCAGCCCGCTTGAACTGCTTCTCGAACTGCTCCAGCTGGCGATCCACGAAGGCCCGGGCGCTCTGGGTCTTCTGGGCGTCGCTGGCGCCGGCCGGCACCTGGCCGGAGGCCTCGGCCTGCTTGATCAGCTGCTGGAGCAGGGCAGGATCCCGGCTCTGCTGCCGCGCCATCTCGAGTTGACCGCGCTTGGCGGAAAGCTCCTGATCCGCCTGCTGCTGCATCAGTTGATCCCCTCCCATCGCCACCGGCAGCGAAGCGGTAAGCAGCACGGCAAGAAGACCGCTCAGAATGCAGACAGCCCACTGCAGCGGGGTGCGGCGCTCGGAAGCATCATCGATGCGGGAGGAGAGATACATCAGCACCAGACCCACCAGGGCCATCGGCGCCTGGTTGATCAGCCGCTCCACCACCAGCTGACGGAATGCCTCCTCCTTCCAGTCCCAGAGGGTGACGAGACCCAGCATCTGGAGGAGCAGCATCGCCACCAGCGTGATCCCGATCCAGCGAAGCAACGGGCTGTAACGGGGGGAGGAAGCGAACGCCACGCAACGGGACACAACTTCGCCGACTGTACCGACCACCCCGTGGATTCACACCATCCTGCCGACCTCGCCGCAGCCCTGAAGGACGAGGCCCGGGCCCTGGGCTTCGATCCGGTGGGCATTGCCGCCGTACCCGGCGGCGAACGGATCCCCTTGCGTACGGCGGCGCTGGAACGGTGGCTGGCGGCGGGGCACCAGGCCTCGATGGGCTGGATGGCTGACCCAAGACGAAGGGCCGTGGAGGAATTGCTGCCCGGAGTGAGAAGTCTTCTGGCTGTGGGTCTCAACTACCACGTGGAGGCCACCCCACAGCCGGGAAGCCTTCGGGTGGCCCGATACGGCTGGGGGCGGGACTACCACCGGGTGATCGATGGTCGCCTGCGGCAGCTGGGAAGGTGGCTGGAGCAGAGGGTGCCAGGGCTGGCCTGGCGCGCCTGCGTGGACAGTGCCCCCCTGATGGACAAGGCCTGGGCCGAGGAAGCTGGCCTGGGCTGGATCGGCAAGAACGGCAACCTGATCCACCGGCAGCGGGGCTCCTGGCTGCTGATCGGCCACCTGCTGATCGGCCTCGAGCTGCCGGCCGATCAGCCCGCCCAATCGCTCTGTGGCCGCTGCAACCTCTGCCTGCAGGCCTGCCCCACCGGCGCCCTACCGGAACCCTTCGTGGTGGATGCCCGCCGCTGCATCGCGTTCCACACCATCGAAAACCGCGACCCGGAGCTGCCGGAAGCGATCGGCAAGCAGCTGCATGGCTGGGTGGCCGGCTGCGATCTGTGCCAGGAGGTGTGCCCCTGGAACCGCCAACCGCTCGAACCGACCAGCGATCCGGATCTGCAGCCGCGGCCCTGGCTGCTGAACCTGCAGGCCCAGGAAGCCCTGGCGTGGAGCGATCAGGACTGGGAGGAAAGGCTGCGGGCTTCGGCCCTGCGCCGCATCAAACCCTGGATGTGGCGCCGCAACCTGCAGGCCGCAAGCGGCGGAACGGATTCGATGGCGCCGCCGGGCAGCGAAGGGAGCGGCCCAACCGGTGGGTGAAGCGCAGAGAGATCCCTAGGCTGTTCGGATTGCGTGGTGATTCCGTGGGTCGGCGTTGGTGGCAATTGCTCTCGTGTGTACCACTCGCCTTGACCCTGACCAGCGGATTGCTGCTGACGGAAACCAGAGCGGCCAAGGCCATGGTGCCCTACGTCTATCTCCCCCAGTCGAAGGAGCTGGAGGGAGCCGGCATCGGCATCGCCCAGGCAGCAGCTCGACTGCTCCGGCTCGGCCAGGCTGAGGAAGCGGCCCGGCTGGCCGAACTGACGGTGCGGCTGCTGCCGGAGAACCCCCAGGGCTGGGTTCTGCTGGCTGAAGCGCACCTGCGCAACAACCAGATCGACAAGGCCCTGGTGGACCTCGGCCGGGCCAAACAACTCGATCCCAACAATCCAGGCATCTGGTTCGCGGAAGGCTCCCTGGCCCTGCGCAACGGCAAACCTCAGGAGGCCCTCAGCCTGCTGAAGAAAGGTCTGCAGCTCGACAGCCGCAATGCCGGCGCCTATTTCGACATGGGCAACGCCCAGATCCTGCTGCAGGAGCCCGTGGCGGCCCTGGGATCCTTTGAGCGGGCAGCCAAGCTGCGCAAGGACTTCTGGGAAGCGATCAACAACCAGGGGTTGGTGCTCTACGAAACGAACCGACCGGCCGAGGCGATCGACCGCTGGAGGCGAGTCCTGAAGATCCGACCCGATGCCGCTGAAACGATGCTGGCCCTGGCCGCCACCCTGTTCGAACGCGGACCACAGGAACGGGGGGAAGCCCTGCGGCTTGCGGAGACTGCCCTGGCCGATGAGCCCAACTATGTGCGCGATTCGTACCAGAAGGAGCAGCTCTGGGGTACCCGACTGCGCTCCTCCACCAAACGCCTGCTCAGCCAGCCGGAGCTGAAACCGGCCGTGGAAAGGGCCACAGCCAACGCCACCGCCGGCAGCGACCAGGGCGAATGAGCCGATGATTCCCGACCACGATCTGTAGGCTTCTCCCTCTGAACCGAAAGATCGCAGGTCCGGATGGCCGAGGAGCGTCCCGAGCAACGGATCCAGCCGATCGCCCTGCATCAGGAGATGCAGCGTTCCTACCTCGAATACGCGATGAGCGTGATCGTGGGGCGGGCGCTGCCCGACGTTCGTGACGGGCTCAAACCCGTGCAGCGGCGCATCCTGTTCGCCATGCATGAGCTGGGCCTCACCCCGGATCGGCCCTACCGCAAATGCGCGCGTGTGGTGGGAGACGTACTCGGCAAGTACCACCCCCATGGCGACCAGGCGGTCTACGACGCGCTCGTACGACTGGTACAGACCTTCTCCAGCCGCAACCCCCTGCTGGATGGCCACGGCAACTTCGGCTCGGTGGACGACGACCCACCGGCGGCGATGCGCTACACGGAAACGCGGCTGGCCCCGATCGCCAACGAGGGGATGCTCGATGAGATCGGGAGCGACACCGTTGATTTCGCCCCCAACTTCGATGGCTCCCAGCAGGAGCCCACGGTGCTGCCGGCCCAGCTCCCCTTCCTGCTGCTCAACGGCTGCACCGGGATCGCCGTGGGGATGGCCACCAACATCCCTCCCCACAACCTCGGGGAAGTGGTGGATGCCCTGATCGCCCTGATCCGCAAACCCGACCTCAGCGACGAAAAGCTGCTGAGCCTGATTCCCGGGCCTGATTTCCCCACCGGTGGCGAGGTGCTGATCGGCAGCGGTGTGCGCGACACCTATCTCAGTGGCCGCGGCAGCATTCCGATGCGAGGCGTGGCCCATCTCGAGGAGATCCAGCCCGGCAAGGGTCGCCACCGCCGCGGTGCCGTGGTGATCACCGAACTTCCCTACCAGCTCAGCAAGGCGGGCTGGATCGAGAAACTCGCCGATCAGGTAAACGAAGGCAAGATCGGCGGCATCGCCGACATCCGCGACGAAAGCGACCGCGAAGGCATGCGGGTGGTGGTGGAACTGCGTCGCGATGCCAATCCGGAGGCTGTGCTGGCCGAATTGCAGCGCCGCACGGCCTTGCAGAGCAATTTCGGCGCCATCCTGCTGGCGCTGGTGGATGGCCAGCCCGTGCAGCTGAGTCTGCGGGAGATGTTGCAGCGGTTCCTGGAATACCGGGAACTGACCCTGATCCGGCGCACCACCCACGCCCTGCGGCGTTGTGAAGACCGCCTGGAGGTGGTGGAAGGTCTGATCAAGGCCCTCAACCGCCTGCGCGAAGTGATCGAGATGATCACGGCCGCGGCCGATGCCGCCAGCGCCAAGGCGAGCCTGCAGGTCCATCTGGACCTCACCGAACGCCAGGCGGATGCGGTGCTGGCGATGCCCCTGCGCAGACTCACCGGCCTCGAACAGGAAAGCCTGCGCAAGGAAGCGGAGGACCTCAAACGGGAACGCACCGAACTGCGACTCTTACTGGACGAGCGCGACGCCCTGCTCGACACGTTGGTCAGCGAACTGAAGACGCTG
Source organism: Cyanobacteriota bacterium (assembly GCA_046342815.1). Lineage (GTDB taxonomy): Bacteria > Cyanobacteriota > Cyanobacteriia > PCC-6307 > Cyanobiaceae > Cyanobium. The sequence goes on from JBKDOV010000078.1 coordinate 53,799, forward strand.
CGCAAGCGCTACGCAACGCCACGGCGCACCCGGTTGATCGAGGGAGGCGATGAACTTGTGGCCCAGCGGGCGGCCGCTGTGCGGCCAAACACCGAGCTGCAACGCCAGCAGGCCTTCGAGGCTCTCGCCCCCGACAGCCGGCTGCTGATCCAGGCCGATGGCCAGGTGCGGATCGTGACCCCCCAGAGCCTGGGACGTCTGCACCTGGAGGAGGCGATCAGCCCTGGGGAACACCCGGCACCGGCCCGCCTGCTGCTGCCGGTGGCGGAAGAACCCTCCCTGCTCGCCTTCAGTGCCAACGGCAAGGTGGCCTTGCTGCGATGGGAATACGCAGGTCAGCAGAACGGTTCCCTGGAAAAATTCCTGCCGGAAAGCCTGGCGGGGGATCCGGTGGTGCAGGTGGTGCGCCTCCCGAAAGAACCCAGCGGCAGCCTGGGCCTGCTCAGCACCGATGGTCGTTTCAAACGCCTGCCGATCGAGGATTTCCTGGAACTCTCGGGCCGGGCAGCCACCGTGCTCAAGCTCAGGGACGGCGTGAAACTGCAGCGGGTGGTTCCCTGCGACACGGGCCGCGAACTGGTGGTGGCCAGCAGTACGGGACGCCTGCTGCGACTGGAGGTGAATGAGGCCAATCTGCCGGTCATGGGCCGCACCGCCCAGGGTCCGGTGCTGCTGCGGTTGCTGCCCGGCGAAAGCGTGGTGGGGGCAAGTTGCGTGGCCGCCGGCGACACCGTGCTGCTGGCCACCCGATTGGGCAGGGTGAAAAGGCTGGCTCTGAGTGAGCTGCGGCTGTGTCAGCGGGGAGACCTGGGCCAGATCGGCCTGCGCTTCCTGGAACGGGACGATCGGGTCGTCGACCTGCAGGGCGGCGGCAGTGGGGTGGTGGGGGTGCTGCTGTCGGGAACCCCATCCCGCAGTCTGCGGCTTCTGGCCGGCGACCTACCTGCGGAGGATGTGGGCGGCTCCGGCCTGAATCTCCCCCTTCCCCAGGGCAGCACGATCGAGGAACTGATTCCGCTCAATGGCTGAATCTGCAAGGCCATGCCACCAGCGCCGCAGAAGCGGCGGCCACAAGCTGGTGACTGGCCTGCTGATCGCGGGAGGGATGGTCTGCCAGAGCGCCCTCTCGCCGGCGAGGGCCGCCGGGGAGCCCGGCTCGCAGGCAACCCCGCCCCTTCCTCTCACCTCAGCTGCCGGCCAGAACCTACTGATGAGGCCGGGAACCCGCCGGGCCGATTACGGCAGCCTGAGCCAATGGTTTGAAACCCAGGCGAATCTGGCTTACTGCGGCGTGGCCAGCAGTGTGATGGTGCTCAACAGCCTGGCCCTGCCGGCCCCGAAGGCCGAGAACCATGGCAACTACCGGTTCTGGACCCAGACGAATGTTTTCGCTGCACCGGCCACCACCTCCTTCGTGCAGGCGGCGGCGGTGGCCCGCGCAGGCATGACCCTGGAACAACTGCATGGCCTTCTCGCCAGCCAGGGCGCCGTGGTGCGTCGCTTCCACGGCGATCAGCTCAGCCTGGAGCAGTTCCGGCGGATGGTGCGTCGCAACCTGGAGGATCCGCGCGACCGCCTGCTGGCCAACTACGACCGCAGGGCCGTCGGGCAGACCGGGGGTGGCCACATCTCCCCCCTCGCCGCTTACGACCCCCGCAGCGACCGCGTGCTGATCCTTGATGTGGCCCGCTACCGCTATCCAGCGGTCTGGGTGACCATGGCCGACCTGTGGCGCGCGGTGGCGAGCGTGGATCGCAGCTCAGGTCGCAGCCGCGGCCTGCTGATCATCCAGGCAACGACACAGCCGCCAGAAACAGTGCCGCCACCCGGTCCCAGTGGTAACGGGAGGCATGCTCACGCCCGAACTGCCGAAAGCGTTCCTGCAGCGCGGAATCCCTGAGCAGGGCCAGCAGGGCCTCCGCCAGGGCCTGCGGATCCCGCGGCGGCACCAGCAGGCCGGCCCTGCCATCGGGCACCACCTCAGGAATCGCGGCGGCCGTGGTGCTGACCACAGGCAGACCACTGGCCATGGCCTCGAGAAACACGATCCCGAATCCTTCCTGAATCGAAGGCAGACAGAAAATCGAAGCGCGGCGATACCAGGCCCGCACCTCCTGATCCGAAGCAAGGGCTCCGAGCAGGCTCACGGCGGAGCCAAGCCCCAGCTCAGCCACCTGCCTGCCTAGGGCCCCATGTTCAGGTCCATCCCCGATCACCACCAGCCGGGCCTGGGGAAGCTGGGCCAGCACCAAGGGAAAAGCGGCGATCAGATCGGTGATGCGCTTGCGCGGGTACTGACGGGCAACGCAAAGCACGGTGTAGGGCTGGCGATCGGGTTCCGGTTCAGGCCCCCAGGCCACCGGATCGATGCCCTCCGGCACCACCGCCTGGCGCGAGCCGGGCACGCCGTAATGGGCGGTGATGCGATCCCGGCAATAGACACTGGTGGTGACCACCCGGGGAGCCCGGCGGGCATGGAGCCGCTCCAGCAGGGAAAGGCCGCCGAGCATCAGGCGGGGCAGCCCCCGCTCACAACGGGCCTCTTCAGCCAGCACCCCCTTGATGCTGCACACATAGGGCACGGGGGAACGATGGGCCAGGCGAAAGCCATCGATGTCGAAACCCACCAGCAGGTCGTAGGGCAGGGAACCGCCGGCCCCCAGTAGCCGGCGCGGCAGCGTGAGGTTGAACCAGAGGCGCCGGAGCAGCAGATTGCGGGGCCAGGTGCCCCGCGGCACGACCCGCTCCACCTGATGCCCCCGTTTCTGAAGCGCTTCGGCCAGGCCACCGATCGCCACCGCCGTGCCGCTGCCTTCGGCCGAATCCTGCAGCCAGGAATCGAGAAATCCGATGCGCAGCCGGGAAGTCACGACACAGTGGCGGCCAGACCCGAGGGCTCCAGCATCAACTTGCTGCGGCGCACCTCCTCATCCATGGCGATCGGATAGCTGCCATCGAAACAGGCGGTACAGAAATGATTGGAATGGGTATGGGCCGCATCAACCATCCCCTGCTTGCTCAGGTAGGCAAGCGAATCCACCCCCAGATGCTGCTCGATTTCGAGAAGGGTCAAGCGGGCGGCGATCAGGTGGTCCTGGGTGTCGGTATCGATGCCGTAAAAGCAGGGATGGGTGACGGGCGGGGAACTGATCCGCATGTGCACCTCCGTGGCGCCGGCATCCCGCAAGGCCTGCACCAGCTTGCGACTGGTGGTGCCACGCACGATCGAATCATCGATCACCACCACACGCTTGCCCGCCAGCACATCCGGAAGCGGATTGAGCTTGACGCGGATGCCCGCCTCCCGCATCGCCCGGGTGGGCTGAATGAAGGTGCGCCCCACATAACGGTTCTTGATCAGACCGTCCCCGAAGGGGATGCCACTGGCCTGGGAATACCCGATGGCGGCAGGAATGCCGGAATCCGGCACACCGATCACGATGTCTGCCTCCACCGGCGTTTCACGGGCCAGCACCTCGCCGATCCGCACCCGATAGCTGTAGAGGGATTCGCCGAAGAAGCGGCTGTCGGGACGGGCGAAGTAGATCATCTCAAACACACACAGCTTCGCCGGCTCCTCACACCACTGTTGACGTTCGGGAATCGGATCTCCCAAGCGGAAATGCACCAGTTCGCCGGGCTGGATGTCATCGAGAAAACGGGCTCCGATGATGTCGAGCCCACAGGTTTCACTGCTCACCACCCAGTGACCCAGTTCGGAATCCCCAAGGGAGCCGTACACCAGGGGGCGGATGCCATGGCCATCGCGGAGGGCGAACAGCCCCTCGGGGGTACCGATCACCAGACTGAAGGCACCGCGACAGCGGGCGGCAGCGGCACGGATCGCCTGATTCCAGCCCATGCCCCCATCCACGGCCTGCTGGAGGGCAAAGGCAATCAGCTCCGAATCGGTGGTGGAGGTGAATTCGCCGGCCAGATGGGCCAGGGAGGCGCGCAGCTCTGCCGCATTGACCAGATTGCCGTTGTGGGCGAGGGCCAGGGGACCCAGCCGGGTCATCAGGACCACGGGCTGGGCATTGCAGACCTTGCTGCTGCCGGTGGTGGAATAGCGGTTGTGACCGATCGCCAGGTCGCCAGGCATGCGCTCGAGCACGTCCTGATCGAACACCTGACTCACCAGGCCCATGTCCTTGTGGAGCCGCACCCTGGCCTCCTGAAAGACGGCGATCCCCGCCGACTCCTGACCGCGGTGCTGCAGGGCGTACAGACCGAAATAGGTGAGGTTGGCCACCGCCTGACCGCTGGCCAGGACCGCGTAGACGCCGCAGGCCTCCTCCGGCTTGTCGGGGCGTTCCGCCGGATCACAGGCTCCGGCAGCGGAATCCCGGTTGGGCAGGGAATCGGGCTCGGCAAAGGGCACGGAACTCGCCAGCATCGGGCCGCAAGCATCATTGCGCACGGGGGATCAGTGCTCCGGCGGAGGACCGGCCTGGGCGAGGCGCCGCGGAATGCCCTGCTCGAAACTGCTACGCAGGGCCTCCAGGGAAACCTCCAGCAGGGGGGAACCGGCCTGCACGATGGTCAGGCGGTCTTCCGGCTCCACCACCCCGAGGCAGCGGGCCGGAACGGAAGCCTCGACGGCATCGAGGGCCTGCTGCCAGGCCACGGTGGCGGCCGGGGGCACACTCACCAGCACCCGGGCACCGCCTTCAGCAAACAGCTGACGATCAAGCCGGGCGGCACCGGAAGGAATCTCGAGATGGGCACCGAAGCCGGAGGCGATGCAGGCTTCGGCCACCGCCACCGCCAGGCCGCCATCGCTGAGGTCGTGGGCGGAAGCCACCAGTCCAGCGGCGATCGCCTGGCGCAGGAAGGCCTGCACGGAGCGCTCGAGCTCCAGATCCGGCAGGGGTGGGCGGCCGGTGAGGCAACCGTGCACCACCTGCAGATAGCTGCTGCCCGCCAGACCGATCCGCGGATCCGCCGGAGCCTCCCCGGCCTCCAGGGGTACCCCGAGCATCCAGATGGCATCCCCCGGCTCCCGCCAGGCGAGGCCCCGCACATGGGCCAGATCGTGCACCAGCCCCACCATCCCCACCACGGGCGTGGGATGGATCGGCTGCATGCGGCCATCCGGCAGCCGGGTCTCGTTGTAGAGCGAGACGTTGCCGCCGGTGACCGGGGTATCAAGGGCGGAGCAGGCCTGCGACAGGCCCCGGCAGGCCATGGCCAGCTGCCAGTACCCGATGGGGGTTTCGGGGGAAGGGAAGTTGAGGTTGTCGGTGACCGCCAGGGGCTCGGCACCCACACAGCTGAGGTTGCGGGCGGCTTCGGCCACGGCGGCCATGCCCCCGCGTTCGGGATCCAGGGCCACCCAGCGGTTGGGGCAATCGACCACCGCCGCCACCCCCCGCTGGGAAGGGGCCATCGCCCCGCTTCCCTGCTGGGGCCGCAGCCGCACCACGGCCGCATCGGCGCCGCCGGGCGGCACGACGGTATTGGCCTGCACCTGGTGGTCGTACTGGCGGTAGACCCAGCGCTTGGAGGCGATGGTGGGATCGTCGAGCAACCGGAGCAGAACCTCCCCCCAGCTGAGGGGCGAATGGGCGGCAGCCGCGGTGGCGGGAACGATGCCGGCGGCGGCAGCGGGCGGCAGCTGGTCCTCGCGCCAGAGCCAGTGGGCCTGGATCTCGGCGGGGGGTTCCGAGAGCAGTTCGTGGTGGTTGATCGGCGTGTCGTCCGCCAGGGCACTGGCCGGCACCTCGGCCGCCACCGCACCGTGCTGGAGCACCCGCACCACGTTCTCCTGCAGCACCCGACCCACCACGGCCGCCTGCAGACCCCAACGGGTGAAGCGGGCCATCAGGTCCGTCTCCGTGCCGGGCTTGACCACAAACAGCATCCGCTCCTGCGATTCGCTCAGCAGAAACTCATAGGGGGTCATGCCGGTCTCACGGGCCGGGACCCGGTCGAGATCCAGTTCGATGCCCAGGCCCCCCTTGGCGGCCATCTCCGAGCAGCTGCAGGTGAGGCCGGCGGCGCCCATGTCCTGGGCGGCCACCACATCCCCGCTCTGGAAGGCCTCGAGGCAGGCCTCGATCAGCCCCTTCTCCAGAAAAGGGTCGCCCACCTGCACGGCGGGGCGATCGTCGAGGGAAGCCTCGGTGAGCTCGGCACTGGCGAAGCTGGCGCCCCCCATGCCGTCGCGGCCGGTGGTACTGCCCACGTACACCACCGGATAGCCCACGCCCTCGGCACCGGAGCAGACGATCTCTTCGGTTTCCATCAGCCCCAGGGCCATGGCGTTCACCAGGGGGTTGCCGGAATAGCTGGGGTCGAAGGCCACCTCTCCGCCCACGGTGGGCACGCCCACGCAGTTGCCGTAGTGGGCGATGCCGGCCACCACGCCCTCCAGCAGACCCACGTTGCGCTCCTCCTCCAGGGGGCCGAAGCGCAGGGCATTGAGCAGGGCGATCGGCCGGGCGCCCATGGTGAAGATGTCGCGCAGAATGCCGCCCACGCCCGTGGCAGCGCCCTGGAACGGCTCCACCGCCGAGGGGTGGTTATGGCTCTCGATCTTGAAGGCGAGGCGCTGCCCTTCCCCCAGATCCACCACGCCGGCGTTCTCCCCGGGGCCCACCAGGATGCGCGGACCGGTGGTGGGGAAGCCCTGCAGCAGCGGCCGAGAGTTGCGGTAGCAGCAGTGCTCCGACCACATCACCCCGAACATGCCCAGCTCGGCCCGGTTGGGGACGCGGCCGAGACGGCGGCAGATCTCGTCGTAATCGGCCTGGCTGAGGTTCTCCTTCTTCAGCGCCTCGGGCACCGGGTAGTCGGGGGCCTCGAAGGGGGAGCCAGAAGAGGGGGAGGCCACCACGGCGCCGTTGCAACACCTTCCCAGTATCCGATCCGGGGGGCTCCGACCCGGCGCGCCGGCAGGCCAGGCGGCGAAGGAATCAGATCCAGGGATCGTCGTCGTCGCGGCCGCGGTAGCGATCCGCAGCCGGAGGAGCCTGCCTGGACTCGCGCCGGGCGGCCCGCGGTGCCGGGCGGTCATACGGGAGCGACGTCTCCGGTTCGTCCTCGGATTCATCCACCCAGTGGTCCCGCGATCTACCAGGGGGTCGGCTGAGGTCTTCGTCCTCCTCCCTGTCATCGGCAGTTGCTGCTTCGGGATCGTCCTCCCAGGCGGAGCGGCGGGAGAACTGGTCCTGCCAGGGGGGTTCCTCGAGCCACCCCTCCAACCGATCCTCCAGTCGCCCTCCCGCCTGCTGAAACTGGTCCCGCAGACGCGAGGTCTCCTCCCCCACCTGCTCGCGCCAACGGCGCGATCTGCGCAGAAATTCCTGCCGCACACTGGCCTTGGCCAGTGGCAGGTCATCGAGACCCTGGAGAGCGGTGAACACCCGCCCAGGCTGCTGATCAACGATCCGATCCGGACTCAGCCGCCAGCGACTGGTGCCGGGCAGGCGCGGATCACTGCGGGAGACCAGGTAATGGCGGATCCGGCCGGTGCGCAGCTCCACGGCGGCATCGGCGACGCTGCCGAGCGGCTGCCCCTCCCCACCCAGCAGGGTGGCTTCGATCAGCGTGGGCAGGCGCTGGAGGGTCTCGGGATCGGTTTCCACCGCTTCCCCCCGCACAAAAGCCTCCTGCTCACTGAGGCCCCGCAATTGATCGAGGCGCCAGACCGTGCGGAGCTGCCCGAAGGCCGAAGGGCGGCTGGCCCAACCGAGCACGCGGTGGACAGGAGGGTGCATCCAGGCGATCACGCCGGGGCCATGGTCGAGGCCCTGATCACATCGCACCCTGAGGCGCAGAAGATCGCTCAGCAGCAGTTGCTCGGGAAGATTCAACGCTTCAGGTGCGGACGCGTCAGTTGCGGATCTGAACCGGCATCACCAGATAGGTGAACGCCCCATCCTCGCCGACCGGAGAGAGCACCGCAGGAGTGGTGGGGGCATTGCTCTGGAGCACGACCCGGTCGGAAGCCATCGCCTTGAGACCATCGAGCAGGTACCGCACATTGAAGGCGATCTGGATCTCCTCGCCCTCGATTTCGGCGGCCAGGGCCTCGGAGCCACTGCCCACATCCTGGGCGTCGGCACGGATCGTGACCTTGCCCGTCGCCGGATCGCTGCTCAGCTTCACCACGTTGTTGTGCTGATCGGCCAGCACCGCCACCCGCTCCAGCGCCGAGACAAAGGCGCGACGATCCAGAAGGATCCGACGGTTGAAGGAAGGGGGAATCAGCTGTCCGTAGTTGGGGTAGGTGCCATCGAGGCTGCGACTGGTGAGCACCTGATCGGCCCAGACCACCACCACCTGGCCCCGCTCGCAGAAGAGGCTGAGCGGTTCGGTGGAGGGGCGGCCGGTGAGCAGCCGCTCCAGTTCCCGCAGCGAGCGGGCGGGCACGGTCACATCAAACGGTTCCCCTTCTTCCGAACCTTCTCCGCCATGGAGGGCGTGCTCGATCCGCAGCACCGCCAGACGATGGCCGTCGGTGGCGGCACATTCCAGGCCTTCTCCCGCCAGCTGCAGATGCACGCCTGTGAGCAGCTGCTTGGCTTCATCCCCACTGCTGGCGAACAGAGTGGCCCGCAACCCCTTCACAAGGGCTTCGGAATCGATCCGGATCGGAGCACCGCTCTGCACCAGCGGCAGATCGGGAAAATCATCGGCGGGCATGCCACGCATCTGGTAGCTGCCGGAAAGGCTGGTGAGTTCCACCTGCTCCTCCCCCTCCGGACAGCTCAGCGTGATCGGGCTGTCGGACGACAGCCGCGAAACGATTTCGCCGAACAGACGGGCCGGCAGGGTGATGGCTCCGCTGCTCTCCACGGCGGCGGGAAGGCTGGTCTGAATGCCGAGGCTGAGGTCGTAGCCCGTGAGGCTGAGTCGACCGGTGGCGGCGTCGGCGGTGAGCAACACATTGGCCAGCACCGGATGGGTGGGGCGACCGGCCACAGCTCGACTGACCAGCTGAAGGCTGCTTGAGAGTTCCGCCTGGGAGCAGACCAGCTTCATGGGAGTCCGACCGGACAATGGCGAGCGGGCCCCACGGTTTCACAGCACGGACGAAAGCGCAACGGCTGGAAATCCGATGAAGCTGGCTTCTGCGTTTTTCCTCCATCACGATCGCTAAACGGATTAAAAGTTTTAAGAAAAAAAGAAAACCCGTAGTCGTAGGGGCAGGGGAAATCCGGAAAACCCGGCCGAAATGCCCATCCCCACTGGGTTTATCTACCACAGCCCCTGGGGAATCCCGCGCGGGATCTCCTCCGTTGAAGCACTTTCCCCCCGATTCCCCGGCCTGGGGAAAACAACACGAATCCAACGGCCGAATACGCCCTCCGCCCTCCCCGGCGGGAATGGGGTCTTTCCCCAGGATTTCCCTGGGCCGGATTGTCCACTGGACGGCCGATCAACGCCATCGAAAACCCCCCGGAAGGCAGGCCTTCCGGGGGGCAGGAGAGAAAGGAAAGGGGGCTTGAACGATCTCAGAAGCCCATCACCTTCGCCACCGTGGCCGTGTCGGGATCGAGGCCGGTATGGAAGGTGGAATCGTTGTGTTCGATCGCGGTGGTGGGGTCCTTGAGGCCATTGCCGGTGAGTACACACACGACCGTGGCGCCGGAGGGCACCTCGTCGCGGCGCTTGATCAGCCCCGCCACCGAAGCCGCACTGGCGGGTTCACAGAACACCCCCTCGCCGCGGCCCAGCAGTTTGTAGGCCTCGATGATCTCGGCATCAGTCACGGCCATGAAATCGCCGTTGCTCTCGGCCCTGGCCTTGAGGGCGTTTTCCTTGTTCACCGGATTGCCGATCCGAATCGCGGTGGCGATCGTGTCGGGCTGTTCCACCGTGTGACCGAGCACCAACGGCGCGGCTCCGGCTGCCTGGAAGCCCATCATTCGGGGAAGCCGACGGCAGTGGCCGGCGCTTTTGTATTCGTTGAAGCCCATCCAGTAGGCGCTGATGTTGCCGGCGTTGCCGACCGGGATGCACAGCCAGTCGGGGGCATCCCCCAGAGCATCCACCACCTCGAAGGCGGCCGTCTTCTGCCCCTGCAGGCGATAGGGGTTGAGGGAGTTCACCAGGGTGACCGGGTATTGTTCCGCCACTTCGCGCACGATCGCCAGGGCGCGGTCGAAGTTGCCCTTCACCGCCAGCACCTCGGCGCCGTAGAGCAGGGCCTGGGCCAGCTTGCCCTGGGCCACGTAGCCATCGGGAATCAGCACGAAGGCGCGCATGCCGCCGCGACGGGCGTAGGCGGCGGCAGCGGCGGAGGTGTTGCCGGTGCTGGCGCAGATCACGGCCTCCGAGCCCGCTTCCCGGGCCTTGGAGATGGCCATGGTCATGCCCCGATCCTTGAAGGATCCCGTGGGGTTGAGGCCGTCGTACTTAAGGAAGACCTTCACTCCCTTGCCGATGCGCTCGGCGATCACCGGGGCGGGGATGAGCGGCGTGGCCCCTTCCCGCAGGGTGATCACCGGGGTGGCGGCGGAGACGGGCAGCCAGGACCGATAGGCCTCGATCAGTCCCGGCCAGTCCTGCATGGTGGGTCGTTGACCCAGACGCCGCAGAGCATCAAGCACAGCCAAAGGGTCGGCTCAGGTCTGGGGTGAATCTACGCCTTTAGGGAAACGCCTTCAGGGAGCGGTGGAAGTGGCCGAACCGGGTGCCGTGGCAGGGGCGCTGCTGCTGCCGGTGGATTCTCCCCGCAGGCCATCCAGCGGTGATTCCGAGAAGAAGCGCACCAGATCGGAGATGGAGGAGGCTTTGCTCATCAGCGCCATCAGCGCCGGCACGTTCACTTCCAGTTCCTTGTTGGGGTAGGCCCGCAGAAAGGAGATGGCCGAAATGGATCCATTCCCTTCGGCGATCCCGAGCACCACGGCGGAGCGCATCGCGGGGATCCCAGCATCGGCGACCTTGAGGGGATAGAAGATCCGGGCCAGTCGATCGAGGATCGCTTCACCGATGCGGGTGTTGAGCAGGCGGCTCACCAGCACCACAGGCAGGCTCACGGATTCATTGAGCAGCTTCGCCACCTCCTGGGGTTGCTGCTTTGAGAGCTTCAGCATGTCGCTGAGCAGTCCCCGGGCCTGGCCGGTGCTGGCCAGGTGTTCCAGGTCGGCCACGGGAAGGGAGCGCCGGAAGGCTCCGCTCACGAACACCAGGTTTTCGGCAGCCAGGGCCGAACTTCCCGAGCAGCAGAGGCCCAGGCCGAGAAGGGCTGCCAGGAGCCGTTGCCGCTTGCGCACAGAAGGAAGGAAGAGGACCTTCAATCTAGGCTGTCCTCCCGTGAGTCTCGTGGTTCACCGCCGGGCGGGAGTCACCAGAACGTCGCGCAGCAGGCGGACCACTCCCCGTTCGGCCAGGCCGCGCGCCACATCCAGCCCCATGCGGCGCAGGTCCGGTTCCCCCAGCACCCGTGGCAATCTCCGCAGCAGCACCTGGGGTTCAAAGCCTGGCAGGTCCTTGAGGATCGTCACCAGCTGACGCACCGGTTCGAGATCGAGCAGCGGTTCCCCTGGCAGTGGTTCCAGCAGTTCCACCCGCTCCCGCAGGCCCGGAGGCTGGAGGGGCCGCGGCAGGCGCTTGCCCAGTTGGAGGGTGGTGCGCCAGGCCAGGGCATCCATCTGTTCGACCACGCCATCCACCAGCTGCTGGCGCAGCAGGCCGCCATTGGGCGAAAACAGAAAATCGAGCACCTGATCCAGCAGGCCCTCGAGATCCAGCTGTTCCTGCAGGGAGGCACTGCCGATCAGGTTTTCGAGGCGCTGCCAGCGGAAATCGTCTCCATCGAACAGCATCTCCCGCAGGCTGCGGCGCAACTCCGGATCGGAATCCTCCATCAGACGCCGGGCGAAGTAGGGATAGGCAGCGCCCAGGATCTTGAATTCGGGGTCGACACTGAGGGCAATCCCTTCCAGGGTCACCAGGGAGCGGATGATCAGGGCGTAGTAAGGAGGAACCTGGAAGGGAAACTTGTACATCACGCCCGAAAGATCATCGGTCACCGCCTTGAAGTCGAGCTTGCTCACTCCCATCTCCAGTGCCTGCCCGAATACGGATTCAAAGGCCGGCACAATCGGTTCGAGATTCACCTCCTCACCCAGGAAGCCGAGCTTCACGAAGTCCTTTGAAAGGGCGGGGAAATTGCGATTGACCAAATGCACAACTGCCTGGATCAGGCCGGTCCGTGATTCCCGTGAAACCTCGCTCATCATCCCGAAATCGAGATAGGCAAGCCGACCATCGGGCAGGGCCAGCAGATTTCCTGGATGGGGATCGGCATGGAAGAAGCCATGCTCGAGCAGTTGCTGGAGGCTGCAGTTCACCCCCACCTCCACCATTTCATCGGGATCGATACCCAGGGCCTTCACCGCTTCGAGGTTGGTGAGCTTCACGCCATCGATCCACTCCATCGTCAGCACCCTTCGACTGGTGGCGTGGCGGTGGATGGCGGGAACGGCGATGCGAGGATTGTGCTGATGAAGCGTGGCAAATTTTTCGGCATTGCTGGCTTCATTGCAATAGTCCATTTCCTCGAAAACACGTCTTCCCAGCTCGTCGATCAGTCCTACGAGGTCGCTGCGGATCAGGCCGATGTTCTGGTTGAGCCAGGCTGCGATATTGCGTACGATGTAGAGATCGAGGGTGATCTGTTCGCGCAGTCCGGGGCGCTGCACTTTCACCGCCACCTTCTGCCCACCCTTGAGTACACCACGGTGCACCTGGCCGAGGGAGGCAGCCGAGATCGGTTCGCGGTCCAGCTGTTCGTAGATCTCGTGCACCGGAGCCCCGAGATCCTCTTCGATGCAGGCCATGGCCAGGGCGCTGTCGAAGCCGGGCAGCTGGTCCTGCAGGGCGGCCAGTTCCTCCAGCAGCACTGGCGGAATGATGTCCGGTCGGGTGGAGAGGGCCTGGCCGGCCTTGATGAAGGCAGGCCCCAGATCGGTGAGCAGCTGGGCGCATTCCCGGGCCCGATTGCGGGCCCTGTTCTGGTTGGCCAGCTGGCCGGTGAGCCAGTCGCCGGCCACGCCCAGCAGATACAGACCGATCGGAATCAGGGTCTGCCAGAGCCGTCGCAGCAGCCTTTGGGGATGGCCGGCATAAATACGGGTGATCGCCTCCGGGTCGTAGCTCAGCAGCCCCGCCACTTCCAGAAAATCGCCGAGCTCCGGGCTGCTCTGTGCGGTTCGGCTGGCCGGCGGAGGCTCCGGGGGAGGGGGGGTCGCTGGACCTGCCTCGACTACTTCTTCCTGGTCGCCCTGTACCGCCCTGCGCATCGCCGCGGTGGCAGCTTCGACTGGCGTGCGGACCATGGTGGATGGTGCGAACCGGCTGGACCCCCCTTCTAAACGAAAGAGACAGCCGCTACGGTCGGTTCTGCCACGGGGGACTGCGGTGCTCACGGGTCTGAGCCTGGAGAACATCGCTCTGATCGAACGTCTGGAACTGGCGTTCGGAGAGGGCTTCACGGTGCTCACCGGCGAGACCGGTGCCGGCAAATCGATTCTTCTGGATGCTCTCGATGCCCTACTGGGGGGTGCCCAGGGCAGCCAGGGGGCCCGGCTGCTGCGTCGTGGCACCGACCGTGGCCGGATCGAGGCCAGCTTCCGGTTGACGCCTCCGGTGATCGCCTGGCTCGCGCAGCAGGAGCTCGAGGCGGAAGAGGACGAGCTGCTGCTCAGCCGGGACTGGCGGCTGCAGGACGACCGGCTCTCCAGTCGTCATCGCCTCAACGGGGTGGCGGTGAGCCGCGCCCAGGTGCTGCAGCTGCGACCGCTGTTGCTGGATCTCACCGTCCAGGGGCAGACCCAGCAGCTGGCACGGCCGGGTCAGCAGCGTCGCTGGCTGGATCGGTTCGCCGGTGAGCCCCTGTTGACCCAGCTTGAGGCGGTCCGGGCGGGGCATCGGGCCTGGCGTCAGACCCAGGGGCTGCTGGAGGCTGCCCGCACCGACCTGGAGCGGCTGGAACGGGATCGCCAGCAGCAGGAGCAGTTGCTGGAGGATCTGGAGGCCGCCCAACTCGAGGATCCCCAGGAACGGCGTCGCCTGCAGATCGAGCAGGATCGACTGGCCCATGGGGTACGGCTCCAGGAGGGGGTGATGGCCCTGCTCGGGAGGCTGGTGGAGGGCGCCGATGCAGCCCCCTCGGCCCTCGACCATCTGGCCGCCTGTGAGCAGGAACTGCAGACGATGGAAGGGTTGGATCCCAGCCTGGGCCCCCTCTGCGGCCAGTGCAGCGATGCCTTGGCCGCCCTCCAGGATCTGGCCAGGGATCTGGATCGCTATGGCGCCGGCCTCGAGAGTGATCCCGGCTCCCTGGCGGAGCTGCAGGAGCGCATGGCCCAGCTGAAGGCCCTGGAGCGGCGCCATGGCCGGGAGCTGCCGAAATTGATCCAACTCCGCGATCAGCTGCGCGAACAGCTGGGTTCCGGGGGGGCGGCGGCGTCGCTGGCGGCCCTGGAGCAGGCCGAGGCGGTTGCCCGGGCGGAGCGCGATCGGCGCAACGCAGACCTCAGCGCCAGCCGCGCCCTGGCTGCCCGTTCGCTCGAGGAGCAGCTGATGGCGGCCCTGCGGCCGATGGGGCTGGCCAATGTGCGCTTCGCCGTTTCCCTCGAATCGGAAGCACCGGGGGAGGAGGGCGCTGATGCCGTTCGTTTCCTGTTTTCAGCCAATCCGGGGCAGCCGCTCGCTCCGCTGGCGGAGGTGGCCTCCGGCGGCGAGATGAGCCGCTTCCTGCTCGCGCTCAAGACCTGCCTGGCCGCCGCCGATCCGGATGTGACCCTGCTGTTCGATGAGATCGACAGCGGCGTGCGTGGCCGCGTCAGCGGTGCCATGGCCGCCCTGCTGCGCCGGCTGGCCGAGCAGCGCCAGGTGTTCTGCGTGACCCACCAGCCCCTGGTGGCCGCCGCCGCCGATCACCATTTCCTGGTGAGCAAGGAGGTGGTGGAGGGCCTCACCCACACGCGAGTGTCCCAGCTGCGGGACACTCAGGCCCGCCAGAGCGAACTGGCCCAGTTGGCCGGAGGGGACCACCATGAGGCCCGCAGCTACGCCGCCAGCCTGCTGGAACAGCACAGCTGAGCACCCGCCAATCTCCAGCGCGTCTGGCCATTGCAGCGAGCGTGAGGAAGATTCGCTGTCTTGGTGCTGCATCTGTATTAGATCGATTGATCTCGAAATCACCCATAGGATCCATTTGTCACGAAGTAAGAGGTGAATTCCTCTTCCAGCGATTACCCAATTGGGCTCCAAGCTGTTGTCTTCTGCCCATTCCACGATGCAGAGCCAGGTCGTTGATCCCCATGTGCCCTTCATGGCTCGTGTGTGTGGTCGTTCCATCATTCTTGCTTTTCTTATAGTTTTAGCAGCCTCGTTATTTCCGGTCAATATCCGTTCGTCGATCTGGGGTCATCAGATTTCCAATCGCATTCTCGATGCAGGTGTGTTGCCCCTTCTGGGTGTCACTTTGCTGCGTACAGCCTGTTTTCTTGAATCCGGTGTTGATTCAAGGCGTGATCCCGTTGCTGCCAAGCGTCTGCTC
>JBKDOV010000079.1:0-25552 GCA_046342815.1 Cyanobacteriota bacterium
GATCGCCAATCTGCGGGATGACGGCAAAGCCCCTTCCAGCTACATCGCCGACACCACCACCGCCAACGCCCAGGTGCGCTCCCTGAGCGAAACCATCCGCCTCGATTCCCGCACCAAGCTGCTCAACCCCAAGTGGTACGAGGGCATGCTCAATTCCGGCTACGAGGGCGTGCGCGAGGTGGCCAAACGGCTGAACTTCACCCTGGGCTGGAGTGCCACCAGCGGCGCCGTCGACAACTTCGTCTACGAGGAGGCCAACGACACCTTCATCAATGACCCCGAGATGCGCAAGCGGCTGATGGAACTCAACCCCCACAGCTTCCGCCGCATCGTGGGCACATTGCTCGAAGTCAACGGCCGCGGGTACTGGGAAACCTCCGACGAGAACATCCAGCAGCTCCAGGAGATCTACCAGGAGATCGAGGATCGGATCGAAGGCGTCAGCCAGGCCTGACCCCTTCCGGAATTACCCCTTGATTCCCTTCGCCATGGCCGCCCCGGCCCCGGGCCTGGCCCTGGTGCTGGTGGACATCGCCCTGATCGTGGTGGTGTGTCAGCTGCTGGGGGAACTGCTGCGCCGCCTGGGGCAACCCAGGGTTCTGGGGGAGATCCTGGGGGGCATCGTGCTCGGGCCTTCGGTGCTGGGGGCCCTGGCACCCCAGCTCCAGCAGACCCTGTTCGGAGCGGAAAGCGTCGCCAGCCAGCTCAACCTGCTGGGCCAACTGGGGCTGATCCTGTTCATGTTCCTGGTGGGGCTGGAGATGAATCCAGCCCTGCTGCAGGGAAAGCTGCCCCTGGCCAGCCGCCTGTCGCTGGTGGGCGTGCTGCTGCCCCTGGGTCTGGGCATCGCCCTGGCCAGCGCCCTGGAGAGAATCGCCCCGGAGCTGTTGCCCGGGGAAGGCAGCCTGCCCGGATTCCTGTTCATGGGGGTGGCGATGGCGATCACCGCCTTCCCGGTGCTGAGCCGCATCCTGCGGGAACGGGGATTGATGCGGCAGCCCCTGGGCCAGCTGGCGATCAGCACCGCTGCGGTGGATGACGTGCTGGGCTGGCTGCTGCTGGCGGCGGTGGTGGCGTTCACCCGCTCCGGATCGTTCGGAGGGGCCCTGCCGGCCCTGGTCGGCACCATGCTCTGGGCCTTCCTGCTGCTGGTGCTCGCCCGGCCGCTGATGGCGATGCTGGAACACCATTACCGGCGCCGCCACCAGCTCGGACCGCTGTTGCAGTCGAGCCTGCTGGCGGGGGCGATCCTCTCGGCGGTGGTCTGCGACCGGCTCGGGGTGCATCTGGTGATCGGCGCCTTCCTCTGGGGGCTGGCCCTGCCCCGCTACGGCCCGCTACAGCAACGGCTGAAACTACGGCTGGAAGCGGTTGTGCTCACGGTGCTGCTGCCGATGTTCTTCGCGATCAGCGGCATCACCACCGAGTTCCAGAGTCTCGACAGCCCCTCCCTGTGGCTGGTGGCGCTGCTGGTGCTGGCGGTGGCGGTGGGCTGCAAGTTCGTGGGCATCTGGGGCACGGCGCGGCTCAGCGGAGTTCCACCGCGGGAGGCGCAGGCGATGGGCTGGCTGATGAACACCCGCGGCCTCACCGAACTGGTGATCCTCAACGTGGGCCACAGTCTCGGCGTGATCTCCACGCCGCTGTTCACGATGATGGTGCTGATGGCCCTGGTGACCACGGCCATGGCGGGCCCCCTGCTCAACCGCCTCGGCTACCCGCAGCTCGAGCAGGCCTGACCCCGGAGGGCATCCGCCATGCGGGCGACCTGCACGATCGGGCCCACATCGTGGACTCTCACCACCCTGGCCCCGGCGGCGATTGCCTGGGCGCACACCGCCGCGGTTCCCCACAGGCGGGCGCGAGGCCGCGGTTCATCGAGCACCGCCCCGATGAAGCGCTTGCGGGAAGGGCCCACCAGCAGCGGGAAACCCTCCTCCCCAAGGCGGGCCAGGCCCCGCAGCAGCTCCAGGTTGTGCTCGGTGTTCTTGGCGAAGCCCAGGCCTGGATCCCAGACGATCTGCTCAGGACGCACCCCGGCCGCCAGAGCGCGGGAAGTTGCCAACAGCAGCTCTTCGCGCACCTCCGCCACCACGTCGCCGTAGACGGCGAGGCGATCCATGCTGGCGCTGTCGCCGCGGCTGTGCATCAGCACCACCGGACACCCCGCCGCGGCCACCACCGACAGCAGGGCCGGATCCCGCCGGCCGCCGCTGACGTCGTTGATCCAGTCGGCGCCGGCGGCCAGGGCCGCCGCTGCCACCGCTGCATGGAAGGTGTCGATCGAGATCAGGGGCCGGGCCTGGGGCTGCGGCTGCGCCGCCAGGGCGGCCCGGATCGCCTCCAGGGCCGGCAGCACCCGGGCGAGTTCCCGCTCGGGCCCCACCTCCTCGGCGCCGGGTCGGGTGCTCTGGCCGCCGAGATCAAGCAGATCGGCACCCTGCTCCGCCAACCGCAACGCCTGACGCACGGCCCGATCAGGATCGTTGAAACGGCCGCCGTCGCTGAACGAATCGGGGGTGAGGTTGAGGATGCCCATCACCAGCGTGGGGCCCTGCGCAAAATCCATCGCTGATCATGGGGTGGCCGGCAAAGCGGCCAGAGAGACAACAAAGCGAAGCAGACCCACCAGCCCGGCGCCGCCGATCAGGGGCAGCACCCCGAAGCCGCGGCGCAGCAACAGCAGGGCCAGCGCCGCCAGCAGGAGCGCCAGGGGATCGAAGCGGCCGCCGGGCCAGAGCACCGGCACGGCGAAATAGAGCGCCAGGCTGGCGATCACCCCCACCAGGGCGGCGGTGATCGCCGTCATTGGCGGCCCCAGCCGCAGATCCTCCCGACTGGCCTCCACCAGAGGCCCCCCCACCAGGATGAACAGGAACGACGGAAGGAAGGTGAACCACACCACCACCAGGCCCGCCAGCAGGGCATAGGGCAGGGAGGCACTGGCGTTCCAGGCGCCCAGGAAACCCACGAACGCCACCACCATGATCAGCGGCCCGGGAGTGGTCTCCCCCAGGGCCAGGCCATCCACCATCTGGGCAGGGGTGAGCCAGCCGAACCCGTGCACGGCCCCCTGGGCCACGTAGGGCAGCACGGCGTAGGCCCCGCCGAAACTGAACAGGGCGACACGGCTGAAGAAGCGCGCCATCGACAGCAGCATGCCGTTGGCACCATCGAGGCCGAGCAGCAGCAGCAGCGGCGTCAGGATCGCCAGACCGCCCAGCAGCAGGGTGAGGGCCAGGCGCCGTGGTTCGAAGCGGGCGTGGGCGGGGGTGGGGGTGGCATCCCCATGGATCGGCTCCGGCGCCGATCCATCGGCGGAGCCAGCGGCCAGGGGAGCGGCAGCCCGGACCGGCAGCTGGAACAACCCCGGCCGCAGCCTTCCCCCCAGCCAGCCGATCGCTCCAGCCAGCACCACCAGCAGCGGGTAGGGAAGCTTGCCCAGCGCCAGGGCCGCTAAGGCCGCCACGGCGATCGCCACCAGCAAGGGGTTATGGAGGGTGCGCTGGCCGAGGCGCCAGGCCGCATTCGCCACGATGGCCAGCACCGCCGGCTTGAGCGCCCAGAACACCGCCTGCAGCAGCGGCAGCTGGCCCCAGAGGGCATAGACGGTGGAAAGGCCGAGCAGCACCAGCACCGAGGGGAACAGGAACAGGCCCCCCGCCAGCAGGCCGCCGCGGCTGCCGTGCATCAGCCAGCCGAGATAGGTGGCCAGCTGGGTGGCCTCGGGGCCGGGCAGCAGCAGGCAGTAGTTGAGGGCATGCAGGTAGCGCCGCTCCGAAAGCCAGCGACGGCGCTCCACCAGTTCGCGATGCAGCAGGGCGATCTGGCCGGCGGGTCCCCCGAAGCTGATCCAGCCGAGCCGCAGCCAGAAGCGGGTGGCCACCGCAAGGGTGGGGCCTGGAGCGGTCATCGAAGCACCCGGGATCCCGTAGGGATAGGCAGTCTGGCTCCCTTCGCTGACCAGGCGCCTGCCGCTTGTGCTGCGTCTGGCCTGAGGCTCAGGCCTGGTAGTGGGGATCCCGCCAGCAGCGGGGCAGGCCCTCGCCGGAGGGGAAGAGAAGATCCGTCTTGGCATAGGCCTGGGGATCCTGCATTTCCTCGCCGCCATGGAGTCGCCCCGCCACCTGGGCGGCGAACGGATCGAACAGTTCCCTCAGGTCGAGGATCTCCACCAGGCTGAAGTCATCGTCATGACGGATCTTGAGGAACATGGCGCCCTCCGTTGGGCGTGACACGGTGCTGTTTCAGAGTGTGCGCAGCTGCCTGCGGGCTTGTTGGCGGTCCCTGGGAGGTCGTAACAGTTCGCCAGCGCCGCCCGATTCGCCCACTGACGCCACCGGGCGCCATGCCTAAACCAGAAGCACAAAGGTCTTCGCCCCAACGCGCCCAGCCATGGCCCACCACCAGATCCTGATCGTCGGCGGTGGCGCCGCGGGCCTCACCGCCGCGAGCCAGTTGAAGCGGGCCCGGCCCCAGCTGGAGATCGCCATCCTGGAGCCCTCCCAAGACCATTACTACCAACCCGGCTGGACCCTGGTGGGCGGTGGGATTTTCAGCCTGGAGGAAACCCATCGGCGCGAAGCCGATCTGATCCCGGCGGGGGTGCACTGGATCCGCGCCGGAGTGGGCAGCTTCGAGCCCGAGGCCAACCGGGTGCTCACCACAGGTGGTGAGACCCTCAGCTACGACGTGCTGGTGGTGGCCACCGGCATGAAGCTCTGCTGGGAGAAGATCAAGGGTCTACCGGAAGCCCTCGGCCAGGGGGGGGTCTGCAGCAATTACTCCCGCGACCATGTCCGCTACACCTGGGAGACGATCCGGGCCTTCCGGGGCGGCAACGCGGTGTTCACCTGCCCGCCGATGCCGATCAAGTGTCCCGGCGCCCCCCAGAAGATCGCCTACCTGGCCGATGACGTGTTCCGGCGCGACTCCTCCCTGCGCGGCCGTTTCCAGGTGATCTACGCCACCGCCACCCCGGGGATCTTCGGCGTACCCACCTATGCGGCGCCGCTGCGGGAGGTGGTGGCCCGGCGCGGCATCGATGCCCGCTACAACCACGTGCTCACCGAGGTGCGCCCCGAAAGCCGGGAGGCCGTGTTCCGGGTGAGCGAAGGGGAAACCAGCCGGGAGGAAGTGATCCCCTACGGCATGCTTCACGTCACCCCGCCGATGGCGGCACCGGATGTGGTCGCCACCAGTCCGCTGGCGATTGACGGACCCGGAGGCTTCGTGGAGGTGGACAAGTTCAGCCTCCAGCATCTGCGCTTCGCCAACGTCTTCGCGCTCGGGGATGTGGCGGGGATGCCCAACTCCAAGACCGCCGCCGCCGTGCGGGGCCAGGCGCCGGTGCTGGTGAACAACCTGCTGGCCCACCTGAATGGCCAGCCCCTGGCGGCCCGCTACGACGGCTACAGCTGCTGTCCGCTGATCACCGGCTACGGCCGCACGATCATGGCCGAGTTCAATTATGAGCAGCAGCCCGTCTCCTCGTTCCCGCTCGACCCCTCCAAGGAACGGAGCAGCATGTGGTTCGTGAAGACCGCCGTGCTGCCCTGGCTCTACTGGAACCGGATGCTGAAGGGCCACGACCATGAGCGGCGCTACATGCCAGGCTCCACCCCTTCCACCGTCAGGAGTCCGGGCCGTTGAGCAGCTGGCTCTTGCTCTCCTTGAGTTCCTTCCAGATCTTCTTGATCTGGGAATAGGCCTGCTCCTGGCTGAGCTTGCCGTTGCCCTGCAGGCCCACGATCAGGCCTACCCGTTCGGCGAAGGATTCGAGGTTCTGATGGAACGCCAGACGCGGAGGCGTCCAGTCGTCGCCGCGGTAACTGGCGTGGGCTTCCATCGGCGAACGCACACCCTGCGGGGGCTCACTGTTCACGGCACCCTGACGGCGGTGCTGGAAATCTAGTCAACAGGCGCCAGCCTGCGCGCACCGCTGCTGGGCGGATTCGGGCAAGCTGCGGTTGAATCCTCCCAGCCCAATCCATCTCTCCGTGCTGCGTCTCACTCCCGGAGCCCTGAGCTCCCAGCGCATGGAGCAACGGCCGGCCAACCTGCCCGGCCACCTGTTCGTGCATGGCGGCGTGGCCCCCACCCAGATCGATGTGGTGGTCTTCAAGACCGAAGGGCCGGAGCGGCAGGAGGGGCTCGGCAAGGAGGAGATCGCAGCCCTTCAGCGCCAGGGGCTGCCGTTGTGGGTGCGGATCCGCGGCCTGGCTGATCCGCTGAGGATTCAGGACCTGTTGCGCCGCCTCGATGTGCCCGGGATCCTGCTGGCGCCGATGCTGGAGGTGCCGCAACGGCCCCAGGTCGACTGCCTGGACGATGTGGTGATGGTGGTGCTGCATCGGCTCGCCTTCGGCCGCGAACCGAGCGTGCTGGTGAGCGAACAGGTGGGGATGCTGCTGCTGCCCGGTCTGCTGGTGACGGTGGAGGAATCAGCGGCCGACGGTGCCTTCCCTGACCTCACCGAATGGCTGGTGTCCCGGGCTGGAGCCGTGGAGGATCGCGATCTCGACGACATCCTCCATTTCCTGATCGACGATCTGCTCGATGAGTTCTTTCCGATGCTCGAGCTGATCTCCCATCGCCTCGACGATCTCGAGGAATCGGTGCTGCGCCGCCCCAAGCCGAAACAGCTCAATCGCGCCTTCCAGTTCCGGGCCATCCTGCGGCGGATCCGCGGCCAGATCTGGCCGCTGCGGCACCAGATCCGGGTGCTGCTGCGGGAGCACCAACCCCTGCTCGGCAAGGAAGCCACCGCCGGCTTCCTGGAGATGGCGGAAATGGTGGAGCTGCTGTTCGAGAACTGTGAACTGCTGCGCAGCCAGTGCGATTCGATCACCCAGGCCTATGCCGCCAGCGTGGGCAATCGGATGAACCAGGTGATGAAGACCCTCACCATCCTCACCAGCATCTTTGCGCCGCTCACCTTCATCGCCGGTATTTACGGCATGAACTTCGAGCTCATGCCCGAATTGAAGTGGGTCTGGGGATACCCCTACGTGCTGGTGCTGATGGCCGTGGTCGGCGCCGTGCAGGCCTACTGGCTGTGGCGACGGGGCTGGTTCCAGGACTGGACCGCCCAACGCTGAGCCGGATCTGCACCGGATCTTGAACCACTCTTAAACGGTTCATAACGACCCGGGGTGCCGCCGGTCGCTAGCCAGGGAGAGCCCCATCCATGGCTTTTCAATGACCTTCGTGAAGAAGGCCCTGATCCTCGGTTCCCTGGTCGCCACCGGTGCCGCTTCGATCGGCGCAGCCACCGCTGCCGCCGCCCTCAACGGTGCCGGAGCCACCTTCCCGGCGCCCTTCTACCAGAGTGCTTTCGCCGGTCTGGCCAGCACCGGTGTGAAGGTGAACTACCAGTCCGTGGGTTCCGGCGCCGGGGTGCGCCAGTTCGTGGCCGGCACTGTGGATTTCGCCGCCACCGACGAACCGATCAAGGCAGCCGAGGCAGCCAAGGTTAAGCGGGGCGTGGTGCAGTTCCCCACCGTTGGCGGAACGATCGCCGTGGCCTACAACAAGGCCGACTGTCCTGCCCTGAAGCTCACCCAGAAGCAGGTGGTGGACGTGTTCCTGGGCACGATCAACAGCTGGGAGCAGCTGAAGTGCGGCAAAGGCAAGATCACCGTGGCCCATCGTTCCGATGGCTCCGGCACCACCTTTGCCTTCACCAATTCCCTCTCGGCCTTCTCCTCCGAATGGAAAACCCGCGTCGGTGAGGGCAAGAGCGTCAAGTGGCCCGTGGGCGTGGGCGGCAAGGGCAATGAAGGGGTCTCCGGCGTTCTCGCCAACACCCCGGGCTCGATCGGTTACGTCAACCAGGCGTTCGTGAAGGGGGCGATCAAAGCCGCAGCCATCCAGAACAAGGCCGGCACCTTCGTGAAGCCCGGCCTCAAGGGAGGCCAGGCAGCTCTTGCCAACATCAAGCTGAACGCCCAGCTGGCCGGTGAAGACGCCAACCCCGCTGGCGTCAACAGCTACCCGATCTCCACCCTCACCTGGATCCTGGCCTACCGGACAGGCAATGGCACCAAGGCAGGCACCATCCGCCAAGCGATGCAGTATCTGCTTAGCCCCGCTGCCCAGAACCGGGCCGACGACCTCGGCTACGTGCCTCTGGCTGGTTCGGTCCTCTCGTCCTCGAAGAAGGCCGTGGCCGGCATCGGCCAGTGATCGGCCAGTGATCGGCCAGTGATCGGGCTGTGATCACGGCGTGATCCGGCGCAGCGAGGTGTCCCAGGACACCTCGCTGCGCTAGGTCTGGGGAAACGTTGCCGAGCTCCATGCCGCGCCTTTCCCTTCTCCGTCGTGCCGCCCTGCCGGCGGCGATCCTGTTCGGCGGCAGCGCCTTGACGGGCTGCGGCGGCTCAGGCAGTGGCGCGAAGCTGCCCTCGATCAGCGGCGCCGGTGCCACCTTCCCGGCGGCGGCCTATCAGCGATGGTCCGGCGATTACGCCGCCGGCAGCGGCAATCAGGTCAATTATCAGTCGGTGGGATCCGGTGCCGGGGTGCGCCAGTTCACCGCCGGCACCGTGGATTTCGGTGCGACCGACGAACAGCTTTCCGACGAGGAGTTCGCCGCCACCGCCAAGCGGGGCGCCCTCCAGATCCCGATGCTCGGCGGCACCGTCACCCCGGCCTACAACAAGCCTGAGTGCACCGATCTCAGGCTCACCCAGGCCCAGCTCGCGGATATCTATCTGGGCAAGATCAAGACCTGGCACCAACTCAAGTGCGGCAGCGGACCGATCACCGTGGTTCACCGCTCCGATGGTTCCGGCACCACCTATGCGTTCACCAATTCCCTGAGCTGCTTCTCCGACGACTGGAAGAGCAAGGTGGGCAAAGGCAAGGCCGTGAAATGGCCCGTGGGCGTGGGCGCCAAGGGCAATGAAGGCGTGGCGGGCTCGATCGCGAACACGCCGGGCGCCATCGGCTATGTGAACCAGGCCTATGTGCGCGGCACGATCAAGGCCGCCTCCCTCCAGAACAGGGACGGGCAGTTCGTGAAGGCGGATTCCAGCAGCGGCGCGGCAGCCCTCGCTGCCGTGGCGCTCAACGAACGGCTCGGTGGGGAAGACTGCAATCCCGCCGGTTCCGCCAGCTTCCCGATCGTGGCCTTCAGCTGGATCCTGGCCTACGAGAAGGGCTACGGCCCCGAAAAGGCCAAGGCGGTGCGCAGCTTCCTGGAATGGTCCCTGGGCGATGGGGCCCAGAAGCAGGCCAGCAGCCTTGGCTATGTGCCGCTCACCGGGGAGGTGCTCAGCCGGGCACGGCAGGCGGTGACGAAGATCGCCGACTGAGGCCCGTTTCGCCACAGCGATACAGGCTCCATTCCGCCGACCGCTCCAGCGGTCGGCAGTGGTCGGCATCGCCGGGGGCCTGCTGCCGGCTCAGCAGCAACCAGGAGCCACCACCCTCCACCGGAGCCTGATCCGCTGCCTCCAGGCTGCGCACCGGCAGGCCGGCGTACCAACTGAGGCTGGGGCGTTCCGCCTCCCGCAGGATGTAGACGGGACCCTCGATCGCGTGGCCCTGGACCAGGGCCCCCAAGGCCGGAGTAGCCCAGTTTTCATTCAGCTCCCACAACCACCAGGGGCCCGCCATCAGCCAGGCAAGGGCCAGCCAGAGGCCCCCGGTCTGCATCATCAGACCGCCCAGGCGCAGGCGCTGATCCGGATGGAGCAGCAGGCGCCCCCCGGCCGCCAGTCCTGCCCCCAGGAGCAGAGCGCAGGGCGCAAGGCCCCGCAGCTGGGGGTGAAACAGCAATCCTCCGCCGGCAAGCAACACCGCGGCCCCCAGGGCGATCCACAACCAGGGCAACCGGCGCAGCAACCAGACCGCCGGAGGGGTAGTGCCGGCGGGAAGTCGCACCAGCCATGCCAGCGCCGGGCCGCAGAGCAGGGCGAAGGGCGGCCACAGCAGCAGGCTGTACCAGGGCAGCTGGGTGCGCAGGGGCAGCACCAGGGCAGCGGTGAGCAGGGTGAGCCCCAGACACCAGCGGGCCCAGCGCTGGTGGCGTTGGCGCCAGGCCATCGCCAGCCCCAGGGGCCAGAGGGGCAACCAGGGCCAGCCGCCTTCAAGAATCTCGAGCACCGGCTCCAGGGGGCTGCCCCCATGGCCCTCGATCCCCTGCACCACCCGGCGGAACCCCTGGCTGGTCCACATCTGCCAGGCACCATCACCGCGCGCCAGCAGGTGGGCCCCATGCCAGAGGAGGCCGGGCAGCAGCCCGGCAGCGATGGCCAGAAGCAACACCAGCCCCCGTCGCGGCGAAAGGTCGCGATCGAGCCAGCGGATCAACAGGCTGCCGGCCAGCAACGGCAGCGCCAGGGGTGCCTTCAACAGCAGTAAGGCCGAACCGGCCAGCCCCACCACTGCGCCCCAGCGGAACGTCCCCCTCTCCCCGCCGGCGGGCAGCTGCAGCAAG
This sequence comes from Cyanobacteriota bacterium, assembly GCA_046342815.1. GTDB lineage: Bacteria > Cyanobacteriota > Cyanobacteriia > PCC-6307 > Cyanobiaceae > Cyanobium. Next base: position 10,445 of record JBKDOV010000079.1, read on the forward strand.
CCCCACCACAGCAGCGCCATGGCGCTGAGCTGGGCCCCATCGAGCATCACCAGGCGACCATGGCGGGCCAGGGGCAGCAGGGTGAGGACGATCGCCGCCGAAGCCAGCGTGCTTAGGCGATCGCCGGGACGCAGACGCCACTGGATCAGGCCCACCAGCGGCACCACCAGGGTGGAGAGGAAGGCTGGCACCAACCGCAGCACCAGCTCGGGCGGCAGGCTGGTGGCAGAAGCGCCGCTGGCCCAGCGCCACAGACCCAGACAGGCGGCAATCAGCAGGTGCAGCCCCGGGGGTTTGTTGAGATACGGAGCTCCCCAGTAGGTAGGCAACCACTTCTGATGCCAGGGAGCCAGGCTGGTTTCGAGCGCCACCCGCGCCACGATGCCCTCGTCCCAGTCGCGCAGCGGCAGGTTGTTGAGGCCGATCAGGGCGAGCACCAGGGCCAGCAGCCAGAGCAGAGCGAGCAATCCGAGGGGCGCTGGACCCTGGGGCGAGGGACGCAGAGCCGCGCGAAGCCGTCCCGCTGGGGGAGGAGAAGCCATGCCGAACACAGGAAAGGCCTGAACCCAGCCCCCGATCACCGGGCGGGATCCGATCCAGGGAAATTAGGCAGGCGATCCGGGCCGCCCATGTCGCCGGCACGACCTGGTCGGAGTGCTCTGCGCATCCCCGGCTCTGCCTGTCTGGAAAGGGCGCCAAGCCTTAGCCGGACCTTAACCGCCCCACTACCACGCCTTTGCCAGCAGCCTGGAAGGGCTCCATAGCCTCAAGGGCATTCCACCGTCCATGCCGTCATGGTGTCCACACCTTCCCGCGGATCCCATTCCAGCCAGGGTTTCCGGGAACTGCTGGAGGCCAGCTTCCGCAAGCGCAGCCTGGTGCACCTCGCCGCCGGCAGCTCCGTTCCCCTGCTGCGGGACCAGATCTGGTTGGTGGTGCGCGGCATGGTGAAGATCGGCTCCCTCACCATCAACGGCGACGAACTGCTGCTGGGCCTGGCCGGCCCGAATGAGCCCTTCGGGGATGCCCTCTGCGGCGTGGAGGCCCAGAGTGCCACCACCCTCTGCGACAGCGACCTGCTCTGCCTTGGCCGGCTGGAGATCCTCGAGGATCCGGCCATGGCGGCGGCCCTGCTTCAGGCAGTGATCCAGCAGCATCGCCAGAGCCAGGCCCTGCTGGCCCTGATGGGGCTTCGCCGCGTGGAGGAGCGGGTGCGGGGCTTCCTGGAGCTGCTGGCCAGTGAATACGGCAAACCCTGTGCCCAGGGTCTGCGGCTCGACCTCCGGATCACCCACCATGAAATGGCCAGCGCCCTGGCCACCACCCGGGTCACGGTCACTCGGGTGCTGGGGGTGCTGCGGGAGGAAGGTTGGCTGCAGCTCGATCCACAACGCCGCCTGGTGATCAGCCACCTGCCCCGTCCGCGGAGATGAGGAAGGAGGTGCCAGGTTTCTGGGCATCTTCCCTGCCCGCTCTGGATTCAGAGATGCGCCGCCAGCCCTTCCAAGGCAGCGCCGGCGGAGAGATGGCTCAGGATGGAGGGATGCAAGCCTCCCTGCTGGTCGTCGAGGACGATGAAACCATCCGCGAAACCGTGCGCGAGGCCCTCAGCCTCGACGGTTTTGCTGTGACGGCCTGCAGCGACGGCCAGGAGGCACTACAGGCGCTGCAGGCCACCGACAGCAACGCCCCGTTCTCGCTGGTGGTGCTGGATCTGATGCTGCCGGGCCTGGGGGGGCTGGAACTGTGCCGCCGGCTCCGCCAGGCCGGAGACAGCACCCCGATCCTGGTGATCAGTGCCCGCGACAGCGAAGCCGACCGGGTGCTGGGCCTGGAGGTGGGCGCGGACGACTACCTGGTCAAACCGTTCGGCATGCGTGAACTGGTGGCCCGCTGCCGCGCCCTCCTGCGCCGCAGCACGGCCGCCGGAGCGGCGCCACGGATGCTGCAGCACGCCAATCTCTGCCTCTTCCCCGAGGAGTGTCGCGTCACCCGCGATGGCCTGGAGGTGAATCTTTCACCAAAGGAATATCGATTGCTGGAGTTGTTCATGCAGAACCCAAGGAAGGTCTGGAGCCGCGACAAACTCCTCGAACAGGTCTGGGGAGTGGATTATTTTGGCGACAGCAAAACCGTGGATGTTCATATCCGCTGGCTGCGCGAAAAGCTCGAGGACGAACCTTCCGCCCCCCAGCATCTGCTCACGGTGCGGGGCTTCGGCTACCGCTTCGGGTGAGCATCGAAGCGCTGCTGGCCGCAGCCGGGTCTGCAGCGCTGGGCTGGTGGCTGGGCAACCGGAACGGCCGACCCAGGGCTTTGCTGATGCCGGAACGACCGGATCGCCAGCAGCTGCTGCGCTGGATCGATGGCTGCAGTCTGAACGGCTGGCTGCTGATCGATGACCAGGACCGTGTACTCCTGCTCAATCCCCGCGCCGAACGCCTGCTGCAGGTGCCGGGAGCGGGGTTGCTGCGCCAGCAACCCCTGAGCCGGCTCTGCGATGCCGAGCCGTTGCGGGAGCTGGTGCGGGAAGCGAGGGTGCTGCAGCGTCCCCAGCGGCTGGTGTGGGCCCTCGGGGAGGACGAGCTGGAACTCCAGGCCCTGCCAGGAGCCGAAGGCTGCGTGGCGGTCGTGCTGCAGAGCCGCCGATCCCTGGAGGCCCAGCTCGAGCAGCAAGAGCGCTGGGTGAGCGATGTGGCCCACGAACTCAAGACGCCACTCACGGCCCTGCTGCTGGTGGGCGACAGCCTGGCGGCCCAGGTGAACAGCGGCAATGCCGTGCTGGTGGAGCGGCTGCAGCGGGAGCTGCGGCGACTCCAGGAACTGGTGAGCGACCTGCTGGAGCTGTCGCGCCTGGAAAACACGGTGCCCGGCTCGGGCCAACGGCAGGTGCTGGTGGATCTGGGGGTACTGGTGGAGCAGGTGTGGGCAGGCTTGCAGCCCCTGGCCGAACTGCGCGGGATCGGGCTCGACCTGGTGGGTCCCTCGCCCACCGCCGATGCGGTGCCGCGGCGGGCCCAGGTGATGGGGGATCCCTCCCGCCTGCACCGGGCCCTGCTCAACCTGCTCGAGAACGCTCTCCGTTACAGCCCCGACCGCAGCGCGGTTCGGGTGCGACTGCTGGTGGGGGAGGAGTGGTGTCTGCTGAGCGTGCGGGACCGGGGACAAGGCCTGAGCGACACCGATCTCGAACGCATGTTCGAACGTTTCTACCGGGGGGACCCGTCCCGGGTTCGCCAGACCCGCGGCGGCACCGGCCTGGGCCTGGCGATCGTGCAGCAGATTGCGCTCACCCATGGCGGCCGGGTGCAGGCCCGCAACCATCCCGAAGGCGGAGCCCAGCTCGAACTGCTGCTGCCGGTGGGAAGCTGAGCCCATGGCCGACACCCCCCACTCCATCCCCGCCCCTGCCGCCGCCGAGCGGATGGCGGGCGTGCTGGCACCGGTGATTCCCCGGGTGGCCGCGCTGATGCGGCAACGGCCCGACTGCCTCTCGCTCGCCCAGGGAATGGTGAGCTGGGGGCCGCCGCCCCAGGTGGCGGCGGCGGTGCAGCAGGCGATGCAGCGGGCGGCAAACGAGGAAGCCGCGGCGGCGGCCCTCGCTCGCTATGGACCGGTACCGGGGGATCCGGAACTGCTGGAACTGGTGCACCGGGAACTGCGGGTACGGCGCGGCCTCGATGCCCAGCACAGCGAACTGCTGGTGACGGCCGGCAGCAACATGGCCTTCCACGCCATCGCCCAGGTGATCTGCGATCCCGGCGATGAGGTGATCCTGCCGGTGCCCTGGTACTTCAACCACGTGATGGCCGTGCAGCTGGTCGGGGGCCGGGCGGTGGGGGTGGAGGCAGGAATGGTGCCGGATCCGGAGCGGCTCGCGGCGGCGATCACTCCCCGCAGCCGCGCGATCGTGACCATCTCGCCGAACAACCCCAGCGGTGTGGTGGTGCCGTCAACGGTGCTGGAGGCGATCAACGACCTCTGTGCCCGCCATGGTCTGTTCCATATCCATGACGAGGCCTATGCCGAATTCGTCCACGGCGGCGAACCCCAGCGCAGTCCGGGCTGCCGCAGCGGCAGCGGCGCCCACACGATCAGCCTCCATTCCCTTTCGAAGGCCTATGGCATGGCGGGCTGGCGGATCGGCTACGCGAGCGTGCCGAGCCAGCTGATGCCGGCCCTGGCCAAGGTGCAGGACACGGTGCTGATCTGTCCGCCCCGGCTCACCCAGGTGGCGGGCCGGGCGGCCCTGGAGGCCGGGCCCGAGTGGTGCCGGCCCAGGGTGGCGGAATTGGCGGAACGGAGGCGGCAATTGCTGCAGCTCCTGGCCGAGGCCCACCGCAGCGGCCTGCCCGTGCGGTTGCTGGCCGAACCTGACGGGGCCTTCTATGCCCTGGTGGCCGTGGCCACACCCCTGGGCGGCGATGCCGTGATCGAGCGGCTGATTCTCCGCCATGGCGTGGCGGTGCTGCCGGGCGAAAGCTTCGGGATGGCGGAGCGTGGGAGCGAGCTGGCGCTGCGACTCAGCTACGGCATGCTCGGCGGAGCGGATCTCCAGGAAGCCATGAGCCGCCTGCTCACCGGGCTGGGCGCGATGCAGCGGGGCTGACCGCCGCCCCCCCTGGAGCACCGGCTCCTCCACCTGTGGCGCCCGTTCCGGCTGCTCCCTCCTGCGCTCCCTCCTGATCAGAGCCCTCCCCGGCCTGCCCCGGGGCCTCCTTGGCACCGGCCGCACTGTCGGGGCCGGCTCCCATTCCCGGTGCCCTCAGCAGCCAGACCTGGCTGCCCTGCTTCCAGACCAGCAACACCTCCCTGCCGAGCCCCACGCCCTGGCCATGGCGCAGGGAAAGCCCCCGGGGCAGGGCGAAACCGGCAGGCAGCTGGCGGCACTGGACCCCGTCCGGCAGGCGGGACCACGGCCCACCGGGCTGGCGGGCGGGGCGGGCCGCCTGCCAGAGACCCTGCCAGGTCTCCGCTGAGACGGCAGCCGCGGGCCTGGCCTGCCCGGCTGGCGGGGGCGACTGGCGCAGCTCCACCAGGGCGGCCAGCAGGGCGGGGGGCGCTGGCGGAGCCAGCGGCACCCGGGCTTGCGGCCGGCGGCGGGGCGGCGGGGCGGCGGGGCGAGCCGCGGCGCGGGCGGGCGCCGCCGGCGGGGACAACAGCGGCGGTGGCTTGGAAACCAGCGGAGGCGGAGGGGGCGGCCCGACCGGCGGCAGGGGGATCGGCGACACATCCACCACCAGGGGCTCCTGCCGGCGGCTGAACCGAAGCAGTTCAGGGGTGTCGTCCCGCACGGCCAACGCCGGCGGCGCCGGCAGGCGGCTCTGCCGGAGCTGCAGCAGCGACCACCACAGACCGTGCAGCAACAGGGCGGCGAGCAGCGGCAGACCGAACCGGCGGATCGGCAGCGGCAAAGCCGAGAGCGCGGGAAGGGAAGAAGAGACTTTCACGGCAGCTGGAGCTCCAGGGTCAGGTCGTTGCCCTCCAGGCGCTCAATCAGCCCCTGCACCGTTCCCCAGGGCACGCCGGGATCGGGAAGCAGCCGCAGCCGCACCCCTGGCCCCTTGCCGGCCGCGCGCCGCAGCAGCGCCGGCAGTTCGGCAGGCGCGATCGGCTGATGCCAGAGCCGCAGGCCACCACCCGCCTCCAGGCGCAGGGCCAGCACAGCGGCGGCGGCAGGACGCTGGGCGAGGCGTTGGGGCACGAGCAGCAGACCATGGGCCGCCACCAGCAGAGCCACCGCCATCAGCCCTAGGGCCAGAGGGTCGAGCCAGCGGGCTTCGGGGAGGGGCCTGGGAAGTTCGCTCATGGGTGCTTCGGCGGCAGTTCGAGCACCACCGCCCCGGCCCGGAAGCTGCGCAACCAGCTCAGGGAGGAGGCCACCTCGGCCATCGACAGGGCGCTGGAGGGCAGAAAGCGAACCCCCACGCTCTCCTGCCGCTGCAGCAGTTCCTCGAGCCGAGTCCGGCCGATCGGGTCGCCGTTGAGGAACCAGCGATCCGCTGGCGCCCGCACGATCCGCAGCGGGATCTGCGTGGCTACCTGGTCCGGAACGTCGCGGAAACGCGGTTCGCGCACCTGCCAGAACTCCGGCAGCACGGCCGCGGCTCCGCACACCAGCAGGGTGAGGCCCACCAGAGACTGCAAGGCGAGGCTCATGGCTGCAGGGGGGAACGGCGCCATTGACGCCGCAGGCGACCGAGCTGCCAGCGGCGCAGGCCGCCGTTGAGCTGCAGGGAGAAGGTGGCCACCAGGCTGATGATCAATCCCACTGCCGTGCTGAGCAGCACCTGGCCGTACCCCTGCAGGGAAGCGCCTGCCGGCAGCAACAGCTGGGGCCCCAGGGAAGCAAAGATCCGCATCAACCCCAGCACGGTGCCGATCAGCCCCAGCAGGGGCCCCAGCACCGTGGCGGCCTGCAGCAGGGACTCCCCGGAGCGCATCTCCAGATCCCAGTCCTCGAGGCAGTGTTCGGCGCGAAGGAGGCCGCTGCTGGGTGCCGCCGCTGCCGCAACGGGATCCAGCAACTGGCGCCAGCGCTCACGGCGATCGGAGCGCTCTCGCCACCACACAACCCAGTAGCGACCGCGATCGAAAACCACCGTGAGGACCGCCACGGAGAGCAGAAGCAACAACGGACCGGTGGGCCCCTGCAGGCCGGGAATCGGTGCCTTCACGGCGGGGAGGGAGGGATCAGAAGCGTTGGCCGGATGGTATGCATCTGCCGGCCGGATCCCTTGTGTCCGGCTGGCTTGACAACAATCACCGGTGGCTGGAAGTTTCGCTGTCTAGGGTGCCGGCAGCATCCGCCATCTGCCCTCCCCCCCGAGCGATGAGTCCCATCCACGCCGACAACAGCCTCAGCATCGGGCATACGCCGATGGTGCAGCTCAATCGAGTCACCGCCGGCTGTGGCGCCAGGGTGCTTGCCAAGATTGAAGGACGGAACCCGGCCTATTCGGTGAAATGCCGGATCGGGGCGGCGATGATCTGGCAGGCGGAAAAGGATGGCCTTCTGGGTCCCGGAAAGGAACTGATCGAACCCACCAGTGGCAACACCGGCATTGCCCTGGCTTTCGTGGCCGCCTCCCGCGGCATTCCGCTGACGCTCACGATGCCGGAAACGATGAGCCTGGAGCGCCGCAAGCTGCTCACCGCCTACGGGGCCAAACTGCTGCTCACCGAAGGCAAGCAAGGCATGGCGGGGGCCATCAACGCGGCCCGGGAACTGGCGGAATCCGATCCGGATCGCTACGTGATGCTGCAGCAGTTCATCAATCCGGCCAATCCCCGGATTCACCACGACACCACCGGTCCTGAAATCTGGCAGGACACCGAGGGCAAGGTGGATGCCCTCGTGGCCGGCGTCGGCACCGGCGGCACGATCACCGGCGTCAGCCGCTACATCAAGCAGACCCTCGGCAAACCCCTGGTCTCGGTGGCGGTGGAGCCGGCCAACAGCCCGGTGATCAGCCAGACCCTCGCCGGGGCCGAGCTCAAGCCCGGCCCCCACAAGATCCAGGGGATCGGCGCCGGCTTCGTGCCCCGCAACCTGGACCTGGACCTGGTGGATCGGGTGGAGCCCGTGAGCGATGAAGAGGCCGTGGGCATGGCCCGCCGTCTGATGCGGGAGGAGGGAATTCTGGCGGGCATTTCCTGTGGAGCCGCCACGGCGGTGGCGGTGCGCCTCGCCCGGGAGGAGGCCTTCTCCGGCAAGACGATCGTGGTGATCCTGCCGGACACCGGCGAGCGCTATCTGAGCTCGGTGCTGTTCGAGGGGATGTTCAACGAGCGGGGTCTGGCCGTCAGCTGATCCTGCTGCCGCCGCTCAGGGCAGCATTCTCCAGGTTGGCCCCCTCGAGCTTGGCGCCGCTCAGGTTGGTATCGCGCAGATCGCAACCGGAGAGATCGGCCTGTTGAAGGTCCGCGCCGCTGAGGTTGGCCCCGTAGAGACAGGCCCCACGCAAGTCAGCTCCATGGAGCTGCACCCCCTGCATCAGGGCAAAGCTGAGGTCGGCCCCCTGCAGCCTTGCCGCGGAGAGATCGGTCTCCTGCCAGAACGAATGCACCGCGTGCAGGTCCGAGAGGTCGGCCCCCCAGAGGAGAGCCTGCTGGAAACAGCAGCCCTCCACCCTGGCCGCTCGCAACGAGGCATGGCCGAAACGGGCCTCCTTGAAGCAGCCGCCCTCCAGCTCGCAATCGGCCAGATCGAGATCCACCCCATCGAGATCGCCAAGCTGCAGACCAGGGAAACGGCGCTGACCCGCCTGCAGGGCAGCCCGCAGCTGGATCAGATCGCGGGGGGAATCCACGGGGGGATCAGAGGATGGCGGCGAGGGCATCGAGCTGCTGGCGCCGGGAGGTCATCAACAGTTTCTCGGCTTGAGCCAGCAACCGAAACACGCCTTTATCGATCACTTCGTAGAACACCAGACTGCCCTCGGGCGTGCGGCGCACCACGCCGGCGATGGTGAGCAGCTTGAGGTGCTTGGAAACGAGGGCCTGACTGAGACCGGTCTTCTCCACCACGGCCGTCACGTTGAGCGGGCCGCCCCGGAGCGTCTCGAGCACCGCCAGGCGATTGGGCTCGGAGAAGACCTTGAAATACTCCGCCAGGGCTTCCATGGAACAGGAGAGGAAACGGACAGACACCGCCACCGTAACGCAGGTTGCCGATAGGGGATCGCCATGTCATCACGAATACGTGATGCAAGTCGACACCACGAGCAAGATCACGGCACAACGTCAACGTTATGACATAGTAACGGAACCCATGAATTGGCCTGCGCCTCCAGCTGATTCCCATGACCACCACCACGCCAAGCGGTGCGCCCGCCGCCCCCCACCTGCGCGAAGACCTGCTGACCCCGCGCTTCTACACCACCGAAATCGACAAAGCTGCCCGCACCCCGCTCGAGGGCCAGCGAGCCGCCTTCGAAGCCATGCTCCAGGAGATAGAAACGGATTACAACCGCCTCCATTTCGACCGCAAGGCACCGCTGGAGAGGCTGCGGGTCCTGGAGCCGGCCCAGAAGAGCTCCTACGAGAGTTACCTGGTGCGTTCCTGTGTGTCGGAATTCTCCGGATTTCTGCTGTTCAAGGAGCTCTCCCGCCAGCTGATCCAGGCCCGGAGGCCCGAACTCGGCCACCTGTTCCAACTGATGGCCAGGGATGATGCCCGCCATGCGGGCTTTCTCAACCGGGCGCTGGTGGCCGAAGGGATCGAGATCGACCTCCCCAGCCTCAGCGGCAGGAGAGCGATCACCTGGTTTCCGCTCAGCTGGGTGCTCTACAGCGTGTATCTCTCCGAAAAGATCGGCTACTGGAGGTACATCCTGATCGACCGCCACCTCAAGGCCCATCCGGGAAACGACTTCGCCCCCCTGTTCGACTTCTTTGAGCCGTGGTGCCAGGACGAGAACCGGCATGGAGACATCTTCAACCTGCTGATCCGTTGCTGGCCGGGGCTGCGCCGGGGCCTGCGCGGTCGGCTGCTCAGCCGCTTCTTCCTGTGGTCCGTGTTCCTCACCCACAGTCTCACCGTGGGCGAAAGAGAAGACTTCTACCGGCTGCTGGGGATGGATCCGGCCCGGTTCGACAGCGCGGTGATCCGGCACACGAACGACACCGCCAGAAGAGCCTTTCCCTGGGTATTCCGCCTGGATCCGCACTATCTGATCCTTCGCGATCAACTGGTGGAAACGCACCGGCAACTGCGCCGCAGCGGTGCCCCCCTCCAGAAACTGGGCCTGAGACTGCGCTTCGCCGGCCTGCTGATGCGGCAGCTCTGGCAACCGATGGAAGCCACCAGCGTGGAGGTGGGGTCATGAGCCCCGCCTACCGGGAGGCCTACAGCCGCATCAACAGCATGGTGATCGTGGGGGAGGGCCTGGCGGATCTGAACTTCCGCAGGCTGGCCCTGCTGCTGCCGGCCGAGCGCAACGAACTGCTGCGACTGGCGGCCATGGAGGCACGGCATGCCCGCGACTTCCTCCTCTGCGGCCGCAACCTGGGCATCCGCGCCGTGACCGCCAGCGTGCTGCAGGACGAGGCGGAGCACCTCGATTTCGGAGAGCGCTGGCTGGGCGACCGCTTTCCCGCCTGCGCCGCAGCGGTGGATGCCTGTTGCCAGGCAGGTGGTGCCCGTGGCTCTGGGCATGCTGCAGGTCCAGCAATCCCAGGAGGCAATCGGTTTTGAGCGGCACCAGGGCCGTCGCCTGCTGCTGAGCCTCACCGCCCAGGCATTCAGCCACCCATCGTGAACGGTTGTGGCAGTACCGCACAAGACGATTGGGGTGATGAATTCATTGGACAGCGGTGGCTATCCTTGCCGGATGAAGGATGCCAGCCAGCTCCGCAAGGACCAACCGCGGCAGCAGGCGCGTCGGAGGGACATCCGCTATTCGGTTCCTGTATTCAGCATCCGAATTCACACCGAAATCCTGGTCGATGACCAGAGATACGTGGGACTGCTCTGGGACGTGAGCCGCTCTGGCGCCTGTGTGCGCAGCTTCGAAAAGATGCCCGCCCGCCAGAACGTCCTGATCCGCTTCCACGACCCCAGCCGCATGGAGGTGATTGAGCGGACAGGGCGCCTGATCTGGGTGGACCTGGTGATGAAGGCCTACTACGCGGGCATGAGCTTCGATCAACCGATCGATTCCCACAACACCTTCCTCAGCCGCCTGCTGGAAATCGCCCCTCCCACCCCGGATCGGCGCGCAGGCGAGAAGTCGAGCCGCTACTGACCCGGGCACGGGCATGGTGAAGAACAGACAGGAAAGTCCCTTTCCCTCCCATTTGCACAACATCAACGTTATACAGTTGATCCGTTGTCATGTGGATTCGCCCATGGTCGGCACCCTCCCCGAGCCCCTCTCGCTGCACGCCCCCAGCGGCGAAGCCGATTCCCGCCCCGTGTTCGCCCCCCGCGTTCGGCGCCTCCACGCCCGGATCGGCAAGGCCCATCGCCAGGCGGAGGGCATGGCCTTCTCCAAGGCCCTGCTTGCCGGAGAGGGGTTGCCCCGCCAGCTGGCCGTTCTGATCAGCTGCCTTTCGCCTGCCTACACACTGCTGGAAAACCATGCCCCTTCCCTGGCCACGGCGCTCGGGGCCCCGAACCTGCCCTGGGATCAGCTGCGGCGCAGCGCCGCCCTGGAGAAGGATCGAGAAACCCTGGCGGGCGTGGATGGCGTCTGTCTGGCAAGCGCTGCCGCCGCCGATCGCTGGGTGACCCACCTCCGGGCCCTGGCCAGCGCCTCCCCCCATCGCTTCCTGGCCCACGCCTACGTGCGCTATGGCGGCGATCTCTCAGGCGGTCAGCAACTGGCCGAACAGGCCAACGCCATCCTTGCCGCCCACCAGCTGCCCGCCCTGACCTTCTGGCAGTTCAACCGCCCGGTGACGGAGCTCAAGCGGGCCTTTCACACCGGCTTCGAGGAGCTCCAGCTGACGCCCCAGCAGGAAGAGGAGCTGTTGGAGGAAGCGGTGGTCGCCTTCCACGCCACCCAGAGCCTGCTCGCCAGCCTCGAGGAACTGAACTGACCCATCAGGCCCTGGCTCCCTTTCCGGTTTCCCCCTGCCGTTTCTTCCCGCCACCGATGAATGTCGCCACCCCCCTGGATCTGCTGCTCAAGTACGACCGACCCGTGCCCCGCTACACGAGCTACCCCACGGCCACCGCCTTCGATAGCGCCGTCGGGCCCGAGCATCTGCGGGAGCTGCTCGGCGCCGCCGCCGACAGCCCGCTGTCGCTGTACGTGCATGTGCCCTTCTGCCGCCATGCCTGCTGGTACTGCGGCTGCCATCGGGTCACGACCCAGGCGGGATCGAAAGCGGTGGGCCCCTACCTCGAAGCCCTGGCCCAGATCCACTGGGGGGGAGGCACCCCCAACTATCTCGACGACCACGAAACCGGGGAGCTGTGGGAGCGGATCGCCCGCCACTTCCAGCTGGAGAACGATCTGGAGGCCTCGATCGAGGTGAACCCGGAATTTCTCACCCGGCAGCGGATCCTGCAGCTGCGGCAGCTGGGCTTCAACCGGATCAGCTTCGGCATCCAGGATGCCGATCCGGAGGTGCAGAAGGCGGTGAACCGGGTGGTGCCGGTGGATCAGCTGCGGCGCGTGATGGGCTGGATCCGGGAGGCGGAGTTCAGCAGCGTCAACGTGGATCTGATCTGCGGTCTTCCTCTGCAGACTCCGGAACGGCTCCACTCCACCCTGGCCCTGGTGAAGGAGCTGCGGCCCGAGCGGGTCTCCCTGTTCTCCTTCGCCTACCTGCCCGAACAGTTGCCCTTGCAGCGAAACATCCGCCCGGAGGATCTACCCGACCAGCACGAAAGGCTGCAGATGCTCGATGACGCCCACCGGGAGCTGGGCAGCAGCGGCTACGAAGCGATCGGCATGGACCACTACGCCCTGGCAGGCGACAGCCTGGCGATCGCTGCCCGCGAAGGACGGCTGCATCGCAACTTCCAGGGCTACACCACCGGAGGGCATCTGGATCTGCTGGGGCTGGGGCCGACGGCGATCAGCATGTTTCCCCATCTGTTCAGTCAGAACCAGCGGAACCTGAAGGCGTACTACGCCAGCCTGCAGGCGGGAATCCTGCCGGTGGAGCGGGGGTTGGTGGTGCAGGATCCCGACCTGCTGGAGCGGCGCGCAATCATCCAGGAGGTGATGTGCCGGTTCCGGGTGACGCTGGATCCGGAGCGCCACGCCAGCGAGTGGGCCGATCTTCAGGCTCTCTCCGCCGATGGACTGGTGCAGCTCAGCCGCGGCATCGATGGCATGGCTCTGATGGAGGTGACCCCACGGGGGCGGTGGTTGATCCGCACCGTTGCCGCCGTATTCGATCCCAGCCAGAAACGCAAAGCCAGTGGTTCGCGTCTGATCTGAGCCGGTGGCCACAAAAAAACCCCTGCTTGCGCAGGGGTTTCGAAGGACTGTTTCTGGAGCTCAGAGTCTGGGTCTCAGCAACAGGAGCTCAGAGAGCGGCGTCGCCCGAGTCGCCCGTCCGAATACGGACGGCGGTCTCCACAGGGGTGACAAAGATCTTGCCCTCCCCGATCTCGCCGGTGCGAGCGGCATTGGCGATGGCGGCGATCGCTGCATCCACCTTGTCGTCGGAAACCACGGTGGTGATCTTCACCTTGGGGAGAAAATCCACGGTGAACTCATTGCCGCGGTAGCGCTCCACCTGACCCTTCTGGCGTCCGAAACCACGGACGTCGGAAACGGTCATGCCCACCACTTCGATGGAAACCAGAGCGGTCTTGATGGCGTCAACCTTGGAAGGTCTGACCAGGGCCGTGATCATTTTCATGGTGTGTTCCGGCTCAGTTGGTCATGGGGTCGTAAGCCTCTTCGCCGTGGGCGACGAAATCGAGGCCCCGGTCTTCCTGCTCAGGAGAAACGCGGGATCCGATCACCGCGTTGAGGATCGCCACGATGATGGCCGTGGCAATCCCAACAAAAGCGTAGGAAAACAGCACCGCCTTGAGCTGGGCAATGAACATCGCCGCGTTGCCGCCCTCTTCCAGAATCTTGGCGGAGAGGGGGAAATAATCGGCAGGCACCAGCGCCTTGGAGGCGAACACACCGGTGAGCAGGGCGCCCACGGTGCCGCCGACGCCGTGCACCATGAAGGTGTCGAGCGAGTCGTCAAACTTGATGGCGGCCTTGATCCGCACGGCGATGAAGCAGGAGGCAGCGGCGAGAGCGCCGATGGCGATCGACGGACCCATGTAGACGAAACCGGCGGCAGGGGTGATTCCCACCAGACCGGCCACAGCACCAGTGGCGGCACCCACAGCGGTGGGCTTGCCATCCTTGAACCACTCAATCAGACACCAGGCCAGCATGCCGGCCGAAGCGGAGGTGGTGGTGGTGAGGAAGGGAAGGCCGGCAGTCTTGGCGGCAAACATGCTGGCGCCGTTGAAGCCGAACCAGCCGAACCACAGCAGGCCGGCACCCAGAAGGATGAACGGCACGTTGTGCGGAGGCTTGTTGTTGTTGGGCCAGGTGGTGCGGGATCCGATCATGGCCGCGGCCACCAGGGCAGCCACCCCGGAAGCGATGTGAACCACGGTGCCGCCGGCGAAGTCGATGGCGCCGATCGAACCGAAGGGACCAAGGAAACCGCCACCCCAGACCATCTTCGCCATCGGGCTGTAGACGAAGAGGCTCCAGAGCAGGCAGAACCAGAACCAGAACTTGAAGCTGACGCGCTCCACCAGGGCGCCGGAAATCAGCGCCGGGGTGATGATCGCGAACATCCCCTGGAACAGGGCGAAGGAGGTGGCAGAGATGTTGAAGCCAGGAGCAACGGCAGCATCGCCGAGCTCACCGCCGACCCCATTGAGCCACATGGCTCCGAGACCTCCGATGAACGGACTCTTGAAGCCGCCATCAAACGCGAGGCTGTAGCCGATCACCACCCAGAGCACCCCGATGAGACCCATCAGGAAAAAGCTCATCATCATCGTGTTGAGCACGTTCTTGGCGCGGGTGAAGCCGCCGTAGAAGAACGCCAGGCCGGGGGTCATCAGCAGCACAAGCGCCGAGCCCATCAGCATCAACATGGTGTCGGCGCCGTCGGTGACGCCAGGAGCCAGGGCGGCCTTGGCGGAACCGGCCATCAAGGGAACAAGACCGGCACCGGCAGCCATCGCGACGAAGGCGTAGCGGCGGAGCTGGGGGTCCTGAACACCCGCCAGCACCTTGGTGCGGAAGCGGTCGAAGGTGGTCTCGACTGACGCACCTTTACCGGACGAAAGGGTCCGTGGCATGAGGGGAGCAACCTCTTCAGAGTTCACCTCATTACATTGCCGAGCGACGTGGCAACGCTCTGTAGCAAGGGAAACCGATCGCCATACCCGAGCCTCTCGGGACCACAAAAAAGCCGGACGTTCCAGAACGTCCGGCAGCGAAAGGGGGAAGGATGGATCTGGAGGTCCCGCGCGCAATCAGGCGACAGCGGCAGCTGCGCGATCGAAGTAGGTGCCGATTTCGGACATCAGGGCGGAGCAGTCGCCGGGGGTGATGCCGTTGCGGTCGTTGGCGATCGCGAGGGCGGCGTCCTTCATCTTGCGGATGCCTTCTGCCA
>JBKDOV010000080.1:0-64084 GCA_046342815.1 Cyanobacteriota bacterium
CATCGGGCCCTGCTTGAGCTGGCAGAGCAACTGCAGGCGGGCCGGCTCACTCAGCAGCCGGAAAAACTGGCTGTATTCCTCCAGCAACTGGAGGCTGGGCATGGAGCCGGCGGTACCCATGGAAACCGGGTATGACGATAAAAGCATTATGCGTGATCCATCCCTACTCCGCCCGACCCTCCACCCGTCCTTGAAAGCGCCGGGTTGCCAATTCTCGGTTATGCGCATACGCTCATAAAAGCTCTCCTGGTCCGGCCATGGTCGCGAGTCTCGGTTCCCCCCTGCTGCGGCAGGCCGCCGGCGGTGGCAGCCTCCTTTTCCGGCAGCTGTTTGATGCCCCCACCGGCACCTTCACCTATCTGCTGGGCGATGTCGGCAGCGGCGAAGGGGTGCTGATCGATCCGGTGTTCGAGCAGCACGAGCGTGATCTCTCCCTGGTGCGGGAGCTGGGCCTCCGCCTGGTGGCTTGTCTCGACACCCATGCCCACGCCGACCATGTGACCGGCAGCTGGCTGATGCACCAGGCCACAGGCTCTGCCATCGGCCTGGCTGCTGCCGTCGGCGCCGAGAACGTCACCCTCCCCCTGCACCACGGCGACCGTGTGCCGTTCGGTGGCCGTGGTCTGGAGGTGCGCAGCACCCCCGGCCACACCGACGGCTGTCTCAGCTTCGTGGTCGATGACCACGCGATGGCCTTCACCGGTGATGCCTTGCTGGTGCGCGGCTGCGGCCGCTGCGACTTCCAGCAGGGCGACGCCCACACCCTCTGGGCCTCGATCACCGGCCAGATCCTCTCGCTGCCCGATTCCTGCCTGCTGTATCCGGGCCACGACTACACCGGTCGCAGCGTGACTTCGGTGGCCGAGGAGAAGGCCTTCAACGCCCGCCTTGGGGGCGATGCCACCGAGCGGGACTTCGTGGGGCACATGCAGGCGATGAAGCTGCCCCACCCGGGCCGGATCGCCGAGGCGCTGCCGGGCAACATGCGCTCCGGCAGACCCAGGGGCGACGACGCGCCCGTGGCCTGGGCCCCCCTGCAGCGGAGCTACGCCGGGTTGCCGGAGCTGTTGCCCGCCTGGGTGGCCGAGCACCGGGGGGCGCTCACGATCCTCGATGTGCGCTCCAGCGAGGAGTTCGAGGGGCCCGATGGGCGCATCGCCGGCAGCCTGCTGATCCCCCTGCCCGAGCTGGAAGCCCGCATCGCCACCATCCCGGCCGAACGGCCCGTGGTGGTGGTCTGCCATTCCGGCAGTCGCTCCGCCCTGGCCACCCAGCAGCTGCTCAAGGCCGGTCGCCAGCAGGTGGCCAATCTCCACGGCGGCCTCAGTCGCTGGCAGGCCGAGGGCTACCCCCTTGATGCCCCCCACTGATCCGGCGCCCCCCTGCCTTCTCCCCCCCGCAGACCGATGAACGCCACTACCGCCAACCACCCCACTCCCTCCCCCAGCGATCGCGTCAGCGCCCAGGACCTGGCCAACCAGATCGGCGGCGGCCGCGTCACCGTGATCGATGTGCGTGAACCGATGGAATACGCCTCCGGCCATATCGCCGGCAGCCTCAACGTGCCCCTCGCGCGTCTGCCTCAGGCCGACCTGCCCCAGGGGCCGCTGGTGCTGGTCTGCCAGAGCGGCAACCGGAGCGCCAAAGGGGTGCAGACCCTGCTGCGGCGAGGCCATGGCCAGGCCATCGCCGACCTCGAGGGCGGTCTGCCCAGCTGGCAGCAGGCCGGGTTGCCGGTGCGCAGGCTTCAGAACGCGCCGTTGCCGCTGATGCGGCAGGTGCAGATCGCTGCCGGTTCGCTGGGGCTGCTGGGGCTGATCCTCAGCAACACCGTGGCTCCGGCCTGGATCCTGCTCACCTGGTTCGTGGGTGCCGGCCTCACCTTCGCCGGCATCACCGGCTTCTGCGGCATGGCCCGGCTGCTGGCCCTGATGCCCTGGAACCGGGTGCAGCTCTGATGGCCGCTGCCACCCTGCTGCTGCTCGCCGTGGGCGGCGGCCTGATCGGCTTCCTGCTCTCGGTGCTGGGGGCCGGCGGTTCGATCCTGCTGCTGCCTTTGCTGATCAGCGGCGCCGGCCTGCCGACCCGGGAGGCGGTGCCTCTGTCGCTGCTGGTGGTGATGCTGCTCGCCCTCGGCAACCTGGGGCCCTATCTGCGTCGGGGCCAGTTCGCTCCGCGCCCGGCCCTGGTGCTGGGGGTGCCCGCCCTGGCGGGCAGCTGGATCGGCGGCAGCTGGGTGAAAGCCGGCTACGTGGCTGAGCCTGTGCAGCTGGCGATCTTTGCCGCGGCGGCCCTGCTGGCCTCCTGGCTGCTCACCCGCCCGGCGGCAGCGGCTCCGGCTGGCCCCCAGCCCCGCGCCCGTGTGCTGTTGCTGGCGGGCCAGGGGGTGCTGGTGGGGCTGCTCACCGGCATCGCCGGCGTGGGCGGGGGCTTCGCGATCGTTCCCGCCCTGGTGCTGCTGGCCGGTCTGCCGATGGCCCTGGCCAGCGGTACCAGCCTGCTGCTGATTGCCGTCAATGCCCTGGTGGCCCTTGTCGCCCTCGGTCACTGGCCGGCTGCCAGCCTGCCGCTGATGGCACCCCTGCTTCTGGGGGGGAGCATCGGGGCGATCCTGGGCCAGCGGCTGGCCCCCCATCTCCCCGATCGTCGGCTGCGTCAGGGGTTTGCCGCCCTGCTGATCGGCTCGGCCCTGCTCACCGGAGTCGAGGCCGTCCGTCGCCAGGGCCTGGTTCCCGCTGGTACCCCCAGGCCCCCGTCCGCCATCCCCCGATGAGCCAGCGCACCTTCCACTTCCGACTGCACAGCAGCCCCACCGGCTCCGAGCCCGCCGCCACTGGTTCACATTAAGGGCTGAACTCCTTGTTGCTTGCGCGCAAGGATGACTGAGCAGTAGGCGTATTCTGCGCCAACTCGTTCGCCCAGTACCCGCATGAGTTCCACGAATTCAGGGTCTTCGTCCGTGGTCTGGCGGACCACCGCGTCCACGCCTGGCACACCCCAATAAGGATATAGGAAAATCCCAGCAGAGCGTTCCAGGTCGAACCCGTGTTGATGAAGGAGGGCAAGGGTTTCCTGGTACGAAAACTCGCGAATGTGTTGGTAGTTCGTGAGGAATTCAGGGTTTCCCAGCTTTGTTGTTAGAATTTGGTTTACGCTATCTCGGTTGGCGACGGTTGCCATCATCAGGCCTCCTGGCTTGAGCACACGTGACATTTCGGTGAACACCCGGCCGACATCCAAGACGTGCTCAATCGCATCGATAAATAAAATGATGTCAAAGCTTTGGTCCTGAAAGCGCAGCTCGTGAGCATCCATCTGTTCAAAACAGAAGTGGGGATGGTTTCCATTCTTTCTGCGTGCCATCGCGACGGCTACTTCCGATATGTCAACGCCAATCACTTGGTTCTCCTTGGATATCAGGTTTCCCAGTCTTCCGGTGCCACAGGCTAGATCCAGGATCACTCGTTCGCGTTCCGCGCCGATGAATTCCTTGATGTAGCGGTCAATCTCGGCGTAATAGGTCTGGTCGCGCAGGGTTGAGTACACATAGCCCCCCTGGAGCCAGAAGTCGTCCATTGCCTTGGCCAGTTGATCCGAGCTGAGCTGTGAGAACTTGAAGATCTCTCCCGGTTCTGGCAGCACCGGTTCCGGTTTGTTTCTGGTGCGAAGGATCTGTCTGAAGGAGGGGCGCGATAGCGGTCCAGTCAGTGATGTGAGATGCGGGTCATTCTGATCGACTGCGTTCTTATGGTTTGGCCCCAGGATGACAAAGACTTCGTTGGCAAGTGCTGGTGAAAGGGTCCGAAGTGCTTCCTTTACGAATGCCCGTGGTAGTTCATCCACCATGCCTTTGTGGATCACCACCCAATCGTAGGCAAAGTCTGGCTTTCGTTTGGTGTTGATATAGCGGTAGATTTTGTTGAAGCGCCACCAAAAGATATCGGGCGCCAATACTGTATCTTCGGGATTTATATTTGACTCAAGGAAATCTGCGGTTTCACGCCAGGGCTTGTCGTGATATGGAAATGACATAGCACTGCTGGTCGTCAGTGAACAACGGTTGTGGTAGTCATTGCTACCGCTGGCTTTATGCCAGAGCCTTTGCAGTTTTGGTCTGTTGCCATGGTGGGACCCCCTGAATCGTCTTTGGATCGTTGAAAATTTCGCCCATTCTGACCCATGGTTCCGTCAAGCTGTCGCGGTTGCCATTTTTTCAGTAGCGTTGGCAGGTGCTGCAGCCTTGTTGCCCTCCTTGATTTCTGCCCTGATGAATGACCAAGCCTTGCCGCCGATCGCTGGACGGGAAGCCGAGATCCTGGGCCTTGTGCAGCAACAGAAATCTGTATTTCTGCCGCAGACGAATCTGAACCTGGAACAGATCCAGTCAGCCTTTGCCTGCGCCCTGCATATGCATCAGCCCACCATTCCTGCCGGAGCCAATGGTGAGCTCATCTCCCATCTCCAGTACATGCTGGAGCACCCCGGTGAGGGAGACAATCACAATGCCGAGCCCTTTGCCCAGTGCTATCGGCGTCTGGCAGATCTTCTTCCCCAGCTCATTCGCGAAGGTTGTAATCCGCGGATCATGCTCGATTACTCGGGCAACCTGCTCTGGGGCTTTGAGCAGATGGGCCGCCACGACATTCTCGATGCTCTCCGAAGCCTGGCCTGTGACCCCACCCTGCAACCCCATGTGGAGTGGCTCGGTACCTTCTGGAGCCATGCCGTGGCTTCCTCCACCCCTATTCCTGATCTGAAGCTGCAGATCCTCGCCTGGCAGCACCATTTTGCGGCCCTCTTCGGTCCGGAGGCCCTGCAGAGGGTGAGGGGATTCTCGCCCCCCGAGATGCATCTTCCCAATCACCCTGACACCCTCTACGAATTCGTGAAGGCCCTCAGGGAATGCGGTTACCGCTGGTTGCTGGTTCAGGAGCACAGCGTCGAAAATCTCGACGGCACTCCGCTCACGGACCGGCAGAAATTCATTCCCAACCAGCTGCTGGCGCGCAGCTCCACGGGCGAAATCGCCACCATCATCGCCCTGATCAAGACCCAGGGTTCCGATACCAAGCTGGTGGGCCAGATGCAGCCCTGTTATCAAGCGCTTGGGTTGGGGCGGCAGTCGCTCGGGGATCGATCGCTCGGGGATCGAACGATTCCAGCGATCGTGGCCCAGATCGCCGATGGCGAAAATGGCGGCGTGATGATGAATGAATTCCCGCCTGCTTTCAGCCAGGCTCACCAGCGCCTTGCCCGCGAGGGTGGTGGCCGCACGGGCACGGTGGCGATCAATGGCACCGAATATCTGGAACTGCTGGAAGCATCAGGTGTGCAGGAAAGCGATTTCCCGCAGATTCAGGCGGTGCACCAGCACACGTTGTGGCAACGGCTGGAGACAGCCCCCTCCCCGGAATCCGTGGAAGCGGCCATTGCCCAGCTCACGGCCGACGATCCCCGCTTCACCATGGCTGGTGCCTCCTGGACCAACAACCTCAGCTGGGTGGAGGGCTACGCCAACGTGCTTGAACCGATGAACCGCCTCAGTGCGGACTTCCACCAGCGCTTCGATGCTCTGGTGGCGGTCGATCCCGCGCTCACGCAGACCAGTGCCTACCAGCAGGCGCTGCTTCAGCTGCTGCTGCTGGAGACCAGTTGCTTCCGCTACTGGGGCCAGGGCACCTGGACCAGCTACGCCACGGAGATCCACCGGCGCGGTGCATTGGCACTGCAGCTCAGCCCTTGATGTTGCTTCCGGGTTTCCCCAGCTGCGGGTCGATCCTGCCCAGGACTGCACCCTGCCCACGATCAGCTGGGGGGTCACCACCGACCAACCGGGTGAAACCGAACGGAACTCTTCCTGCCGAACCCCTTCAGCCTGGAGGCGGCGGGAATCAAGCCTCCGGACAGATCCGCGCCTCTGTCTCGGTTTCGAGCAGATCTTCGGCCAGCATCAACAGCGAAACCCCCATAAGAGCCAGGGCCATGCCGCGCTGATCGACAGCCGCTCTCTCCACCGTGCGGGAAAGCTCAAGATGCTGGGGCCAGCTCAGCCGCATGCCGGATTGAAAAGAAATTTTTATGAGCATCTTGGAAAATACTGATCAACGCGAGAGTGTTTACAACCTGAAACACTGACAACGTCGCTTTCCGGTAGTCCCTGCCACCTTCGCTTGATTTTGGATCGATATCTTTTCCCCATTCCCTGGGGCGCTGTCATGTCCATGGCGATCGAACTGACCACCGGGCAGCAATTCGAGATCGAACGCTTCAGTCGCGCGATTGATGCCACCGCCGATCCAGAGCAACTCCGCCTGCTGGCCAAGCAGCTCCTCAAGGCCTGGCACACCCAGAAGGCGGCGACCAACTGGGTGATGAGCCAGCAGCTCGATGCCCCCTTCTCCCGCCCGGCCCAGGGCTGACCAGGGCCGACCAGGGCGGGCCATTGCTGCGAATTCGATCGGATCCGGGCCCTTCGGGAGCGATGCCGGCTTCCATTCCTTAAGATCTGGCAATTCCGTTTCCTGCCGTCATGGATCTCCGGCTGCTGCTGGTTGTCGCCCCGATCCTCCTGGCTGTGGGCTGGGCCGGCTTCAACATCGGTCGTGCCGCCGTCGGCCAGCTGCAGCTGATGCTCAAGCGTTCCCGCGCCTGATCCACGGCTCACCTCCGCGGTCGTTTCACCTCTGCGGCCTGAACACCTCCGCGGCCGGCCAACCGCTGCGTAGCCTGATCCCCATTGCCGGGGACAGGGATCGTGGCCTCTTCTGAACCCATTCTTGTGGTCGGGGCCGGCCTCGCCGGCACGGAAGCCGCCTGGCAGATCGCCTCAGCCGGTCTGCCGGTGGAATTGGTGGAGATGCGGCCGGTGCGCCCCTCCCCTGCCCACCACAGTGCGGAGTTCGCCGAGCTGGTGTGTTCCAACAGTTTCGGAGCCCTCTCCAGCGACCGGGCAGCCGGTCTGCTCCAAGAAGAGCTTCGCCGGCTCGGTTCCCTCGTCATTCGCACCGCCGATGAGCATGCGGTGCCCGCCGGCGGTGCCCTGGCTGTCGACCGGGGGCGCTATAGCGCCGCCCTCACCGCCGCCCTGGAAAATCATCCGTTGGTGACGGTGCTGAGGCGTGAGCAGCACGAGCTTCCCGCCCCAGGCCGGATCGCCGTGCTCGCCACCGGCCCCCTCACCACTGAGCCCCTGGCGGAGCAGTTGCGCTCCTTCACCGGTCTCGACGACTGCCATTTCTTCGATGCCGCCAGTCCGATCGTGGCTGGCGAAAGCATCGATCTCACCCGGGCATTCCGGGCGAGTCGCTACGACAAGGGCGACGCCGACTACATCAACTGCCCGATGAACCGGGAGGAGTACGGGGCCTTCCGTGAAGCTCTGCTGACGGCGGAACAGGCGGAGCTCAAGGCGTTTGATCGGGAAAACGCCTGCTTCTTCGAGGGCTGCCTGCCGATCGAGGAGCTGGCACTCCGCGGCGAGGACACCATGCGCTACGGACCGCTCAAGCCGATCGGTCTCTGGGATCCCCGCTGGGGCGATGTGAACGACCGGGAGGTCCGCCGTGCCCACCGCGCCCATGCCGTGGTGCAGCTGCGCCAGGAGGATCGCGATGGTCGGCTGTGGAACCTCGTGGGATTCCAGACCAACCTGCGTTGGGGGGAGCAGCAGCGGGTGCTGCGCCTGATCCCGGGGCTCGAGAACGCCGAATTCGTGCGCTATGGGGTGATGCACCGCAACACCTTCCTGGAATCTCCGCGGCTGCTGGAGGCCACGCTGCAGTTCCGGAGCCGGCCCACCCTGCTGGCAGCCGGCCAGATCACCGGCACCGAGGGCTATGCGGCGGCGGTGGCCGGCGGTTGGCTGGCGGGCACCAACGCCGTGCGGCTGGCACGGGGGGAAGCCCCCCTGGTGCTGCCGACCACCACCATGGCCGGGGCACTGCTCCATTTCATTGCCACCGCACCCTGCGTCGAGGGCGAGCGGCGTGGTCACTTCCAGCCGATGCCGCCCAATTTCGGCCTGTTGCCCGAACTTCCCGAGCGGATTCGCGACAAGCGCCGTCGCTACGGGGCTTATCGCGATCGGGCCCTGCTGGATCTGGAGGCCTGCTTCACCTGCCACCACAGATTATCTTCGGCCATGTGATCAAAGCCTGAGATTGACATTAAATTCTGGTATAGAAAACTACCCGCAAACTGATCATGATTGTGTCAGCAAGGGGAAGGGTTCCTTCACTGAGGCTGCCCTCTGCGGATTGAGCCATTAGCTTCCAGATGGATGTCAATGGCGACATCCAAGCCAGACTGTTTTTGATCATTCTTGTGATCGCCTCTCGGCGTGATCGCCTTTTTTGATCAAAAACAGAATTCTTCCTTACCCACTGGAGATCATTAGGAATGCGCACCGTTATCGGACTTTTTCTGGACAGCGCAAAAGCCGAGAAAGCCCTCGGTGATCTGAAGGCTGCTGGTGTCCACAGCGACGCCCTCGACCTGCTGACTGCTGACGACGCCTCGGATGCTCCCAAGCTTCGTGCCCTGGGAGATCTCGTGCCCGAGCCCGATCTGGGTATCTACCTCGAGGGCGTTCGCCGTGGCGGCACCCTGGTGACCGCCCAGGTTCGTGATGACGCGGCCTCCCGTGCTGCCGAGATCCTCGGCAACCACGACCTCGTCAACCTGCGCGAGCACGCTGCCCAGCTGGCCCGCGAAAATCCCGCCATCAAGGCTGACCTGATCGACACCGCCAAGGACCCCAACGTCCTGGAAGTGGTCGAGGAAGTGGTGGACCTCGGCAAGAAAGCCGTGGAATCCGGCCGCATGCGGATCTACAACGTCGTTTCCGAAGTGAAGGTTCAGAAGAGCATCCCGCTCGTCGACGAAACCGTCACCGTGGAGCGCCGCACCGTCAATCGTGCTGCCCTTGAGGATGCCTTCAAGGAGCGTGTGTTCGAACTCTCCGAGTACGACGAGCAGGCCATCGTCAGCAAGCGTGCTCAGGTTGTTGAGGAAGTGAACCTCGCCAAGAAGGCCGCCGAGCGCGACCACACCGTCACCGAGACCGTGCGTCGTGCTGATGTGCGTGCCGAGCGTTATGACGCTGCCGGCAACCTGATCGACACCACCACCACCGAGCGCTGAGCTCCATCATGGTGTCCTCCGCCCTTGTGGTGGGGGACACCTCCCCCTTTTTTGCTGCATGATCCGCCGGCTTCTTTCCCTGTTCGGGGTTCCTTCCGCAGAACAGCTCTCTGTGGAAACGCACGCTCCGGCGGTCGAAACCCCTCTGCCCAGCCCCTTGCCCAGCCCCAGGAGCACCTCAGTGAACGTTGCTGAAATCCTTACTGTCTTCGGCCAGAACGGCGAGACCTATCGCGTGATCGAACGCAGTGGCTTCGGAGATGCAGAAACCCTGCTGCTCGGCCGTGAGGACGGCTCCCAGGTCACAGTGCCCCGCACCGACCTCAGCCACCGCGACGATGGCTCCTGGCTGCTCACCGATGCGGTGCGCGATGCCCGCGGCCTTGTGATCCCTGTGGTGGAGGAGATCCTCGATGTTTCCCGCCAGAAGGTGGAAACCGGTCGGGTGCGCGTCACCAAATCCGTGGCGTCCCGCGATGTGGTGGTGGATGAACCCCTGCGTCGCGAACGGGTCGTGGTCGACCACGTGCCCATCAATCAGGTGATCCAGGGTGAGGTGCCCCAGGTGCGCGAGCAGGACGGCGTCACCATCATTCCCGTGATCGAGGAGCAGGTGGTCACCGAAACCCGCCTCGTGCTGGTGGAAGAGGTGCACATCCGTCGCGAGAACAGCGAGTACCACAGCCCTCAGACCGTTTCCCTCCGCCGCGAGCAGGTCAACGTCGAGCGCTTCGATCAGGAGGGCACCCTCGCCCCCTAGGGTCGGCCCCTGAGCCCGATCCTGCGGTGACCCTCTCCCCCTCTCCAGCCCCCGCCACCAGCTCCCCTGCCGCCGTTCCCTCCGAGTGGGACGTGATCGTGATCGGGGCCGGCATCGGGGGCCTGGTCACGGCCAGCCAGCTGGCCGCGAAGGGGGCGAGGGTACTTGTGCTGGAGCGCTATCTCATCCCCGGAGGTTCCGGCGGCAGTTTCCGCCGCGGCGGCTACACCTTCGATGTGGGCGCCTCGATGATCTTCGGTTTCGGGGACACCGGCCACACCAACCTGCTCACCCGCGCCCTGGCCGATGTGGGGCAGCACTGCGAGACGGTGCCCGATCCGGCCCAGCTGGAATACCACCTGCCCGGCGGCCTGAATGTGGCGGTGGACCGCAATTACGACAGCTTCGTGGCCAGGCTGTCCGCCCTGTTTCCCCACGAAGCCCAGGGCATCCGTGCCTTCTATGACGCCTGCTGGCAGGTGTTCCGGTGCCTCGATGCGATGCCCCTGCTCTCGCTCGAGGATCCGGCCTACCTGGCCAAGGTGTTCTTTCGGGCGCCGCTGGCCTGCCTCGGCCTGGCCCGCTGGCTGCCGTTCAACGTGGGCACGGTGGCGCGCGCCCACATCCGCGATGAACAGCTGCTGAAGTTCATCGACATGGAGTGCTTCTGCTGGTCGGTGATGCCCGCCGATCTCACTCCGATGATCAATGCGGGCATGGTGTTCTCCGATCGCCATGCCGGCGGCATCAACTACCCCCGGGGAGGGGTGGGGGTGATCGCCGAAAAACTGGTGGCCGGTCTGGAGCGCCACGGTGGGGCGATTCGCTACCGGGCCCGCGTCACCGAGGTGCTGCTGGATGGGCAGGGCAGCCAGGCCCGGGCTGTGGGCGTGAAGCTCGCCAGTGGTGAGACCCTTCAGGCCCGCAGGGTGGTGAGCAATGCCACCCGCTGGGACACCTTCGCCGGTGATCCGGGCACGGAGGGCAGCGTGGCCCATCCCCTCGTGGATGCGGCCCACACGCCGGCAGCCGAGCGCACCTGGCGCCGCCGCTATCGCCCCTCCTCCTCCTTCCTCTCCCTGCATCTGGGCATCGACGCCGCCGTCGTGCCCGAGGGATTCCATTGCCACCACCTGTTGCTGGAGCGCTGGGAGGAGATGGAGGCGGAGCAGGGGGTGGTGTTCGTTTCGATGCCCACCCTGCTGGATCCCTCCCTGGCACCGCCAGGCCGCCACATCCTGCACACCTTCACCCCCAGCGCGATCGAGCAGTGGCGCCATCTCTCCCCGGCCGCTTACCGCGCCAAGAAGTCCGCCGACGCCGAGCGGCTGATCCAGCGGCTCGAGGCGATCCTGCCCGGCCTGGGCGCTGCCATCCATCACCGCGAGATCGGTACTCCCCGCACCCACCGCCGTTTCCTGGGGCGCATGGGGGGCAGCTACGGCCCGATCCCGGCCCTGCGCCTGCCCGGGCTGCTGCCGATGCCCTTCAACCGCACCGGCGTGCGCGGGCTCTATTGCGTGGGGGATTCCTGCTTCCCCGGCCAGGGCCTCAATGCGGTGGCCTTCAGCGGTTTTGCCTGTGCCCATCGCATCGGCGCCGACCTGGGCCTCAATCCCTGGGCGTTGCCCGCCTGAGGCCGGCGGTTTCGGCTTCGGCTTCGGCCGTTCCATGACCCATCGGCTCGGGCAGCGGAGCCTCCAGCTCCTGGAACCACGCCAGCGCCCGGCCCAGGTCGGCCAGCAGGTCCTCGGCCATCGGCAGGCTGAAGCCGGCCCGCACCACCACCCGCAGCACCGCCCGCCGGTCCTGGTTGGCCGGCAGGGTGTAGGCGGGCACCAGCCAGCCCCGTTCGCGCAGCTTGTCGGAGAGGTGGAACACGGTCCACTGCTCCACCGCCGGATCCAGTTCCACACAGAACACCGGCAGCTGGCCCCGCGGGTGGCTCACCAGCCGTAGAGGGGGCAGCGCCGCCATGGCGTCGGCCAGGTGGCAGGCCAGGGCCTCCAGTGTGGCCATCCGTTCCTGGTATCCCTCCCTGCCTAGGTGCACGAAGTTGAAGTACTGGCCCACCACCTGGGCAGCGGAGCGGGAGAAGTTCATGCCCACCGTGGGCAGGCAGCCGCCCAGGTAGTTCACGCTGAATCGCAGCTCCTCGGGCAGCAGCTCCCGATCGCGCCACAGCACCCAGCCCACCCCGGGCAGCACCCCGCCGTATTTGTGGCCGCTCACATTGATCGACTGCACGCGGGGCTGGCGGAAATCCCAGGCCCAGTGCGGGCTGTTGAACGGCGCCACGAAGCCGCCGGAGGCCGCGTCCACGTGCAGGGGCAGATTGAGGCCGGTGTGCTGCTGCAGATCGTCGAGGGCGGCGGCGATCGCATCGATCGGTTCGTAGCTGCCATCCATCACGCTGCCCACCACCCCCACCACGCCGATGGTGTTCCGATCGCAATGGGCCACCGCCTGCTCCGGGCCCAGATGCAATCGGCCCTCCTCCAGGGGCACCCAACGGGGCTCCACATCGAAGTAGGCGCAGAACTTGTCCCAGCAGACCTGCCGGTTGGCGCCCATCACCAGGTTGGGCCGGCCGGTCTGGCCCCGGGCCTGCTGCCGGTGCTGCCAGTGCCACTTCATCACCAGCCCCCCCAGCAGGCAGCCCTCGCTGGAGCCGGTGGTGGAGGTGCCGATGGTGGTGTCCGGGTCGGGGGCATGCCACAGCTCCGCCAGGATGCGCAGGCAGCGTTGCTCCAGATCCGCCGTCTGGGGATATTCATCCTTGTCGATGATGTTCTTGTCGGCGCAGTCCTCCATCAGCCGCCGGGCGGTGGGTTCCATCCAGGTGCCCACGTAGGTGGCCAGGTTGAGCCGCGCGTTGCCATCGAGCATCAGGTGGTCGCGGATCAGCTCCTCCGCCAGTTCCGCCTCCAGGCCCCTGTTCGGCAACCGCTGCCGGGGCAGGCCCGGAGGTCGCGGGGGCGGTGGGGAGGCCATGCAGTTCCACAGGGGGGCTTCCCTCCCAGTCAAGCCGCCTCGCGTCAGGATCGCCTGGATGGATCCCCTGCCCCATGGCCCTTCCCCATCGCCTGCTGGCCTACGTCCGCC
The DNA here is from genome assembly GCA_046342815.1 of Cyanobacteriota bacterium. GTDB lineage: Bacteria > Cyanobacteriota > Cyanobacteriia > PCC-6307 > Cyanobiaceae > Cyanobium. Next base: position 13,007 of record JBKDOV010000080.1, read on the forward strand.
CCCGACCGCCGGCTCCGGGGGAAGGGCTGCGCCTCGCCCTCTGGCAGGGGGAGGGCAGCGCGGGCACGGAGGCGGCCGTGCTCGCCAATCTGGAGCGACTCGAACACGTCTGCGCCCTGGCGGCCGCCCAGGGGGCCCAGCTGCTGGCCTTTCCCGAGCTCTATCTGAGCGGGTACATCGTCACCCCCGCCCTGGCCCGGCGGCTGGCCGAACTGCTGGAGGGGCCCAGCCTCGCCCGGGTGGCGGCCGCCGCCCGCCGCCATCGCCTGGCAGTCGCCTGTCCCTACCCCGAACGCGCCTGGGTGGCGGGTGAGGAGTGCTTCTTCGATGCCATCGCCCTTTTCGATGCCGATGGCAGCCTGCTTCGCAACTACCGCAAGACCCACCTGTGGGGGCCGGACGAGCGGCTCTGCTGGAGCGCCGGCTATCGCCATCCGGAGGAGGGGCCGGCGTTCACGGTGCAGCAGGTGAATGGCCTGCCCCTGGGGCTGCTCAACTGCTACGAGGCGGAGTTCCCCGAACTCACCCGCCGGCTGGCGTTGCAGGGGGCAAGGCTGGTGTTGATTCCCACCGCTGCCGATGCCTGGGCGCTGCTGAGCAACGGAGTGCGCACCGATCGCCCCTATCCCGACGTTTCCCGCACCCTGCTGCCCGCCCACGCCTTCGAGAACGGCTGCTTCGTCGCCTATGTCAACCGTTGCGGCCTGGAGACGGTGAACGGCATTCCGATGGCCGCCTATCTGGGCAACAGCGTCATCTGTGGTCCCCATGGCGACCTGGTGCTGGCCGCCCGCCCCGAACCCACGCTGCTGGTGGCCGACTGCCTTCCCGGCGATTACGGGCCCACCCATCCGGCCGCCACCAGCTATCTGGCCGATCGCCGCCCCGAACTCTGGGCCGAGCCATCCCCGGGCTGAAGGTGGGTGCCCCGCGCTGGTGGCAGGGAGCGTCCCGGCGGCCTCGGGCCGGTTTCCCGCCGTCGCGATTCCCACACCTGCGCCTTTGCCTTCCATAGGGTGACGATCCCCAAGACGCACTCCCGATGAGTTCCGTCCCCACCCCCAGTTCTGAAGATCTGGCCCGCTATCTCGAGGCCCGGGGAGAACTGGGGAAACCGTGGATGTGGCACCTGCTGCGGCTCACCAAACTCAAGGAGTCGAAGGACTCGATGGAGCCCGAGGAGTTTCTCTCCCGTCTGCATGAAGCCCATGCCGATCTGATGCGGCTCGGGGAGTTCTGGAAGGGGCGCGAACAGGAGGTGTTCACCGGCCGCTATCAGCCGCCCGAGCTGATCGAACCCCTGCCCGGCTCCATCGACGACCGCTGACCGATGGCGGATCTGGCCCTCTATCCGATGGCACCGTTGATCAGGTTCACCCTGATCGCCCTTTATCTGGCCCTGGTGCTTCCCTTGCCGGTGCTGGCGCCCGAGGGCCTGCAGCTGATGATGCTGCTGGCGGTGCCCCTTGGCTTGGTGCTGGTTCTGGCCCTCACCAGTGAACGGGTGGAACTCGATGCCGAAGGAGTGCGCGTGGGCCATCCGGCCTGGTGCTCCTGGCTGTTGCGGCGCGGCTGGTCGCTTCACTGGAGCCAGGTGAAGGGGTTGACCCCGGTGGCCACCAGCCAGGGAGGCAGGGTCTACTACGTGCGCAGCTCCGGTGCCGGCCAGGCCTTTCTGCTGCCCCAGCGCGTCGCCCGTTTCGACGACTTTCTGGCCCGATTCGCTGCCAGCAGCGGCGTGGATACGAGCGGCATCGGTCGGATCAGCCCCGCCTGGACCTACCGGTTGCTGGCGCTGCTGTGCGCCCTCTTGCTGGCAGGGGAGCTGCTGGCGATCTTCTTGTGGGCCCCATCCCGGTGGGCAATACCTGGCCTCAGTTGAGGCTGCCGAGCTGGCCGCTGGGGGAAACCAGCACGGAGGGTGAGGGGCTGGAGGCAGATGAGCCCAGGCGTGGTGCCGATTCTTCCTCCTGATCCGGCAGGGTGTCGAGGCTGAAGCGGTAGCCCTGCTGACGCATCGTCTCGATCCCACCGCCTTCCCCGAGGCCCGCCTGTTCGAGCTTGCGGCGTAGGGTGAGGACCTGGGTGTCCACCGAGCGGGGCCCCCCACTGAAGGGCGGCCAGGCCATGCGCAGCAGTTCCTGGCGGCTGCGCACCACGCCCGGAGGCATCAGCAGTGCACAAAGCAGGGCAAACTCCCGGGGGCTCAGCTCCACGGGCTGGTCGCGCAGGGTCACCTGACGCAGCAGCAGGTGCACCTCCAGAGGGCCCACGCAGACCCTTTCCTGCAGGCCGCTGCCGCTGCGTCGCAGCAGGGTGCGGCAGCGGGCCGCCAGTTCCTCGAGGCCGAACGGCTTGCGCAGCACGTCATCGGCTCCGGCATCGAGCAGGGCCACCACCGGTTCGGATCCGGAACGGGCCGTCAGCACCATCACCGGTACATGCAACTGGGCCGCCAGCCGCAGGGCGGAGGTCTCCTCCAGCAGTTCGGCGCTCACCAGCAGGTCAGGAGACTGCTCCTGGCAGATGTCCAGAGCTTCGCGGGCCGTGGCCACCGCTGCCGCGAGGTGGCCATCCTGCCGAAGCCGCTGCGCCAGAACGGTGCGCAGGGTTGCGTGGGGATCGACCACCAGAACGCGTTTGGGATGGCCTCCTGTGTCATTCGACGTCTGTTGGGCCATGCCTATCACGTCGGGAAGGTGCGACCTGAATCCTTAACGACGAAAAACGACGTCATGGATTTCTACGGTTCAGGGCAGGCTAACGGGATTTTGCCGGGAGATCGGGTATCAGGCGATGCCTTTCGAACCGTCCCTTGACCCGGGGGGGCGGTTGGTCCCCCTCCCACTCCGGCCTCTGCAGCGCCACAATGCCTGCATGGCCCACTACCTCCCCCGTTTCCGCCCCCTCTCCAGCAGATGACCGCTCTGCAACATCCCGATGCCATCCGGCATTTTCAGTCGCTCTGTGATGCCCTCCAGGAGCTGGCCCATCGCTACCACGGGCCTTCGGAGCTGCGGCTCTACGCCGATGGCTATCTCCACTGCCTGCGGCGCACCGCCCTGCTGGATCCTCTCTCCCAACGCCGACTGGAGGAGCTGATCGATCGCTGGATCCAGGATCCCTCCGGCTTCATCGGCCCGGATGGCGACGTGCGCACCCTGTTCGAGAGCGGGCGGTATTAGGGCCCGATCCCTCAGGCCCCTGCTTCGGTTTCAGGAGGCCAGCGCCACCGCCAGCTTTTCCTTGAGCTCGCCGCTGTTGTACATCTCGATCAGGATGTCGGAGCCGCCGATGAATTCCCCCTTCACGTACACCTGGGGAATCGTGGGCCATTCGGAATAATCCTTGATCCCCTGACGGATTTCCATATCCGAGAGCACGTCGAAGGTTTCGAACGGAACTCCGGTGGCGTGCAGAATCTGCACCACGTTGTTGGAGAACCCGCACTGGGGCATCAGTTTGGTGCCCTTCATGAACACGAACACGGGGCTGCTGCCCACCAGTTCGTCGATACGTTGCCGCAGGGTGGCATCCATGGTTTCAGGAAGGAAGAGAGGTTTGCACCGCCAGGGCGTGGATCGCCTCACTGGCCAGTTCGCTGCGCAGGGCTCCGTACACCAGCTGGTGTTGCTTGACCCGGTTCAGACCCGCAAAGGCCTGGGACACCACCTTCACCTGCAGGTGATCGCCACCGCCGGTGAGATCCTCCACCTCCACGGCGGCATCGGGCAGGGCGCGACGGATGGCCGCCATGACCTCGTCCGGTTGAACCATGGGGGAAGGCTTGCAGACCTGGGGAATCTAGTTGGCGGGACCGGGGGCGGTGTAGGGAGTGTTGACGAAGCCGATCTCCAGCAGCTGCTGATAGGCCTTGCGGCCGGCTTCGGTGCCGGGGGTCATCACCGTGACCACCTCCACCAGAAGCGGCACCGCCACTTCGGGCTGGTTCTGACGCCGGAACAGGGCCGCGAGGCGCATGTTGGCCTGGGCCAGCAGATCCAGGGTCAGACGGCCTTTCTCATCCATTTCGCGGGGGATGCGGGCATCCAGCCCCCGGAAAGCGCCGCTGAGATTGCGATAGAAGCCCAGCAGCCGGCGGCTGGCTTCCCGGGCCTGGTCGTAGAGGCGGCGCGCTTCCGCCAGATTGCCGGCGGCCACGGCGGCGTCGCCGCGGGCCAGCAGCGACTTCACTGCCGTGACATCAAAGGCGCCGGCGGGGGCGGCCAGGCTGGAGGATTCGCTCTGGGCCAGGGCTGCCGGCCCCTGAAGGGGAAGGCCGAGGGAGAGAAGGGCAACGCCGAGGCCGAGCAGCTTCGGCAGGGGGGTGGCGGCAAGCCTGGGCACGTCGTGGCCGAGCGGATTCGGGAAACTCTACGGGTGGGGCAGGGGCCGATCCACCGCTTCCCGGGCCGCCCGCTCCGCCGCCCCCATCGCTTCGCCCAGCTGCTGGGTGAAGGCCTTCGCCGCCTCCCTTCCCTGGCCCACGGGCTGCAGGGGGGCTCCAAAACACAGGGCCGCCCGATCGCCCGGCCGCGGCAGCGCATGGCCGTAGGCGATCCCCACCGGCACCACCGTCACCGTCACCCCCTGGCCGCCCGCCAGCTGGGCCAGGCGGGCGAGGCCCTGGTGCAGGCGGATCGGCTCATCGGTACGCCGGATCCTGCCTTCGGGAAATACCACCAGTTGCTGCTGGGTCGCCAGCAGGTCCATGGCGTAGCGGAGGCTGGCCAGGCTCGGTCGCCCCTGATCCACCGCAAAGCAGCCAAGACGATGCAGGAACCAGCCCTGGAGGCCCTTCATCTCATCGATCGTGACCATGAAGCGGCAGTCCCGCCCCGTCACCCGCCGCCCCGCCGCATGGGGCAGCAGCAGCGCGTCCCAGCGGGCCCGGTGGGTGGGGGCCAGCAGCACGGCCCCTTCGCCGGGGAGGTGGTGGCGATCCAGCACCCGCACTCCGTTGAAGTAGGCCGGCATCGCCAGGTCCTGGGTGGCCAGCATCGCCAGGGGCGAGAGCCAGGGGCTGATGCCGTTGCACACCGCCTTTTCCCGAGGCACCAGGGCTGAGGATGGAGCCGCAGGCAGCTTTTCCGCCGCCGGCGACGCCTCTTGCCGGATTTGCTGGCCCGACTCCGCCGCCAACACCACTGACCCGATCAACGACCATGAAAAAGGTAGGGGCGCTTTCGCCCCCTTGCCCTCCCTCCGCAGGCAGTTGGCTCTGCGGCTGATCCACCCCATCCCCTCCGCTCTCATGGCGAGCCTCGGCGTCAACATCGATCACATCGCCAACGTGCGGCAGGCGCGCCGCACCGTGGAGCCGGACCCGGTCACCTACGCCCTGCTGGCCGAGCTGGGGGGGGCCGACGGCATCACCGTGCACCTGCGGGAGGATCGCCGGCACATCCAGGACCGCGATGTGGAGCTGCTGCGCGCCACCGTGCGCACCCGGCTCAACCTGGAGATGGCGGTCACCGCCGAGATGGAGGCGATCGCCCTGCGGCTGCGACCCGACATGGTCACCCTGGTGCCGGAGCGCAGGGAGGAGGTGACCACCGAAGGCGGGCTCGATGTGGCCGCCCAGGGGGCTGTGATCGGTCCGATGGTGCAGCGGCTGCAGGAGGCCGGCATCGGCGTGAGCCTGTTCGTGGATCCCGATCCCTTCCAGCTCGATGCCTGCTGCGCCTGCGCAGCCCGCTGGGTGGAACTCCACACGGGCGCCTATGCCGAGGCCCCGTTCGATCGCCAGCCTGCCGAGCTGGCCCGCCTGATCGAGGCCACCACCACCGCCCTTCAGCTCGGGTTGCGGGTGAATGCCGGCCATGGCCTCACCTACCGCAACGTGGAGCACGTGGCGGCGATCGAGGGGATGGAAGAACTCAACATCGGCCACACGATCGTGGCCCGGGCCCTGGCGGTGGGCCTGCAGCAGGCGGTGAGCGAGATGCGTGCCCTGGTTCAGAATCCCCGACGCGACCCCCTGTTCGGTAGCCGCCAGCCATGACCACCTATCACTTCATCGCAGCCAGCGAAGCTTTTCTGGTGGAGGAAGAGCCCCTCGACGAGGTGCTGAGGGAGAGGGTGCGCAACTACGGCGAAAACAACAAGGAAATCGATTTCTGGCTGGTGCGCCGTCCCGCGTTTCTCGAGGCCCCCGAACTGGCGTCCCTGGCGGCTTCCGTTCCCCGCCCGGCCGCTGCGGTGGTGTCGACCGATGAGAAGTTCATCACCTTCATGAAGCTGCGGCTCGAGTTCGTGGCGCGAGGCAGCTTCGAGGCCCCCTCCGCCTCCATTCCCGACGCCCTGGCCAGCCTGGGCTGAGCCCCCTTCAGAACAGGCCCAGAAACCGCTTCCGCGGGGCTGGGTCCCCGTCTTCCCGTTCCTTGCTGGCCACCAGGCCCTGGCCACCATCCTGCTGGTAGCGGGGCTTGTTATCGCCGATCGTGAGCAGGGCCTGCTTGTTCTTCCACCAGATCCAGTCGCGGATCGGCGGCGTGTTCTCCAGTTCGCGGCGGCTCAGGCCCAGGCCCAGTCGGGCCGAGGCATCCAGCAGCACGTCGAGCATGGCCTCCCCATCGCTGCAGCGCGCCAGGGCCTCGTTGGTGCGCACGGCGCCGTCGAGGGCTTTCACCAACAGTTCGACCCGCCGGGTCACCGGCAGGGATTTCGGATCCACCCCCTCTCCTTCCCTCCCTGCCATACCCGTGTCGCCGTGATCGGCGAACCGTATCAGCGTTCCCCTGATGGTGCGTTTCTGCCCAGGGGGGCTGACAGAAGTCGCCATGAGCAGCAAGACTGGCACTAACGCATCTTTCTGATGACGCCCCATTCACGTCCCCTGCGCCACTGGGTCATCGGGGACGTTCACGGTTGTGCCGACGCCCTCCGCAATCTGGTGGCCCTGTTGCCACCGGAGGATCGGCTCATCCTCTGCGGTGACGTCATCAACCGGGGCTCCCACATCGAAGCGGCGATGGAGCTCGCCTGGGAGCTGGTGGAGAGCGGGCGGGCCCTCTGGCTGATGGGCAACCACGAACGGTCCCTGATCGACGACCTCCGGCGCGGCGACTGGCAGGCCCGTCGCTCCCTCGCTGGCTGCGACACCTATCGCCAGCTGGGGGCGGCGCGCTGCCTGCAGTGGTTGCAGCGCCTTGATCAGCTCCCCCTCGCTTACTGGGGGGATGGCTGGGTCGCCACCCATGCCGGCTTCGACCCCCTCACCTGGGAGCCCCATCTCCAGATCCGCACCGCTTTCTGGCAGTCCTATGACGGCCGCTTCGGGGATGTGGTGGTGGGCCATACCCCGGGCCAAACGGTGCGACGTTTCGGGCGCATCGTGCTGATCGACACCGGTGCCTGTTACGGCGGTCGGCTCACCGCCTATTGCCCTGAAACCCGGGAGCAGCGCCACGTGCAGGGAGTGGTCGGCAGCCTCGGCTTCCCGGCCCGCCTGCCCGCCCTGCCCCTCGATTCCCCAGGCTGCCGGCGCTGAGCAGTGCTCACTGTCTACCGCGGCAACCGTGCGGAACTGCTGGCCCAGGTGCTCGCGGCCCAGTTGTGCCTGGAGCCTCCGGATCCGTTTGAAACCGTGCAGGTGGTGGTGAACACCTGGCCCACCAGCCGCTGGCTGGGGGAGCAGTTGGCCCTCCATCTGGGAGGCATCGCCGCCAATCTGCGTTTCCCCTTCCCGGGCAGCCACCTGCGGACCCTGGTGAACACCCTGCTGGAAGCGCCTCCCGACCAGGATCCCTGGCGGGCCACCAGCCTGGTGTGGCCGCTGCTGGATCTGCTGCCCTCGATCGCCGCCGGGCCCGAAGGGGGGGTGCTGGCCGACTGGTGGCAGGGCCGGGATCCGGGGCGCCGGCTGGATGCTGCCGGCTGGCAGCTGGCGCGCAGCATTGCCGATGCCTTCGATGATTACGCCCTTTACCGGCCGGAAATGTTGGCCCAGTGGGAGGCGGGGCGCTTGGTGGATGGCGCCGACCGACCGCTCGAGGCCTCGCTGCGCTGGCAGCCCCTGCTGTATGCCGCCCTGCGGGATCGCCTGGGCGTTGCCCCATTCGGCCTGCGGGTGGAACAGGTGATCGAACGGCTGCGGCGGGGGCTGGTGCCGGCCGCCACCCTGCCTGGCCGGCTGCGGCTGTTCGGGCTCAGCAGCATGGCGCCGGTGCAGGTGCGGTTGCTGCAGGCCCTGGCCGGCAGCACCGCGGTGGACCTCTACCTGCTCACCCCCTGTGGGGATCTGTGGCAGCGCTGCTCGGACCGCCGCCGGGAGCTCAGTGATGCCCTGGCCCTGGCCGAGCCCCTCGATGATCAGTGGTTGCTGGAGGCCCCTGGCCTGGATGCCCGCTTCGGCCGCCTCGGAGCGGAATTCCAGCAGCTGCTGGAGGGGTCGGGCGAGGCCCAGCTGGGGCTGGAGCGCGAGCAGGATCTCTTCTTCGCCGCGGCCACGGTGGCGGAGCAATCCAGCCATCTGCCATCGCCGCCCCTGCTGGCCCAGTTGCAGCAGCAGCTCGCCGATCCTTCGTCCCTGCCCGGGCTGCAGAGGCGCCCCGACGACGATTCCCTGGAGTTTCATCCCTGCCCCGGCCAGCTGCGCCAGGTGCAGATCGTGCGCGACCGATTGCTGCAGCTCCTGGCCGCCGACCCCAGCCTTGAGCCCCGCGACATCCTGGTGATGACGCCGGCGGTGGATCGTTTCGCCCCTTTGGTGGCTTCGGTGTTCGGTGATCGGGACGCCACCGGCGTGGATCTGCCCTGGCGCCTCACCGACCGCAGCCAGCAGAGCGAGGCCGGCATCGGTCGCAGCCTTCTCTCCCTGCTGCGGCTGGCCGGGGAACGGCTCACGGCCTCCTCCCTGGAGACCCTGCTCGAATCTCCGCCGCTGCAGCAGCGCTTCGCCCTGAGCTCCGAGGAGCTGGCGGAGCTCCATGGCGTGCTGCAACGCTGCGGCTTCCGCTGGGGGCTCGATGGCCGCGACCGGGGCGGGGACCCCACCCACAGCCTTGCCTGGGCCATCGATCGCCTCCTGCTGGGCCTGGTGCTGCCGGAAACCCCGGGGCTGGCCCCCTCCGGCACTGCGCCGGCGGCGGTGGGCTCCGATCTCGATCGCAGCGGCCGCTGGCTGCACCTGCTGCTCAGGATCCGCCACTGGCTCGAGGAACTGCGGCGGCCAGGGGATGTCTCCGCCTGGGCCGAGCGCTGCCGCCGGCTGCTCGACGACCTGTTCGGCGATGGCGGCGATCGTGCCTGGGAGCTGGCCCAGGTGCTGGCCGCCCTCAACGACTGGCAGACGGTGGCGACAGAAACGGTGGCGGCAGGATCACTGCTGGAGCTGGAGGCTCCGGTGGTGGCGGCCATCCTTGAGGAGGGGCTGGCGGTGGACAGCGGCCGTTTTGGGCACCGCAGCGGATCGCTCACGATCAGCGCACTCGAGCCGATGCGCGCCATTCCCCACCGGGTGATCGTGCTGATGGGGCTCGATGCCGAGCTCTTTCCCCGTCAGCGCAGCCGCAGTGGTTTCCACCTGCTGGAACGGCGGCGGCGGCTCGGGGATCCCCATCCGGCCGATCAGGATCGCTACGTGTTGCTGGAAGCCCTGCTTTCCGCCCGGGACCATCTGCTGATCTGCTGGAGCAACCGCGAGGAACGCAGCGGCGAGGATCTGCCGCCGGCGCCGCCGGTGCAGCAATGGCTGGAATGGCTGCGGGCGGTTCTGCCCCCCGGCCAGTTCGAGGGGCTGCAGGGGGAGCACCAGGCCGACCCGCTCGATCGCCGCAACTTCCAACGCCGCGCTGGGCGGCCCGCCCCCAGCTGTGATCTGCGTCTGCTCAAGACCCGTCAGCGTCTGGACCAGCAGGCCTGCGAACCTCCTCTGGGGTTGCTGCTGGGGGAGACACCCGCCGCCGCCCCTGCTGGTGTCGTCCCTGCGCCCTACGAGGATCTCCTGGGCTGGTTGCGCGAGCCCCAGCGCCAGTGGTTGCGTCTGCTGGGCCTGCGCCCGGGGGAGTGGCAGGAGCGAAGGGAGGACCTGGAGGCGCTGGCGCTCGACGAACGCCAGCGGATGGCCCTGCTGCGTCAGGTGCTGGAGGAGGGCGATGCCGGTGAGGCGATCCAGGGCCCGGAGGACTGGATCCGGCGCAGTCGGGGTCGGGGCACGATGCCTCCGGGAGCCGCTGCCGCGCTGGAATCCAGCCTGCTGCAGGAGCGGTTCGAGAGCCTGCGCACGGTCCTGGCCGCCCTCGGGGAACCCTGGCAGGAGGAGCTGGCCTGGGGAGACCTGCAGGCCTCTCCCCGATGGTGCGGGCAGAACGTGGTGCTCGTACACCTCGGCGGGGTCGGGGCGAAACACCAGCTCCAGCTCTGGCTCGAGCTGCTGCTGGCCGCCGCCGCCGCGCCCGAAAGTGGCCGCCCGCCCCAGCAGGGGGTGCTGATCAGCCGCGGCAAGGACGATCGGATCGGCATCGTCCACACCTTCCATCCTGCTGCCGCGGATCAGGCCAGGGACCAGCTGGACCAGCTGCGCCAGCTGCGGCAGGACTGGTGTCTCCCCTGTTGGCCGGTGCCTCCCCGCTCCGGCTGGAGTTTTGTGGAGGCGGAGCAGAAGCGGGCCGGAGAGGGCCGCCGAGCTGCGGCCCTGACCTGGGAAGGCGATGGCTTCCGCAGGCCGGAACGGGACGATCCCGAAATGGTGGTCTGCTTCGGAGCCCGTCTGCCGGCGGAAGATCTGCTCACTGACAGGTTTGAGCGTCTGGCCACCCAGCTCTATCGGCCGGTTCTGGAGGCAAGGGCGTGAGCGGCACGAGCGCTGAGGCCTGCTCTGAGCAGAGTTTCGCGGCCAACCGGTTTCCGCTCGATCCAGGCATCCGCCTGCTCGAGGCCAGTGCCGGCACCGGCAAGACCTTTGCCCTGGCCCATCTGGTGCTGCGGCTGGTGGCAGAGCAGGGGACGCCCCTGCGCCGGCTGCTGGTGGTGACCTACACCAACGCCGCGGCCGCCGAGCTGCGGATGCGCATCGGCCTGCGGCTCCAGCAGGCACTGCAGGCACTGGAAGGGGCCGAAGGGTCGTCGCTGGATGCGGTGTTGGCCAATTGGCTGGAGGCATTGCCGGCGGGGGAGGAGCGCAATCGCCGCGGGCGCCTGTTGCTGGCCCTGGAGGACCTGGCCGCCGCCGACATCACCACCATCCATGGGTTCTGCCGCCGCAGCCTGCAGCGCCATGCCCTCGAGGCCAGAAGCCAGCCCGACCTGCGCCTCGAGACCGAGGCCGGCGAGCTGTACGGCCAGATCGTGCATGACTACTGGCAGCAGCAGGCCCTGGCGCTGCCGCCGGAGCTGCTGGCCGGTCTGCTCGACGCCGGTGTGAAGCCGGAAGGCCTGCAGGAGCTGCTCACCAAGCTCGATGGCGACCCCGCCCTTGCCCTGGAGCCCCTGCCCCCCGGCAGCGAAGCGGAGCGGCCCCTGCCCGCGTGGCTGCCTTCGCTGTGGGCGGACCGCTGGCAGGCCTTCGGGGCCCTCTGGCAGGACGAGGGCGAGGCCCTGGAAGCGGAGCTGCTCGCCATCGGGGCGCAGTGGAAGGCGGCGGGCACGCCTGCCAAGGACTACCCCGGCAAGACCAACAAACCCCGCGCTGCCCAGGTGCAGGCGTGGATCGATGCCCAGCACCGCGAAGGAGCCCCACCCGCCTACCCGGAGGTCCGTGGCCAGAAGCAGCTCAACACGTACTTCCACCCGGCAGCGTTCAGCAAGGCGGCCCGCAAGGCCGAAGGCGCCGGCCGGGAGCCTTCACTGCCGCGGCGGCGGCTGATGGAGGCGGTGGCGGCGTTGATCGACGGCCCCGCCGAACTGGTGCTGCTCCACGCCTGTCACTGGTGTCGGGGCGAACTGCGGCGCCGCCGTGAACGCAGCGGCAGCGTCGGCTTCTCCCAGTTGCTCGAAGCCCTCGATCCCGGCCCTGGCACCACCGAACCGACGCCCCTGCTGCAGGTGGTGGCGGGCCACTACGACGTGGCCCTGATCGATGAATTTCAGGACACCGATCCGATCCAGTGGCGGATCCTGCGCCTCGCCTTCGGGCGTGGGGACCATCTGCTGGTGATGGTGGGCGATCCCAAGCAGGCGATCTACCGCTTCCGCGGAGGCGATCTGGCCACCTATCTGGCGGCCGCGGGCGAGGCCTCCTGCCGTTACCTGCTGGAGGAGAACCGTCGTTCCACCCCGGAGCTGATCGAAGCCCTCAATGCGTTGATGGCTCCCGGCCTGGGCCGATCGGGGCTGGACGTGCCCCGGGTGCTGGCCCGGGCCGATCGCTCCGGTCCGCTGCCTGCGCCGATCGAACTGCTGTGGCTGGGAGGCACCCGCCTGGCCGGCGATCCGCCTCCTTCCCGCAGCGTTCTGGCCCAGCACCTGCCCGAGACCGTGGCCAGCTACGTCAACGCCTTGCTCGGACGCGGCCTGGAGCTGCGCAGCGGCGAGCGATCTCAGCCGCTCCAGCCCGAGCATCTCTGCCTGCTGGTGAGCACCCACCAGCAGGCGGAAGACCTGCGCGCCGCCCTGGAGCGCCGCGGGCTTGCCACCCGCCTGGTCAGCCGCGTGGATGTGTTCGCCTCCCCGGCGGCAACGGCCCTGCAGCGCTTCCTGGATGCCCTGGCCGATCCGGCCGATGGCGGCCGGCTGCGGCTGCTGGCCGCTTCGCCGCTGCTCGGCTGGAGCGCGGCCCGGATCGCCGACGCCGACGCCGGGCGGTGGAGTGCCCTGGCCGGCCAGCTGGACGGGCTGGCCCGCCTGCTGGAGCGGCGCGGCCTGCTCGGTCTGCTCAACGACCTGGTGACCAGTGCGGGGCTGGCCCGGCTCTCGTTGGGCGGCCGGCTGCTGGCGGATCTGCAGCAGGTCACGGAGCTGGTGCAGGAGCGTATCCACGCCGATCAGCTGGGGCCGGCCGCGGCGGCCGACTGGCTGCGCCGGCTCCGGCTGGATCCGGATCGCTACCTGAGCGAGGCCCACATGGCCCAGAGCGATCGCGTCGATGGCGCGATTTCGGTGGTCACGGTGCATCGCAGCAAGGGACTGGAATATCCCGTGGTGATCTGCCCATACCTGTGGGAAGCGCCCGGCGGGGCGGATCGTTCCCTGCGGAGCGGGGTGCGTTGGCTTCCCGACGGGGCCGGCGAACCCAGGCTCGGTCTCCATCTCAGCCCCGCCTGGGGGGAGGGCCGGCGGGCAGCGGAACAGCAGCGGCGGGCCGAGGAGGCGGAGCGGGAACGGCTGGCCTATGTGGCCCTTACCCGCGCCCAGCATCTGCTGGTGCTCGCCTGGGGACCGGCGAAGGAGCAGCAGTGCAATCCGCTCTTCCCCTGGCTGTACGCCGATGACCCCTTGCCTTCCCGGGGGGCCGACCCGATCGGCGCGCGCGCTGATGACGACTGGCGCCAGCGGCTGGATCAGCAGATCGAGCAGCGGCAGCTGCCGCTGCGGATCGTGGAACCGGCTGAGCTGGAGGCGGCCCCTGCCTATCTCCGGCCGGCGCCGCTGCAGGAGCTGGCGCTCGAGCAGGGTCCTGTTCCGAGGCACCGCCTGGATCGCAGCTGGGGGCGCAGCAGTTACACCAGCTGGACCCATTCCGCCCTGGAGGTCTCAGAGGCCGCCCCTCTGGCCCTTGAGGAGGGCCGCGACACCGACGCCCTGAGCCGCGACACCGTTGCCCTCAGCCTGGATCCCGGCCCTTCCTTCCCTGCCACTGCCACTGCCACTGCCTTTGCCGAGGCGGATTCCGGGGCCTGGCCCGAGCAGGGACTGCTGGGCGACTTTCCCCGTGGCGCCGCTGCCGGTGACTGTCTGCATCGGATCCTGGAGCACCTCGACTACACCGCCGCCCCGGGGGAGGCGGCCAACCTCGGGATCGTCGAGCGGGAGCTGCGCCGGGCGGGCCTGGAGGAGCAGGCCCCCGATCGGGTGCTGGCGGGGCTCGAACAGATGCTCCACACACCCTGTGGTGGCCCCCTTGGTCCGTTCCGGATCGGCGCCCTGCCGCGGCAACGGCGGCTCAATGAGATGAATTTCGATCTTCCGCTCGGCCTGGTGCGGGCCCAGGCGCTGGCGGAGGCCTTCGCCAGCCATCCAGGGGGGAGCTTCGGCCGCTCCTATGCCGAGAGGCTGGCGGCCCTGCCTGTGGCCAGCCGGGGCTTCCTCACCGGTTCGATCGATCTGCTGTTCACGGCCCCCGATCCGGCGGGCCAGCCCCGTTGGTGGGTGGCCGACTGGAAGAGCAACTGGCTGGGCCTGCGCGATCCGGAGGGCAGGCCGGTGGCCTGCGGTCCCCGCCATTACGGCGCGGTCGCCATGGCGGACCTGATGGCGGCCAACCACTACCCCCTGCAGGCCCACCTGTATCTGGTGGCTCTGCATCGTTATCTGCGCTGGAGGCTTCCCGGCTATGAGCCCAGCCGTGATCTGGGGGGATATGTGTATGTCTTCCTGAGGGGCACCCCCGGGGCCGGGCCGGATCCGGGGGTGCCGGTGTCCGGAGAGGCGAAGTCCGGATATGGGAAGTCCGGATATGGGAAGTCCGTGCCGGGCATGTTCGTGGAGCAGCCGCCCCTGGAGCGCCTGTTCGCCCTGGATGCCGCCCTGGCGGGAGGCTCCCATGGTTGAGGCCCGCCCGGATCGGCCCACCTGGCTGGCCTCCCTCAGCCTGGCCCTGGCCGAGGGCCTGCCGCGGTTGCACGGAGTGGCTGCCGATCCCCTGATCGGTGAGTTGATCACCGCCCTCACCCTGGCCCTGGAGCGGGGCAGCGTCGAGCTGGATCTGGCTGGGCCTGCTCCGGAAGGCGTCACCCCCGGGCTCTGGCCCGAGTCCCACCTGGAGGCGCTCCGGCAATCGCCGCTGGTGAAGGATCCGGAGGGACCGCTGGTGGTGGCCGACGACCGCCTGCTCTGGCGCCGCTGGCAGCAGCAGCGCCAGCAGGTGCTTGAGGATCTGCTGAGCCGGGCCCGGCCCTGCCCGCTGCCGATCGCCCCGGCCCTCGCCCCGACCCTCGAACCAGCCCGGGTCTCGGGAACGCCGCAGCAAGCCCTGGCCCTCGATGCCTGCCAGCTCCAGGCGGTGCAGGCGGTGCTTCGCCATGGGTTGGTGCTGCTGGAGGGCGGACCCGGTACCGGCAAGACGAGCACGGTGTCCGCCATGCTCACGGCCGTGTTGGAGCAGGCTCCCCACGCCCGCATCCAGCTGGCCGCCCCCACCGGCAAGGCGGCGGCCCGGTTGCGGGCGGCCACGGGGGGACGCTGGCCCTGCGCCACCCTGCACCGGGTGCTGGAGAGCCGGGGCGAGGGGTTCGGTCGCCATCGCGGGCGGCCTCTGGAGCTTGATCTGCTGGTGGTCGATGAGGTCTCGATGCTGGATCTGCAGCTCACCCAGTCGTTGCTGGAGGCCCTTCCCCCGTCCTGCCGCCTTGTGCTGGTGGGGGATCCCGCCCAGTTGCCGCCGATCGCCCCAGGCCCGCTGCTGCTGGAGCTGCAGCGACCCGAACGGCGGCGCGCCCTTGGGGATGCGGCGGTCCGGCTGACCACCACCTATCGGAATCAGGGCGCGATCGCCGCCGTCGCCGCCGGGTTGCGCCAGACGATCGAGGACCCCGGCGACCCAATCGAGGATCCCGGCGATCCGATCGAGGAGCTACGGCCGCGGCTGGAGGCGCTGCCGCCCGAGGCCAATCTTCAATGGCTGCAGGCGGTTCCCTCCCGGTTGCCCCAGTTGCTGCTGACGGAGCTGGAGGCCCATCGCCGCACGCTGGCGGAGCTGGCCGGGCGCTGCGCTCCGGACCAGCCGGAGGCGGAAGAGGTGGCTGCCGCTTTGCTGCGGGAACGGGATCGGCTGCTGGTGCTGGCCCCGCAGCGGAGGGGCCGTTGGGGGATCGAGACCCTCCACAGGACTCTGCTGGGGGATCGGCTGGCGGGATCGGTGGCCGGCTGGCCCCTCGGCACTCCCGTGCTTTGCTGTCGCAATCTCCCCGAGCTGGGATTGGCCAACGGGGATGTGGGGGTGCTGGTGGGGGGGGATTCGCTGCCCCAGCGTCGCCTGCTGTTCGGTGCCGGGGGCGGGGAGGCCCCGGTCTGGGTGCATCCAGCCCAGTTGGCGGGAGCGGTGGAACCGGCCCTCGCCCTCACGGTGCACAAGGCCCAGGGCAGTGAAGCGGAGCGGGTGGTGGTACTGCTGCCTGCGGGCCAGTCCGATCGCCGCCTGCTCTACACCGCGCTGACGCGGGCACGGCGGCAGCTGTTGCTGATCACCCCCAGGCTGGCCAAAGAAAAGTAAACACCTCAGGCACGCTTCGAGAGGGCAACCCATACTTTCTCTACCGGGAGGATTCATTCCGCCCGCCACTCGCCAGAGCCCCTGCTCCATTAGTCTCCTCCCCTGGAATCCCTGTCATTTCCCTTGTGAAATGACCTCATGCATCGCTTGGTGCCCCGAGGTTTTAAAGGTTTTCCATCTGGATGCCTGGCCCCAGGTTGGCTCTGGTCAGCTTTTTTCTTTTCCTCCTTCGATTCCTTCTTCCATAACCGAACATCGGCCCTGGGGTTGGTTTGAAACCCTCGCCCGTGGCGACAGCTACCTGGTGAAGCGGCTGCGCATCTACGCCGGAAAGCGCATCAGCCTGCAGCGCCATGCCCACCGGAGTGAACACTGGGTCGTGGTGTCCGGCTTCGGGCGGATTGAGCTGGATGGACAGGTGCTTGGGGCGGAACCCGGTACCAGCCTCACCATCCCTGTGGGCTGCCTGCATCGTGCCGGGGCCGTTGCTGGTCCTGATGGCGTCGCTGAAGACCTGGAGATCGTGGAGGTGCAGCGAGGAGCCCTGCTCCGGGAAGACGACATCGAACGGCTGGAGGATGATTTCGGCCGCGTTGTCCCCGGGGAGGACGGCCAGACGAACCCCACCGGTTGATGCGGGTGATAAGGTTCATGAACAGCCTTTGATCAAGGGCAAGGCAGCTCTGGAGCTCCTGGATCCCATCCAAAATGGGAAAACCCAGCCGATCTCCGCCATTGGGTAGTTGCCGGCCTGCGTTGAAGGATTCACCAGGCCCCTTTTCTCTTGACCAAGATTATTGACGGCAGCACCACGATCGGTGCTGCCGAAGTTCAGTCGTTCTCCGACGATCTGTTCGTTTCTGATGCGGCGTTGGAGGCTTCATCCGCACCGATCGAGACCGAATCCGAGGCAGGGCCCCGGATCGAAGCAGATCCCGATGCTGATCTCGCTTCCGAAATTCCTGTCGCCGCCAGTGCATCGGTGGCGGTCGGGTCAATCGAGGTGGAAAACCTTGCTGATCCCGAAATCTCCGATGTGGCGGAAGCCCCGGTCCCTTCCGGTTTCAGCGGTTTCGGCCTGAGCCCCGAGATCCTGGCCGGATTGGAGGCCATCGGCTTCCAGGAGCCTTCCCCGATTCAGAAGGCGGCCATCCCCGAGCTGTTGCTCGGGCGCGATCTGGTGGGCCAGGCCCAGACCGGCACCGGCAAGACCGCCGCTTTCGGGCTGCCGCTGCTGCAGCGGCTCGACCCCACCCAGCGCACCCCCCAGGTGTTGGTGTTGACGCCCACCCGCGAACTGGCCCTGCAGGTGGCCGAGGCCTTCAACAGCTATGCCTCCCAGTTGTCCCGTGTCCGGGTACTGGCCATCTATGGCGGCGCTGATTTCCGGGAGCAGATCCAGCAGTTGCGCCGTGGGGTGCAGATCGTGGTCGGCACCCCGGGCCGGGTGATGGATCACATGCGTCAGGGCACCCTGGATCTCTCCGGTCTGCGCAGCCTGGTGCTCGACGAAGCCGACGAGATGCTTCGCATGGGCTTCATCGACGACGTCGAGTGGGTGCTGGAGCAGTTGCCCAGCCAGCGCCAGGTGGTGCTGTTCTCCGCCACCATGCCCACCGAGATCCGCAGGATCTCGCAGAAATACCTCAACGATCCGGCCGAGGTCACCATCCGCCAGAAGGGGGCCGATGGACGCCGGATCCGTCAGCGCTTTCTCACCGTCAATGCTCCCCAGAAGCTCGAGGCTCTGGAGCGGGTGCTCGAGGCTGAACGCAGCGAGGGGGTGATCATCTTTGCCCGCACCAAGGCGGTGACGCTCACGGTGGCGGAATCACTGGAGGCCCACGGCTATGACGTGGCCGTGCTCAATGGCGATGTGCCCCAGGCCCAGCGGGAGCGCACGATCGAGCGGCTGCGGGATGGTCGTGTCGATGTGCTGGTCGCCACCGATGTGGCCGCCCGCGGTCTCGATGTCGACCGCATTGCCCTGGTCATCAACTACTACATTCCGTTTGACAGCGAGGCCTACGTCCATCGCATCGGCCGCACCGGGCGGGCCGGCCGTACGGGTGACGCGATTCTGTTCCTGACCCCGAGGGAACGCCGCTTCCTTGGTGGGCTGGAGCGGGCCGTGGGCCAGCCGATCGAGCCGATGGAGGTGCCCAGCAACGCCACCATCAACCAGCACCGCCTCGATCGCCTGCGGGAGCGGCTCAGCACCAGCCTCCAGCAGCCCGCCACCCGGGACGAGGAACGCGCCCTGCTCACGGAAATCCTGCAGCGGGTCGCCCAGGAACACGAGTGCACCCCGGAACGGCTGGCTCTGGCGGCCCTGGAACTCAGCCTGGCCGGAAAAGCCCTGCTGCTGCAGGGCGAGGAACGCTGGCTCTCCTCGAGGGCATCGGCTTCCCCCCGCGACCGCGACCGCGACGGGGATCGGGACCGTCCGCGCCGCGGAGCTCCCGACCGCGAGCGGGCCGATGGGCCTCCCGATGCCCACATGGAAAGGTTCCGCATCGAGGTGGGCTGGCGCGATCGGGTCAAGCCCGGCAACATCGTGGGCGCTATCGCCAACGAAGCAGGACTGACAGGCCGGTCGATCGGACGGATCAGGATCTTTGATGCCCACAGCACCGTGGACCTCCCCAAGGGCATGCCCGAGGACGTCTTCCATGACCTCCGCCGCCTGCGGGTGATGAACAAGGAGCTCCAGATCTCCCGCCTGTCTGAATGATTCGTCTTCCTTGCATGCGCTTCTCTCCCCTTCGCCTCTCTGTTTGCTTCTCCGTCTCGGTTCTGATGGCGGTAGCAACGTTTCCAGCCCGCACAAGCGCTGGTGGCATGGGGGAGGTGGTGAGGGCCTTCTGCCTCTCTGCCTTTGAGAATGAGATGGCCCAGGCCGGTAAACATCCACCGGCCGGCATGGCCAGCTTCGCCTGTGGATGCGTGGCGGATCGGATCACGGGCGGCAGCAGCATTGAAAACGCCCGCAGCAGCTGCCGTGAGGCCACGGCAAGGCGCTATCCGATCTGATTCGGCAGGTCGCTCAGGCGCACAGACCGGTGACTTCCTGGGTGGCGATCACATTCAGGTCCACGATCGAGAGACGTTCCACCGCTACGACCAGCGCAGGCTGCACGTCCATGCTTTCAGAGCCCACCAGGGTCTGCAGCAGGTCGAACAGATCCTGAGGAGCAAGCTCGCCGTCCTCGCGCCAGGCGAGGCTCCAGGGAACGGGTGCCGTCATCACGGGGATCACCAGAGATCAGGGTTTCCTGACATTGGGACACTATGCAGGGTCGGTCCCCCTTCTTCACGATCGCTTCGGGATGGCTTCACGCTTCTCCATGCACGCCGGTGGTGGTCCGAGCGCGCCGGTGGGCGGTCCGAGTTGTAAGATTTTTCTGATTCCAAGGCGTTCAGGCTTCCTTCGGCACGCTCAGCCGGCTGCGACCCCTCAGGGTTCGACCTCTCACAGGCATCGATCTCAGGTCTTCTCCGTTCACTGGCTTTCCCTGGGACTCCCGGCATCAGACGAATCAGTTCCAGGTTTTTTCAGTGAATGACCATCTACGTCGGCAACCTCTCGTTCCAGGCTGAACGCGAGGATCTGCTTGATCTCTTCGGCCAGTACGGCGAAGTCCGCCAGTGCAGCCTTCCCCTCGATCGTGAAACCGGCCGCAAGCGCGGTTTCGCCTTCGTGGAACTTGCCGATGATGCCTCTGAACAGAAGGCCATCGATGACCTCCAGGACGTGGAGTGGATGGGCCGCATGATCCGCGTCAACAAGGCCACCCCCCGCGAAGGCGGCGGTGGTGGTGGCGGCGGCGGCGGTCGCGGCGGTTACGGCGGCGGCGGCGGTGGCGGTCGCTCCGGTGGCGGCGGCTACGGCGGCGGCGGCGGTGGTCGCTCCGGTGGCGGCGGCGGCTACGGCGGTGGTGGTGGTGGCGGCTACGGCGGCGGTGGTGGTGGCAACCGCTGGTGATCCCGGCGATTCATCCCTGAAGCCGCGATCGGGCCTGGGGCGATTGATCCATCGCCTCCGGCCCCATCGTCGCAGGATCCGTCTGGCTTCCCTTTGCTCGATTCTCAACAAGCTGTTCGATCTCGCCCCTCCGGTGCTGATCGGACTTGCTGTTGATGTGGTCGTCAAACAACAGAACTCCTGGCTCGCAGCCCTGGGTGTGGCTTCCGTGCCCTCCCAGCTAGGAGTTCTGGCAGCGGCTTCCTTCCTGATCTGGAGCGCTGAATCCCTTTTCGAATATCTCTACGCCCTGCTCTGGCGTGATCTGGCCCAGAGCGTGCAGCACGAATTGCGCGTCGAGGCCTATGACCATCTTCAGCAACTGGAGATGTCGTTCTTCGAGGCCGGCAGCAGTGGCCGTCTGCTGACCATTCTCAACGACGACATCAATCAGCTCGAACGTTTCCTCGACCAGGGCGCCAACGAGATCCTTCAGTTGATCACCACCGTGTTGGCAGTGGGGGGAGCGATGTTCGTGCTCTCTCCCCTCGTGGCCGGTCTCTCCTTTCTGCCGATCCCGGTGATTCTCTGGGGATCGCTCTCCTTCCAGAAGCGCCTGGCCCCTGGCTATCGGTTGGTGCGTGAGCGTGCTGGGGATCTGGCCAGCCGGCTGGCCAACAACCTCGGCGGCATGCTCACGATCAAGAGCTACACCGCCGAGGCCTGGGAGAAGCAGCGCCTGATCGACCAGAGCGATGCCTATCGCCTCAGCAATCGCCGCGTGATCCGCGTATCAGCGGCCTTCATCCCCCTGATCCGTTTCGCCATCCTGTTCGCCTTCCTCGCGATCCTGGTGGTCGGTGGTCTGCAGGCCTGGCAGGGCGCCCTTGCCGTGGGTACCTACAGCTTTCTGGTGTTCATCACCCAGCGGCTTCTCTGGCCCCTCACCTCCCTGGGCCGCACCCTCGATGACTATCAGAGGGCGATGGCCTCCACCCAGCGGGTGCTCGATCTGCTCGACACCCCGATCGCCATTCCCAGCGGCCGGCTCTCCCTGCCGACGGATCAGGTGCGAGGGGAGATCCGGTTCGAGTCTGTCCGCTTCGCCTATCCCGGCAGGGAATGTCTGCTCGAGGATTTCGATCTGGCGGTGCCGGCCGGCAGCACCATCGGCATCGTCGGCGCCACCGGATCCGGCAAGAGCACGATTGTGAAGCTGCTGCTGCGGTTCTATGAGCACCAGGGCGGCCGCATCCTTCTGGATGGCCAGCCGATCGACCAGCTCTGCCTCACCGATCTGCGTCGCGCTATCGGGCTGGTGAGTCAGGAGGTGTTTCTTTTCCACGGCAGCGTGGCCGAAAACATCGCTTATGGCAGCTTTGATGCCCCCCGTGCCGCGATCGAGAGGGCTGCGGCCCTGGCGGAGGCCTCGGAATTCATCGAGGCTCTCCCTGATGGCTACGACACGATCGTTGGCGAGCGGGGCCAGCGCCTCTCCGGCGGTCAGCGCCAGCGCATCGCCCTGGCCCGCGCCATCCTCAAGGATCCGCCGGTGCTGATCCTCGATGAAGCCACCGCCGCGGTGGACAACGAGACCGAGGCCGCCATCCAGCGCTCCCTCGATCAGATCACCACCGACCGCACCACGTTGGTGATCGCCCATCGGCTCAGCACGGTGCGGCACGCCGACCGGATCGTGGTGATGGAGGGAGGACGCATCGTGGAAAGTGGATCCCACGGTCAGTTGATCCGCGGCACAGGCCCCTATGCCGCCCTCTGGAGGGTGCAGGCTGGTCTGCGGCCCGATGAGGTCTTCCCCCTTGGCTCGCTGCCGTAGCGTTTTGTGATGAATCGTCCTTCGGTCCGTCGCCCTTCCTCAAGGAACCACAGGCTTCCGGTGCTGCTGGCGATGGCGGTCGGTCTGGGGGGTGGTCTGCTGTTGGCGGCCCCCCTGGCGGGCTGGCTCGCCGGGGAAGGGGAGGGGCCGGGGCTCGGTGGCCTCACCAACCCCTTCACCGCCTGGACCAGTGGCATCGGCAGGGAGGACGTGCTGTTGCTCGGCACCGATGTGGGTGGGGGCAACACCGATGTGATCGCCACCCTGCGCCTCGACGGCGGGGTCACCCGCATCACCCAGATCCCTCGCGACACCTACATCGAAGCCGAGCGCTACGGCCCGCTGAAGATCAATGCCCTCTATGCCATCGGGGGCAGCGACGCTCTCAAGCGGGAGATCTCCTCAAGGCTGGGAAGGCCGGTGGAGCACCACATCGTGGTCAACCTGGCGGCCATCCGCCGTCTGGCCGACCTGCTCGGCGGCATCGAGGTGGATGTGCCCAAGGAGATGAACTATGTGGACAACAGCCAGGGGCTGAGCATCGCCCTCAAGCCCGGCCGCCAGACCCTCAAGGGCCATGACCTCGAGGGCTTCCTCCGCTTTCGCCATGACGAAGCCGGCGATATCGGCCGCATGGAGCGCCAGCAGCTTGCCCTGCGGGCTCTGTTTGAAAAGCTGACCCGGCCGGAGCAGCTGGTGCATCTGCCGGCTCTGCTGCTGGCGGCCGGCAAGGATGTGCGCACTGATCTCGGGCCGATGGAACTGGGGGGCCTGATCACCGCCATGGGGGCCACCGAACTTGAAACCCGCCACCTCGGCGGGCGTCCCTTCGATTCGGGCGGGGTCAGCTACTGGGAGGCGGACTGGCCCACCGGACCTGCGGCCCAGGAGGCCTCCCGGGCCTCGGCAGCCGGCCCGGATGGCGATCGGGAGGATTCCTCCCAGGCCCGCTATCGCTTTCTTTTCTGAGCCCCAGGGGGCCTTTCCGGGGCTGAGCCCTAAGGAGCCTTTCCTGGCGTTCTGGGATCGGGAGGGGGGGGATCCCCCGCTTTTCGGCTGGGGGACTCCGCTTCACCGCCGTTCTCCCGACTCGACAGGGTGACCAGGGCGAGGGCGAGGGCGGCCAGCCCCAGCAGCGGGCTGGAGGCTGCCGCCGTGACCCCGAGCGAGGCCGTGAACCAGATCGAGGCGGCGCTGCTCAGTCCCTTCACCTCCATCACGCCCCGCTTCGGCCGAGAAGGCACCAGGATCTCCCCCGCTCCAAGGAAACCGACACCGGTGGCCACTCCCTGGATGGCCCGGCTCCTGGCCTGCAGATCCGGGCCGGCCGCCAGCACCATCAGGCACGCACTCAGGCCCACCAGCACATGCACCCTCAGGCGGTTGGGGTGGCGGGTCTGGCCGTGGTGGGCACGGTTCAGGCCCACCGCCAGGCCGCACAACACCGCCAGCCCCATGCGCAGCAGGGCTTCCAGATCGGGCGTGAGCGAGACATGGGTCAGCGGGCTGGGCACGCTCATCGGGATCGGCTTCCGTCCATCCTTGGGGAGATCTGCCTTCCCTGCACGGTCTGTCCTCCCGCCGCGCTCTGCTGGATCGCTTCGGCCAACCGTTCGGCCTGGGGGGGGATGCCGCTGAAGGCGGTGCGGAAGCCGGTGAAGACCCACAGTCCCTCGGCCCCCTCCACCGGACCCACCAGAGCCTCCCCTGCAGTGCAGAAGGTCACCGCCCTCAGCTGGAAGCTCCCCTCCAGCGTCGCCAGGGCCGGATCCAGCCGGCCGAGGGCCCGGCGCAGCTCCGCTTCCAAGGGGCCGGCTTCGGGGGGGGGGCCGGGGAAGCGGTTCGCCTCCCCAGGCTGGATCAGGCTGATCTGCCCCAGCACCACCCCCTGCCTGCCCCAGGGCGCCAGGCCGGTGTCCACGATCCAGGCCTCCCGCTCCAGCTCCGCTGCCCTTGCCTCCAGGCCCGGCCGCTGCCAGTGGCGCGGCAGCACGACCTTGCCGCGGCGCACCAACTCCAGCCAGGCGCTGCCGCCGGGATTGTGCGGCACGGTGAGAACGCCGGCCCAGCTCAGCCGCAGTTGTGACGGCAGGGAGGGCCAGAGCAGCCGGCAGGAAGCTCCGGCCGCCAGCACCACCTGGCTGAATTCCTGCCTGACCGCGTCGAGGCAGGAAACGGGCCTGTATCGCCGCTCCACTCCCGCCTTTTCCAGAGCGGTCGGCAGGGCGGCATCCAGCAGCGAGGGATCCACCCGGCTCACCGGCAGCAGCCTGGCTCCCAGGGCCAGAAGGGTGGGGGGCAGGCGATCGAGGGGGCCGCCGAATCCCTGGAGCACCCCGCCGCAGGCGTTCCAGCCCAGGGGACCGTGGAGCCGTTCCAGTCGGCGCCACTGCCCGGCCGCCTGGCGCCCGAGCAAAGCGCCGTAGCTGAGGGGGGTGGCGGCCGTGGCGTCGCCCTCCGGATCCGGTCCGAACAGGGTGACTGCCTGGCCCCGGCGCGCCAGGGCGAGGCTGAGCAGACTGCCGGCCAGGCCTGCCCCGATCACCGCCACCCGGGCGGGGGGGGCATCGGCCATCACCTCACGTACCACTCGGCTCCGGCGTGGGTCAGATCTGGAGGGTGAACGAACTCACCACCCGGGAAAACAGCTCCTTCACCTTCGGCCAGCGCACCTCATTGGTGCTGGCGGCAAAGGTGTAGAGACGGCCGCGGTCCACCACCACGGTGGCCAGTTCATGGCGGTCGCGGTCCGCCAGGTGCACGGTGTATTCGAGGTCATAGAAGGTGCGCTCCCCCTGGGTGCGTTCCTTCGCCTCGATCAGCTCCGCCTGGCGGCCGCTGCCTTCCGGGGCAATCACGTTGCGGCGCAGGGTTTCCCCCACGGCCACGGCGCTGCCCAGGGATTCCAGGTCGCTCTGGGGGGTCACCTCAGACACCACCAGGCTGAGGGTTTCATCGCTGTTGATCAGGTCGTGGAACACCACCTGGGGGCCGCCGCTCACCTGCACCCGCGTCCAGCCGGTGGGATAGAGGAAGGCGTAGCGCCCGTCCGGGCTCTGGAAGGAATTCAGGCCGGCGGCGGCGGCGCTGCAGCCGGCCATCACCACCGCCAGCAGCAGGGCCAGGGCGGCGGCAGGCCAGCGCCTGGATGCCGCGGGCCGGCCGGCGGCACAGGACGGAACAACAGCAGCGGGACGACCCATGGAAAGGCATCGAGTGAGCGCATTCTCGCCCCACGACCCCGGGCTTCCTAGATTCCCCCCACCTGCCCTGGATCGCTGAGCGGCTTCACCCGACCCCTCGCCCGGCTGATCGACCAGTTCGAGCGTCTGCCCGGCATCGGACCCCGCACGGCCCAGCGCCTGGCCCTGCACCTGCTGCGCCAGCCGGAGGACCAGATCCGCGCCTTCGCGGAAGCGCTGCTGGCCGCCCGCAGCCAGGTGGGGCAGTGCCGCAGCTGCTTCCACCTCTCCGCCGAGCCTCTGTGTGAGATCTGTCGCAACGAGACCCGGGGCAACGGTCAGATCTGTGTGGTGGCCGATTCCCGGGATCTGCTGGCGATGGAACGCACCCGGGAGTATCAGGGGCGCTACCACGTGCTGGGCGGCCTGATCTCTCCCATGGATGGGGTCGGCCCGGAACTGCTCCAGATCCAGCCGTTGGTGGAGAGGGTGGACCGGGAGCAGGTCAGCGAAGTGATCCTCGCCCTCACCCCCAGCGTGGAGGGAGACACCACCAGCCTCTATCTGGCCCGCCTGCTGCGGCCCTTCACCACCGTCAGTCGCATCGCCTACGGCCTGCCGGTGGGCAGTGAACTGGAATATGCCGACGAAGTCACCCTGGCCCGGGCCCTGGAAGGCCGCAGGCCTGTGGAATGAGCTGCCCGCAGGAGGAGTCCCCCGATGAGTCGTCCCAGTCGCTACAGCGCCATCCGGCCGGCGGAGCGTCTGCCCGCCTGGATCCGTTCGCCCCTCGGTGCTGCCTCCTCCCTTGAGGCGGTGCAGGCGGTGGTGAAGGGCCAGCGATTGCACACGATCTGCGAAGAGGGCCGCTGTCCGAACCGGGGCGAGTGCTACGCCGCCGGCACCGCCACTTTCCTGCTGGGGGGACCGATCTGCACGCGCAGCTGCGCTTTCTGTCAGGTGGAGAAGGGAACGGCGCCGGCGCCGTTCGACGCCCAGGAGGCCGAGCGGGTGGCCGAGGCGGTGGAACAGCTGGGGCTGCGTTACGTGGTGCTCACGGCCGTCGCCCGCGACGACCTCCCCGACCATGGGGCCCGACTGTTCACCGGCACCATGGCCGCCATCCGTCGGCGCCAGCCCCAGGTGGCGATCGAGGTGCTCACCCCCGATTTCTGGGGGGGGCATGGGGAGGAGAAGGCGGCGATCGCGGCCCAGCGCCAGCGGCTGGCCGCAGTGCTGGCGGCGGAACCGGTGTGTTTCAACCACAACCTGGAAACCGTGGAACGGCTGCAGGGGGAGGTGCGCCGGGGGGCCACCTATCGCCGTTCCCTGGGCCTGCTGGCCGCCGCCCGGGAGCTGGCGCCCACCATTCCCACCAAATCAGGGCTGATGCTCGGCCTGGGCGAATGTTTCGAGGAGGTGGTGGCCGCCCTGGAGGACCTGCGGGCGGTGGACTGCCAGCGCCTCACCCTCGGGCAGTACCTGCGCCCCTCCCTGGCCCATCTGCCCGTGGCCCGCTATTGGACACCCGAGGAGTTCGAGCAGCTCGGCGCCCATGCCCGCGCGCTGGGTTTCTCCCAGGTGCGCAGTGGTCCGCTGGTGCGCAGCAGCTATCACGCCGGCCCCGACTGATCCCCAGCGCCGAGGCGTCGCCCGCAGCGTCGCAGGCCTTCGGCGCAATCGCCCTGCATCAGCAGGCCTGCTCCGCCCCACACCAGCCGCAGCGGCAGGTCGGTGACGGCTGCCCCCACCTCCCGTACCGGCTCGAACCCCAGCTGGCGGAAATACCGCACCAGCCGGCGGTGCTGGCGCTCGCCATCCAGGATCGCCAGCAGCCGGGCCCGGCGGCAGGGCGTCGTCTCCAGGGCCCAGGCGAAGGTGGCGGCCCAGAGCAGCGGTCCCACCGCTTCGGTGCGTTCTCCCTGAACGCGCATCGTGTCCAGCTGCAGGCCGTCCGCCACCGGCAGGCACCATCCCTTCAGTTCGCCCAGCAGCAGCGCTCGGCCCTCTCCCAGGCTGCGGGCCACACCCACCCTCAGGGTCCGGATGCCAAGCCCTCCCCCGGCCTGGAGCCTCAACTTCAGCTGACGTTGCGAGGCCAGCCGTTCAATTGCTTCAAGGTTCCATTCCACCCGGTCTTACCAGCTGGGGGCAGGGGCCACGACCTGGCCGAGCGTATTCACCACGGAGGCATGGAGAGGCGCGGCTTCCCCCGTGATCGCTGCGGGCTCGGTGGTCGTTTTGCTGGGCAGCACCGGCAGGCGTACGGCGTTCTCCCCCGAGGCGGTGGGATCGCTCCAGTGACCTCCCGGTGCTTCAGGCGTTCCGCTCGGCTCGATGCCGGCGAACGTGCCGCTCGCTCCAGTGAGAGCGGAGCCGGGCCTGGCCACGGGCTCCCCTTGGTCGGCGGAAATGGCGGCGGGAGGGCGATACACCCCATCGGCATCGGCAGCCAGCGGGGCACCGGTGCTGAAGCGGGGCAGTTCCACCGGGCGCCGCGGAGCTGCCGAGGCCTGGATCGCCGCACGACCGGCCGGGCTGGCGGAAATCTTGAAACTGGGCGTGGTGCCCGCCTTGGCGGCAGGGGCTGCATAGGCCAGGGTCGAGCCGGTCGAGCCGGGGTGGCTCGGCAGGGGGAGGGCCTGCCGCGTCGTCCGGCTGGCGGCCGGCCTGACGATGGGCTCCTCCGGATCGGCGGAGGTCGTGCGGACGGGCGAGGCGGGCAGGCCGATCGCCATCGCCTCCGCCGGCGCCCGCTTGGTGAACATCGGGGTGTTGAGCAGCAGGGCTGGAACCCAGATCAGCTGCAACAGGCCAGCCACCAGCAGGGGCCCCATCAGGTCGGTGAGGGTGGAGCCACCCTGCGAAACGCTGAGGCTGAGGGAGGAGCGGGAACGCATGGTTCGAAACGCACGATCGAGGGTCGGCTGGACCGCAGCTCGTTCGCTACGTATGGTTCAACGCTTCATGATTGCCGGGCTGGGGCCTGGCGGCAACAAGCCGATGCATCAAGGCTCCGGAACCGCTCGGATCCTGTGGGCAAATCCTGACGTCATGGCCGATAGGGCTCGGCCAGGACCACAGCCTCCAGCGGCAGGGGCCCGTACAGATGGGGAAAGAGCTCGCCGCTCTGCGGTGCCGGCTCCCGGCGCACCTCCACGCCGGCCCTGCTAAGGCGAAGCGGATCGATCGTCAGCAGCAGCACCGCAGCCGCGTCGGCATAAAAGCGTTCAAACGTGGCAGCCACCTGATCGGCGTTGCTGGCGTGGATGAACCCCACCTGCTCAAGGCTCAGGCCCCGGGTGGAGCGGCGGTAGATCTCCTCCCTGCACGCCTGCTGCCATTCCTCACGCAGGGCCAGGTGGTAGAGCCAGCGCGGGGACCGCCAGGCCGTCCGCTCCCCCCATGGGCTCTCCAGCACCCTTGCCAGTTCCCGGCTTGCCAGAAACGCCGCCAGCCAGGTGCGCAGAGGCTGAAGCTCGGTTTCCGCTTCCAGGCCTTGCGGATCCGTTTGCTGGAACTGGCGCACGAACGGCAGCAGGGCCCAGTCGGCCAGGCACGGCCGATCGCCCAGCAGCCACCCTTCCGGCTCCAGCTTTCGGCTCCAGCCCCGCAGGATGTCCAGGGCTGCCTGGCGATGCCGGTGCCGCTCCGCCATGCCCTCGGCGCCGTAGCGCTGGGCGTACTTCCAGCGATCGAGGTGGAGCTTGAAGGGCCCATCGTTCTCGGCGATCAGGGCTTCGATGGCCTCGGCTGGTGCCTCCAGCAGCCCGCCATGGGGCTCGTGGCGCTCGAGTGCCCAGCGCATGATCGCCAGGCTTTCGTCCAGCACCTGCTCACCGCTCACGAGCACCGGCACCGTCGCCTTGGGGGAAACCTCCACCAGCTCCGGGGGCCTCGCCCGCAGGTTCACTTCGCGCAGCTCCAGATCCAGCCCCGGCCGCAGACCGGCCGCTGCCAGGGCCAACCGGGCCCGGATCGCGTAGGGGCAGCGCCGGAAGCTGTACAGGATCGCCGCGCCCATTGCCGCACCCGTCATCGGGCCATGGTTGCCCCGATGTGGGCCTCGCCGCGGGCCCCGGCCCGGGCCATCTGCCGCTGGCGTTCGATGAAGCGGGCCTGATCCGCCTCGCTGAATCGGTCGATGCAGTGGTGGCAGCTCACCCCCTCGCGGTAAGCCGGATGCTGGCGGTCCGCCTCCGAGAGGGGCAACCCGCAGGCATGGCAGAGGCGATGACTGCCGGGTTGCAGCCGGTGGGTCACGCTCACCCGCTGGTCGAACACGTAGCACTCGCCGCGCCAGCTGCTCTCCCGCTGCGGCCCGGCCTCCAGGTAGCCCAGGATTCCTCCCTGCAGATGGTGCACGCCCTCGAAGCCCTGCTGCTGCAGGTAGGCGGTGCTCTTCTCACAGCGGATGCCGCCGGTGCAGAACATGGCGATCGCCTTGGGCCGGCGCTGTTCCACCAGGGGTCGCAGCTTCTGCTCCACCCAGGCGGGAAACTCGCGGAAGCTCTCGGTGCCGGGGTTCAGTGCCCCCTCAAAGGTGCCCAAGGCCACTTCGTAGTGGTTGCGGGTGTCAATCACCAGCGTGTCGGGGTCGCGGATCAGGGCTTCCCATTGCTGGGGCGACACGTAGGTGCCCACCTGCTCGGCCGGCTTCACCGTGGGGCATCCCATGGTCACGATCTCGCGCTTCAGCCGCACCTTGAGGCGATGGAAGGCCTGCGCCGGCGCCCAGCTCAGCCTGGCTTCGAGATGCTCCAGGCCAGGAAGTTGCCGCAGCCGTGCCAGCAGCTTCTGCACCCCGGCTTCGGGGCCACTGATCGTGCCGTTGATGCCCTCTTCGGCCAGCAGGATCGTGCCTCGCACCCCAGCTTGAACCGCCAGCTCCAGCAGCTGGTGGCGCAGGCTCGGCAGCTCCGCCATGGCGGTGAAGCGGTAGAAGGCCGCCACCTGCACCGGCTGGGTGTCCATCGGGTCCGCTCTCAGCGTTGGGCTTCGTGCCACGGGTTCACGCCCGCCGCCTCCAGCAGGGCCCGATCCGTTTCGCCTGCCGGGTTCCCGGTGGTGAGCAGGGTGTCGCCGTAGAAGATCGAATCGGCGCCGGCCAGCAGGCAGAGAATCTGGGCCTCCCGGTTGAGCTGTTCGCGGCCGGCGCTGAGCCGCACCCGCGAGTGGGGCATCAGGATCCGGGCGGTGGCCACCATCCGCACCAG
The DNA here is from genome assembly GCA_046342815.1 of Cyanobacteriota bacterium. GTDB lineage: Bacteria > Cyanobacteriota > Cyanobacteriia > PCC-6307 > Cyanobiaceae > Cyanobium. Next base: position 43,515 of record JBKDOV010000080.1, read on the forward strand.
TTCCAGCGGATCCACGGGTGGCAGCTCCTCGAGCGGGGTTCCCTCCACGGCCACCAGGGCATTGATCGGCACGCTCTCGGGATGGGGCTCCAGGTTGGCGAGCACCTGCAGCAGGCCGGCCCTGTCCTCCGGGCCCTCCCCCATGCCGATGATGCCGCCGCAGCACAGACCCACACCTGCCCGTCTGACCCGTGCCAGGGTTTCCAGCCGTTCCTGGTAGGTGCGGGTGGAGATGATCCGCTCGTAGTGCTCCGGACTGGTGTCGAGATTGTGGTTATAGGAGGTGAGGCCGGCTCCGGCCAACCGTTCGGCCTGGCTGTCGGTGAGCATGCCGGCGGTCACGCAGGCCTCCAGCCCCAGCTCCCGCACGCCCCGCACCATCGCCAGCATCGACTCGAACGGCGCACCCTCGCGGATCTCGCGCCAGGCCCAGCCCATGCAGAAGCGATGGGCGCCGGCCTCCTTCGCGGCCCGGGCCCGCGCCAACACCGGCTCCACCTCAAGCTCCGGTCGGCCGCTGACGTCGCTGCTGTGGTGCATCGACTGGGGGCAGTAGGCGCAGTCCTCCTCGCAGCCACCGGTCTTGACGCTGAGCAGGGAGGCGAGCTGCACGTGATAGCCGGGATTCGCGACCCGGTGCACCTGCTGCGCCTGCCAGAGGAGCTCCATCAGCGGCAGATCGAGCAGGGCCTGGATCTCGGCCCGATTCCAGTCGTGACGAGTGATCATGACGGGGGTTGCACTCCTCCGAAACGGCGCTGACGGCCCTGGTAGTCGAGTAGGGCCGTCAGCAGGGCCTTCTCATCGAAATCGGGCCACAGCACATCGGTGATGTGGAGCTCCGCATAGGCCAGCTGCCAGAGCAGGAAGTTGCTGATCCGCTGTTCCCCGCTGGTGCGGATCAGCAGGTCGGGATCGGCCTCGCCGGCGGTGTGGAGTTCGGATTCGAAGCTTTCCTCATCGATGTCGGCGGGGTCGAGGTCGCCGGCGGCGGCTCGTTCGGCCAAGCGCCGCGCCGCCCGCACCAGCTCCCGGCGCCCGCCGTAGTTGGTGCAGACGTTGAAATGGATGCCGGTATTGGTGGCGGTGCGCTCGGTGGCATCGGCGATCAGCTTTTGCAGGCCCTCGGGAAGCTGCTCCAGATCCCCAAGGAAGCGGATTCGTACCTGCTCCCGCTCGAGGGCCTCCAGCTCCCGGGCCAGCACCCGCTCGAACAGGGTCATCAGAAAGGTGACCTCCTCGCCGGGCCGGCTCCAGTTCTCCGTAGAGAAGGCGTAGGCGGTGAGGGCACCGATGCCCCAGTCGCTGCAGAGCCGCAGGGTGCGCTTGAGGGCCTCCACCCCGGATCGGTGGCCCACCACCCGCGGCAGACCCCGCTGGCGGGCCCAGCGGCCGTTGCCATCCATGATCAAGGCCACGTGGCGGGGCAGGCGCGCCGGGTCGAGCTGGCCAGGCAGGGGCTGACGGGCAGAGCTGGGCGTGGTCGCCAGGGCGCGACTCATCCGCGAGGTTCCGGCGGGTCCGATGCCACGCTACGCCCTGCCGGAACGGACGCCAGGGCATCGGTGAGCAGATCGTGCAGGCGGCTGCTGGTGATCGGTCGTTCCAGCCGGCCCTGACAGGCCAGGGAAATGGTGCCGGTCTCCTCGGAAACCACCACGCAGAGGCAGCGGTCGTGGCGCTCGGTGAGACCGAGGGCGGCCAGGTGACGGGTGCCGAAGCGATGGATCCCCTGGCGGGAGAGCGGCAGGATCACGCCGGCGGCCACGATCCGGTTCTTCTGCACCAGAACGGCACCGTCGTGGAGGGGGGTGTCGAGGGCGAAGAGATTGAGCAGAAGGTCCACCGAGAGCCGGGCATCGAGGCGGATCCCGGGGCTGAGGAAATCCTCCGGCCGCAGATCGCTGCCCAGGTCGAGCACGATCAGGGCTCCCCGCCGCGACTGGGAGAGGCAGCCGGCCGCTTCGGTAAGCACGCTGACCGAGCCCGAGGCCAGCTGGTCGCGGCTGCGGTCGCCGAACAGCACATCGAAACGGCCCGTGCCCAGCAGTTCCATCAGCCGCCGCAGGTCGCCCTGCCAGAGGATGGCCAGGGCCAGGCTGCAGGCCAGCACCAGGGCCTCCACCAGCTTGCTGGTAAGGGGCAGGTTGGCGTAACGCTGCACCACCCAGGCAAGGGCCACCAGGAAGAGGTAACCGCGCAGCAGCCACAGGTTGCGCTTCTCGCTGACACGCCGCAGCAGCACCATGCCGAGCGCCGAGGCGAAGAGAAGATCGAGCAGAACGCGCAGATCGATCTGTCGCAACCAGATCAGGGAATCAGCGCGCACGACGGGGCTCTCCGAAGCACCTCAGGGCCGAGGGAAACCCCTCGGGCTCACCTTACCGGGGCGAGTCGGGAGGGGAGAACGTCGTAGCGCAGTAGGTCCTCCGGCTGTTCGCGGCGCTGCACCAGGTCGGCGATGCCGTCATGCACCATCACCGCCGCCGGCCGGGGGATGCGGTTGTAGTTGGAACCCATTGAGGCGTTGTAGGCCCCGGTGGAGAACACCGTCACCACATCACCGGCGGAGGTCGGGGGCAGCGCCAGCTCCTTGAGCAGCACATCCCCTGATTCGCAGTGCTTGCCGGCCAGGGTCACCGTGCCTGTCTCGGTCGCCTGGGGACGATCGGCGAGCACGGCGGTGTACTGAGATTGGTAGGTGATCGGCCGGGGGTTGTCGCTCATGCCTCCGTCCACCGACACGTAGGTGCGCAGGCCCGGGATGGCCTTGGTGCTGCCCACGCTGTAGAGGGTGAGACCGGCCGTGGCCACCAGGGATCGGCCGGGTTCGCACAACAGCCGCGGCAGGGCGAGGTTGCGGGCGCGACAGGCCTCGCTCACGGCTTCGCCCACCTCCTGCACCCAGGCCTGGATCGAGGGGGGATCATCACCGTCCACATAACGGATGCCCAGGCCGCCGCCCACGTTGAGATCGGTGCAGGGGTGGCCCAGGGAGCGGGCCAGGGCCAGGGCATCGGCCATCACCCCGGCGAGGTCGCGATGGGGTTCCAGTTCGAAGATCTGCGACCCGATGTGGGCATGGAGGCCATCGAGGGTGGCCCAGGAACAGCCGGAGAGGTGGCGCAGCACCGCCTCCAGCTGATCGGGGTCGAAGCCGAACTTGCTGTCCAGATGGCCGGTGCGGATGTACTCGTGCGTATGGCATTCGATGCCAGGCGTGAACCGCACCATCAACCGCACCGGGGCCCCCTGCTCCGGTGCGACCTGCGCCAGCAGCTCCAGGTCGTGCCAGTTGTCCACCACCACGGTCACCCCATGGCGCACCGCCAGTTCGACTTCCTCCAGGGATTTGTTGTTGCCATGCAGCACGATCCGTTCCGGCGGCATCCCCCCCTGGAGCGCGGTGAGCAGTTCGCCGGCGGAGACGGCGTCGAGCCCCAGACCTTCGGAGGCCACCAGGGCCGTGATCGCCAGGGAGCTGTTGGCCTTGGAGGCGTAGAGGGCCAGGGAGGGCCCGGGATAGTGGCTGGCCAGGGCCTCGCGGTAGGCGCGACACGTGGCTCGCAGCGTGGCTTCATCCAGCACATAAAGAGGCGTGCCGTAGGTGCGGGCCAGATCGCTGAGCCGGCACCCCCCCACTTCCAGCCTGCCCTCCGCATCCAGGCGCGTGGTGATCGGGGTGAGGTTGCGATTCGGGCTCAGGGCATCGCAGAGCGGTTCGTAGGGAACGGCCGCGGCAGCCGTGGTGCTGGGGGAATCGAGGGTGCTGCTCACGGATCGGACGACGGGGGCTCAGGGGGCTGGAAAACCCGGGTGGTTATCAGGGAGCAATCTTGATGGATTGCTTGATGGAAAGATCGTAATGATGTCTTCGGGCGATTCCCGGATCGTGGATCCAGCCCATGGCCTGCTGCTGCTGGGCCCGGAGCATCTGCAGGACTGCCTGGCCCTCGATCAGGCCAGCCTCGAGGGCTTATGGACCCCTGCCCAGTGGCAGCGCGAACTGGAAGAGCCCGGCCGTCCCGGCATCGGTCTCTGGCGGCAGGGGGCCCTGAGGGCCATGGCCTGCGGCTGGCTGGTGGTGGATGAGCTGCACATCACCCTGGTGGCGGTGTGTCCGGAGCACCGGCGCCTCGGTCTGGGGCGTCAGGTGCTGGAGGCCCTGCTGGTGCAGGCCCGAGCCGATGGGGCCCACCACGCCACCCTCGAGGTGGCGGTGACGAATCCGGCGGCCCGGGCCCTCTATGCGGCTGCGGGCTTCACGGATGCCGGTCTTCGTCGTGGTTACTACCGCAATGGCGACGATGCCCTGATCCAATGGAAGAATCTGACGACTTCCAAGCGGTTCGGATAACCGGCTGATTGTGTTGCGCGAACCGTCACATTCCTGGTTCTTGATTTAATTCACGTCGCCTCTCATCCCTTTCTGGGTCTTGGTTTTGGCCACTGCTGGCCCCAGGGGCGCACCAGACCCTTCAATCCTGATAAGTTGGTACCACTTGCACCAGGCCCCGGCCCATGTTCGAGCGGTTTACCGAGAAGGCCATCAAGGTGATCATGCTGGCCCAGGAAGAGGCCCGCCGCCTCGGTCACAACTTTGTGGGCACCGAGCAGATCCTCCTGGGACTGATCGGTGAGGGCACCGGCGTCGCCGCCAAGGTGCTCAAATCGATGGGGGTCAACCTCAAGGACGCCCGGGTGGAGGTGGAGAAGATCATCGGCCGCGGCTCCGGCTTCGTGGCGGTGGAGATTCCGTTCACCCCCAGGGCCAAGCGGGTCCTGGAGCTCTCCCTGGAGGAGGCCCGCCAGCTCGGCCACAACTACATCGGCACCGAGCACCTGCTGCTGGGTCTGATCCGTGAAGGGGAGGGCGTCGCGGCCCGGGTGCTGGAAAACCTCGGCGTCGACCTGGCCAAGGTGCGCACCCAGGTGATCCGCATGCTCGGCGAGACCGCCGAGGTGGCCGCCGGTGGCGGCGCCAAGGGCTCCACCAAGACCCCCACGCTCGACGAGTTCGGCAGCAACCTCACCCAGCTGGCAGCCGAAGCCAAGCTCGACCCCGTGGTCGGTCGCCATAACGAGATCGATCGCGTGATCCAGATCCTCGGCCGCCGCACCAAGAACAACCCCGTGCTGATCGGGGAGCCGGGCGTCGGCAAGACCGCCATCGCCGAGGGCCTCGCCCAGCGCATCACCCAGGGCGATGTGCCCGACATCCTCGAGGACAAGCGCGTCCTCACCCTGGACATCGGCCTGCTGGTGGCGGGCACCAAGTACCGGGGCGAGTTTGAGGAGCGCCTCAAGAAGATCATGGAGGAGATCCGTTCCGCCGGAAACGTGATCCTGGTGATCGATGAGGTGCACACCCTGATCGGTGCCGGTGCCGCCGAGGGGGCCATCGATGCCGCCAACATCCTCAAGCCTGCCCTGGCCCGGGGTGAACTCCAGTGCATCGGTGCCACCACCCTGGACGAATACCGCAAGCACATCGAGCGGGATGCGGCCCTGGAACGCCGCTTCCAGCCGGTGATGGTGGGTGAACCTTCCGTCGCGGACACCATCGAGATCCTGCGGGGTCTGCGCGAGCGTTACGAGCAGCATCACCGCCTCAAGATCGCCGACGAGGCCCTGGTGGCCGCGGCCACCCTCGGAGACCGCTACATCAGCGATCGATTCCTGCCGGACAAGGCCATCGATCTGATCGATGAGGCCGGCAGCCGCGTGCGCCTGATGAATTCCAAGCTGCCTCCCGCCGCCAAGGAAGTGGATAAGCAGCTGCGGGCCGTGCAGAAAGAGAAGGAGGAGGCGGTTCGCCAGCAGGACTTCACCAAGGCCGGTGAACTGCGCGACAAGGAAGTGGAGCTGCGTGAGCAGATCCGTTCGATCCTGCAGGCCCGGCGCGACGAGGAGCCTTCGGAAGCCACGGCGGAAGCCATGGCCTCCGAGCAGGGAGAAGAGCGGACCGCCAGCATCGAAGCCGAAATGGCCGATGAAACCCGGGCCCCCGTGGTCGACGAGGAAGACATCGCCCAGATCGTCGCCTCCTGGACCGGAGTTCCGGTGCAGAAGCTCACCGAAAGCGAATCGGTGAAGCTCCTGAACATGGAGGAGACCCTCCACCAGCGTCTGATTGGTCAGGACGAAGCCGTGAAGGCGGTCTCGCGTGCGATCCGGCGGGCCCGGGTGGGTCTGAAGAACCCCAACCGGCCGATCGCCAGCTTCATCTTCTCCGGCCCCACCGGCGTCGGCAAGACGGAGCTCACCAAAGCTCTGGCCACCTACTTCTTCGGCAGTGAGGAGGCGATGATCCGCCTCGACATGTCCGAGTTCATGGAGCGCCACACCGTCAGCAAGCTGATCGGATCGCCTCCGGGCTATGTGGGCTTCAACGAGGGGGGACAGCTCACCGAGGCGGTCCGCCGCAGGCCCTACACCGTGGTGCTGTTCGATGAGATCGAGAAGGCCCACCCCGATGTGTTCAACCTGCTTCTCCAGCTTCTGGAAGACGGTCGCCTCACCGACTCCAAGGGGCGCACGGTGGACTTCAAGAACACCTTGATCATCATGACTTCGAACATCGGCTCGAAGGTGATCGAGAAGGGCGGTGGCGGACTCGGCTTTGAGTTCTCCGGCAGCGATGTGGAGGAAACCCAATACAATCGCATCCGCTCCCTGGTGAATGAGGAGCTCAAGCAGTACTTCCGGCCTGAGTTTCTCAATCGTCTCGATGAAATCATCGTCTTCCGGCAACTCAGCCGCGATGAGGTCAAGGAGATCGCCGAAATCATGCTGCGCGAGATCTTCGCTCGCATGCAGGAGAAAGGCATCCATCTGTCTGTCACCGAAGCCTTCAAGGAGAGGCTGGTGGAAGAGGGATACAACCCCAGCTACGGCGCCCGTCCCCTGCGGCGTGCGGTGATGCGGTTGCTGGAGGATTCCCTTGCCGAGGAGTTCCTCTCCGGCCGCATCGGCGATGGCGATTCCGCCCTGGTGGATGTGGACGAGGCCAAGCAGGTTGTCATCCGCAAGCAGTCGGCTGCTCCGATCCTTCCGGAGCTGGCCGGCGCCAGCGCCTGATTCCCCCCCAGCCCTTCAGGCATTCCGCCTGAAGGCCTGAACCCTGCCCCTGGCTGGCCCCCTTCGATGGGAGCTATCCAGGGGTTTTCTCATGGCCTGGGCAGTGCCGTTTCTATCGTGGTCAGCATTCCGCCGAGGCGCCATGTCCGCCGCCGCTTCCAGCCATGTCATCGCCCCCGCCCAGGTGCTGCGGGGAGAGGGCAGCTGGCGTGAAGCACTGCCCCTGGTCTCCCGTCTCGGGAGTCGCCCGCTGCTGCTGGGACGCAGTGCTGCCACGGCGCCCCTGCGGGAGCGGCTGGGTGCCGACCTCAGCAGCTCCGGGCTCACCCCGGTGCCCGCCGCCCTGGAGCACGACTGCTGTGAGGAGGACCTTGCCTCTGTCACCGGTATCGCCCGCCAGGCCTCCTGTGATGCCGTGATCGCCGTGGGGGGCGGCAAGGTGCTCGACGCCGGCAAGCTGCTCGCCGATCGCCTCGACCTCCCCTGCGTGACGGTGCCCACCAGCGCCGCCACCTGTGCCGGCTGGACGGCCCTGGCCAATCTCTATTCGCCGGAGGGTGCCTTCCAGCGCGATGTGGCCCTCCGTCGCTGCCCCGATCTGCTGGTGTTCGACCATGGGCTGGTGCGGCAGGCGCCGCCCCGCACCCTGGCCAGCGGCGTGGCCGATGCCATGGCCAAGTGGTACGAGGCCTCGGTGAGCAGCGGTGCCAGCACCGACGGCCTCGTGCAACAGGCCGTGCAGATGGCGCGGGTGTTGCGCGACCAGTTGCTGCTGGAGGCGGAGTCCGCCATGGCCCACCCCGGCAGTGAGGCCTGGGTGCGGGTGATCGAGGCCTGCGGCCTGACGGCCGGCCTGATCGGTGGCATCGGCGGAGCCCGCTGCCGCACGGTGGCAGCCCATGCCGTGCACAACGGCCTCACCCAGCTGGCCGCCTGCCACGGGGTGCTTCACGGCGAGAAGGTGGGTTTTGGAATTCTCGTGCAGCTGCGGCTGGAGGAACGGCAGGCCGGCAACCACCTGGCGGGGCAGGCCCGCCGCCAGCTGATTCCCTGCTTCACCGCCCTGGGTCTGCCGATCAGCCTCGAGGACCTGGGCCTGGCCCACGCCAGCCTCAGCGACCTGCAGAAGATGTGTGCCTTCGCTTGCCAGGACGGTTCCGATCTTCATCACCTGCCGTTCCGCGTCGGCCCTGCGGACCTGCTGGCGGCCTTGGTGAGCACCACCGCCGAACTGCAGCCGGCGTGATCTCCTCCTCTGCCGACCCCCTGGCGGGTCCTGATCTGGTGGCCCGTGCCGCCGAAACTCTGCTCGACCGCCAGGGCCGCCTGCTGGCGGGCTGCGTGGAATGGTGGCCGCTGCCGGGACTTCCCGACCAGTGGCCCGTGGCCGTGCTGGGGGAAGGTCCCCCGTTGCTGCTGCTGCATGGCTTCGACAGTTCCTTCCTTGAGTACCGGCGGCTGGCCCCCCTGCTGGCCTCCTCCCACCGGCTCTACATCCCCGATCTCCATGGTTTCGGCTTCACGCCCCGTCCCCTCGCCGGCGATTACAGCCCGGCCGGGGTGCTCGCCCACCTCGAGGCGCTGCTGGCCGTGCTGGAGGCACGGGATCCCCAGCCCCTGGGCCTGATCGGTGCCTCGATGGGGGGGGCGGTGGCGGTGGAGCTCGCCCGCCGCTGCCCCGATCGGATCCGGCGGCTGCTGTTGCTCGCCCCCGCCGGGCTTACCGGCAGGCCGATGCCCCTGCCGCCCCTGCTCGATGCCCTCGGGGTGCGTTTCCTTTCCCTGCCGGGCATTCGTCGAGGTCTGTGCCGCAGCGCCTTCGCCGATCCGGCGGCTGACGTGGGGGAACCGGAGCTGGAGATCGCCTCACTCCATCTCCAGACCCCCGGCTGGGCGGAGGCGTTGCGGCGGTTCGCCCGATCCGGCGGCTTCGCCGGTTGCGGGGAACCTCTCCCTCCCCAGCCGCTGGTCGTGCTCTGGGGGGCGGAGGACAGGATCCTGAGGCCCCCCCAGAAGCGTGCTGCGATGGCCCTGCTCGGGGAGCGGCTGCAGGAACTGCCGGCCTGCGGCCACCTTCCCCATGTGGATCAGCCGCAGCAGGTGGCGGCCGCCTGGATCGAGGGGGGGCGTTGATGGCACCCGCTGCCCTGCGACGCTGGATGGCCACTTGCCCTGGCCTCGAGTCCGGGCGCCGCCGACTGGTGGTGGTCTGGGGCCAGCTGGGCGATTTCGATAGCTTCGAGTACGCCCAGGCCCTGGTGCCAGCGCTGGAGACGATCCACTGCAGCGACATCGCCCTCCAGGCGATCGCCATTGGCGCTGCTGCAGGCAGGGACCGCTTCTGTGCCTTCACCGGCTTTCCCCCCGACCGGCTGACGATGCTGGAGGACGACTCCCTGCACCGAGAGCTGGGCCTCCATCCGGGCCTGCGCACCGGCCTGGGCCCCTGGCCCGATCTGATGCTGATGTGTGCCGGCATCGCCTCCCCGGGCACCCTGGCGGAAGTGCTGCGTGGCTACACCGGCGACCCCCGGGCTCCCCAGCGCCTCGCCGCCGGTGAAACGCTGCGGATCGGGGGGCTGCCGCCCCTCAGCGGCGACCTGTTCGCACGCCTGGCCGGCGAGGGGAGGCTGCGTCCGTTCGAGCTCGCGAGCGTGCGGCTGCGCAACATGGTCGAGGTGCTGGGGCACTGGCGCACCTACGTGCCCCGCGATGCCTTCCTGACCCAGCGCGGCGGCACGTTTCTGGTGGATGAAGAAGATCGGCTGCTGGTGCAGCATCGCGACCCCGGTCTGTTGGGGTTCTCGTCCACGATGGAACGTCCGCTGGCCTTTCTGGACCCCTATCTCCGATGACCTCGCTGCTGTTCCGGTTGCTGGTGACCCTGCTCGCTCCCGTGCTCCTGCTGGGCATGGGATACCCGCCTGCCTCCCTGTTGCACCTGGAGGGTCCGGTGCCCGCCGATCTCGGGGTCCATGGCGGTTCCCTTTCCCCCTGTGTCACCCCTGCCCACTGCAGCAGGGCCTCCTGGCCGGTGAGCGATCCTGCCGCCGCCCTGCAGAGGTTGTTGCCGGTGGTGCTCGCCCTGGATGGGGTCGACATCGTCGAGACCGGCGACAACTACCTGCACGCCACCGCAACCAGCCGGCTGTTCGGCTTCGTCGATGATCTGGAGCTGTACGCCGATCCCACGGCCGGGGTGGTCCAGGCCCGTTCGGTATCCCGCCTCGGGGATTCGGATCTGGGGGTGAACCGCAGGCGGCTGAAGATCCTGGAGCAGGCCCTCAGCAGCAGCGGAACCTGACTGTCCGGACGGGCAGCCTCAGGCTGGCCCTTTCTCTGGCTCAGGAAACCCGTTCACAGGGGAAGGTCTCGATTCCGCCGCGCCGCAGCCGGAAGCTGGGATGGTCTGGATTCTCCAGGCTCCACCACCATTTGCCATCGGTGTAGCTCGGGGCTCCTGCGTTGTTGGTGCGGGGCAGCTGCAGGGTCATGCCTCGCCAGCGCAGCACCACGTAGGCACCGGGCACCGTGCCCTGGGATCGGTTCGGGATGTCCGGTGCATCCACGGCGCCGTTGTCGCTGATCGCCACCATGGGATCACCACCGCAGAGGTAGTGGGTGTCGTCCAGGCCTGGCACGAAGGCCGTAGCCGGTGCCGCCTGACCGGTGATCAGACCCAGACTCAGGACCACAGCCAGGGCAAGACGCAGAGCCCGGGGCAGTGCCAGGGGCAGCGCTGTGGCGAGGGGCGAACGCATGGCGCAGGAGCTGCGGCGAGAACCGCTTCCGTTTTACCCGAGAGGCGCCGGTTCCGCCCCTGGCTGGCGCTCCCGCTCCGCATGGCGCATCAGCTGGTTGGCGAGTCGTTCGGCGCTGTGGAGGGCTCCTTCGATCCGGCCGAACCCAGCCCCGGCCACGGCGTCGCCGCAGAAGCCCACCTGGCTGTCGCGGCAGAAACAGAAGGCCGGATCGAGCCCGGGGGCCTGGGGGAAGGCGGCCCCCCAGCGCATCAGCTGGCGCCGGGCCCCGTTGATGAATTTCGCCGGGTCGGGTCCCAGCCATGGGGCCAGACAGGTGATCAACCTGCTTTCCAGTTCTTGCAGCAGGCTGGTTTCGGCTTCCTGGTCGCCGGGTTCGCCGACCATGCGGGCGATGGCGGAATCGGCGCCATGCAGTGCCAGGTGGGCCGTGGCGAACCGGGAGGTGGAATGGACGACCACGGCACAACGGCCATCCTCCAGGGGTTGGATGCTGATCCGCTCCAGGCCCCAGCGGCTCTGGGCCGCCCGATCCAGGAACAGGAGCCGGAAGGGCAATCGCGCCCAGGCGGCGGCGGCGGGCGGATCGATCACCAGCAGCAGGTTGCTGCGGGCCTTGTACGAAAGACCACCGATCGCCGCAAGGGCCGCATCCAGCTGGGGATCCCCGATCTCCCGAGCCGCCTGCTGCAGCGGTATCTCCTGCCAGCCGAACAGGCGCCGGGCCCGCGGGTGGCCCGGCAGGGTGCCGGCGAGCACCAGCCAGTCGGCGGTTCCGAGCGGGGTGCCTTCCTGGTTGAACAGCTGCCAGGGGCCGCCGCGCTGCCGCTGCAGGTTCCGCACCAGGGTGCCGGGGTGAACCACGGCCTGGTGCTCCGCCAGGCTGAGCAAGCCCCGGCAGAGTTGGTCCATCCCACCCTTGCCCTGGAGCCGCAGGCCCTGGCTGAAGGAGGGATCCAGCTCCTCCGGATCGAAGTGCAGGGTGGCCCTGGCATCGAGCAGGGCCACGGGGCCGGTAAAGGGTTCCAGCCAACCCGCCTGCCGCAGCGGCTCGATCAGAGCCGGGGCCGGGGATTCGATCAGATTGAGCAGGGGGGAACCGTGGTCGATTCGGAGGCCGGGGTCCTGGCGGGAGCGGCGGGTCGAGGCCCTGCCGCCCGGCCCCCGGCCCATCTCCCACAGCGCCACCTCGCCGGTCCAGCCCAGAGCGGCCAGCCGGGCCGCCAGGGCACAGCCGGCCACGCCGGCACCGATCACCGCCAGGCTGGTGTGGGAAGGGCTGCCGGCGCCGGCGGCGCTGTTCATCCTTCGCCCCCTTCTCCCCCCTCTCCGCCTTCGCCCCCTTCTCCTGCCTCGCTCTCTCCTTGCTTGCCGTCGGGGTCTTGCTTACCGGCAGGGGGCTGGCCGGCTCCGGGGCCCGGCTGCGAGAGGCCTGGGGTAGCTCCGTTCTCGCCGCCTTCCGGCTTCTCGGAGCCCTGGCCGCAGCCCGCCACACCGGTCATCAGACCGGCGGTGGCCAGAAACAGGGCGATGCTGGACCGGCGGCTAGCCATGGAAAGAAAAATCCAAGTAGATCCCATTCTTGGGGGCACGATTCGCCAGCCGATGCCGGCGGCAACGAATCCGGGTGCCTTTTGTCACCACGATCCTGCACGACTCACAGCTACCACGAGCTTTCTCCCTTGGTTGTTCCGGATGCACTTCACCCTTCAGCCCCTGCTTTCGCCCTCCCGGGTGGTGGAGTTGCGGGCCGAGCTGCTGGCCGTTGATGCCCCCTGGCGGCCGGGGGCGGAAACCGCCGGCTGGCATGCCAGGGAGGTGAAGAACAACCGCCAGCTCGACCGCAGCTCCCCCGTCCATCAACGGCTGGCCGCCGAGCTCGGCGAAGCGGTGCTGGCCCATCCGCTGGTGCAGGCGGCGGCCCTGCCACTGCGGGCGCACGGGTTGCTGTTCAGCCGCTCCGGCCCGGGCGAGGGCTATGGCCGCCATGTCGACAACGCCTTCATGGCCGAGGGGCGCTCTGATCTGTCGTTCACCGTCTTTCTTTCCGATCCCGGCGACTACGAGGGCGGTGCGCTGGTGCTGGAGTCCCCCGCCGGCGAAGAGGAGGTGCGCTTGGCGGCCGGGGAGGCTTTCGTGTATCCGAGCACCCAGCTCCACCGGGTGGACCCGGTGCGCAGCGGCGAACGGCTCGTGGTGGTGGGCTGGCTGCAGAGCCGCATTCGTCGAACCGATTGCCGGGAGCTCCTGTTCGAGCTGGACACGGCTCGCCGCACCCTGTTTCAGGAGCAGGGCAAGAGCGAAGTGTTCGATCTGGTCACTCGCAGCTACACGAATCTGCTGAGGATGTGGGGGGAATGAAGAATGGGGCCCTTCAACCAGCAGGATGGGAGGGCTGCTGCCAACGCCATGGCCCGCTTTCTGGTGGTGCTCAAGCCCCGCGAGCCCCTGCCCGCCGCTGCTCTGATCGAGGGACTTTCCCCCCTGATGCACCAGCTGGAGGCGGAGGTGGATCACCGCACCACGGCCCACCTCAGTGCCCTGCTGCGCGGGGGGGAGGATGCCTTGCGCCTGCAGCTGTTCGCCGATGTGCAGGCCCGGCCCGGTGGGTCGTTGCTGGAGCTTCTGCTGATGAGCCGTGAGGCCATGGGCCGTGGCGCTCCCCAGACCCGTCGGCGCTTCGAGCAGCTGGTGGAGCTTGCCGCTCAGGTGATGCCGGGCCTCGACCTGGTGTTCCGTTCCGACCGCGATGGGCCCATGCCCAGCATCGCCTGATGCGCAGCAGCGAATCCATGACCCGGATCCGGATTCCCCGTTCCACCCTCAGCAGTGAGGCGATGCTGCAGCCCCCGCCCGGGTATCGCAGTCTTGCCTGGATCGGACTGGTGACCAATGCCCTCAGTCTCCCCCTGGCGCTGGGGGTGATCCTGAGCAACCCCACCTGGCGGGTCCCCAACATCGCCGTGGCGGCCGGAGCGCTGCTGCCGACCGCCGCCGTGGGGATCGTGGCCTGCATCGCCCTGCTGCGCTGGCGCCACTGGGGCCAGGTGCTGGCGATCGTGGCGCTGTCGATGAGCCTGGCGCTGGCCCTGCCCTACGGAATCGTGCGGCTGGCCCTGGTGGAGCAGGGCCGCTGGCAGTTGGCCTGCCTGGCCCCGTTGCTGTGGGGCCTGAATGTGGCGGCCCTGGTGTACTGGTGCCGTCCGGCGATCAGGAACTACCTGCGCTGAGGCCATCTCCAGGCCCGTTCAGCGCGGACCGGCCGGGCGCGAGGATCGGAGGCGTATTCCAGGCGTCCCCTTCCTCCATGCCCAGCCCCCAACGCCTTGCCGTCCTGCAGACGATCCAGCAACGCCAGCCGGTGAGCACTTCACCGATCCAGCGGCTCGATGAGCTCTGGGCCAGCGATGTCTTCAGTCTGGACAAGATGAAGGCCGCTCTGCCCAAGGACATCTTCCGCTCGGTGCAGCACACGATTCAGGAAGGCGGCAAGCTGGATGTCTCGGTGGCCAATGTGGTGGCCCAGGCGATGAAGGAGTGGGCCACGGCCCGCGGCGCCCTGTATTACGCCCACGTCTTCTACCCGCTCACCAACTCCACCGCTGAGAAGCACGACGGCTTCATCTCCCCCCAGGGGGATGGCAGCGCCATCACCGAATTCACCGGCAAGCTGCTGGTGCAGGGGGAACCGGATGGCTCCTCCTTCCCCAACGGCGGCATCCGCTCCACCTTCGAGGCCCGCGGTTACACCGCCTGGGACATCACCAGCCCGGCCTACCTGATGGAGACGCCCAATGGCGTCACCCTCTGCATTCCCACGGTGTTTGTGTCGTGGACCGGTGAGGCCCTCGACAAGAAAACCCCGCTGCTGCGCTCCAACGCCGCCGTTCACCAGCAGGCCCAGCGGCTGCTGCGGCTGCTGGGGGAAACGGAGATCGCGCCGGTGAATTCCAGCTGCGGCGCCGAACAGGAATACTTCCTGATCGACAGTGCCTATCTGCCGCTGCGCTCCGATCTGCTGCTGGCCGGTCGCACCCTGTTCGGCAGGCCATCCGCCAAGGGTCAGCAGTTCGACGACCACTACTTCGGGGCCATCCCCGAGCGGGTGCAGGTGTTCATGCAGGAGGTGGAGCGGCAGCTCTACCGGCTCGGCATCCCGGCCAAGACCCGGCATAACGAGGTGGCCCCCTCCCAGTTCGAGATCGCCCCGTTCCACGAGGCGGCGAATGTGGCCACCGATCACCAGCAGCTCACGATGACCATTCTTCGCAGTACGGCGAAGAAGCACGGGCTGGCCTGCCTGCTGCATGAGAAGCCCTTCGCCGGCATCAACGGTTCCGGCAAGCACGTGAACTGGTCGATCGGCAACGCCACCCAGGGCAACCTGCTCGATCCCGGCTCCACGCCCCACGAGAACCTGCAGTTCCTGCTCTTCTGCGGGGCCGTGATCCGCGGCGTGCATCTCTACGGTCCGCTGCTGCGGGCCGTGATCGCCACCGCCAGCAACGACCACCGGCTCGGCGCCAACGAGGCCCCGCCGGCGATCATCTCCGTGTACCTCGGCAGCCAGCTCGAGGACGTCTTCAACCAGATCCGCGAGGGTCGGCTCACCGGGTCCACGATCGGCGGGGTGATGAACTTCGGCGTCGATACCCTGCCTGAGTTCGCCAAGGATGCGGGCGATCGAAACCGCACGTCCCCGTTCGCCTTCACCGGCAACCGCTTCGAATTCCGTGCCGTGGGTTCGGGCCAGTCGGTGGCGGGCCCACTGGTGGCCCTCAATACGATCATGGCCGACTCCCTCGGCTGGATGGCCGACCAGCTCGAAAGCCGCCTGGGCACAGGCCTTTCGCTGACCGATGCGGCTCTGGCGGTGCTGCGCACCGTGATGGAGCAGCACGGCAATGTGGTGTTCGGTGGCGATGGCTACTCGGAGGAGTGGCATCGCATGGCGGTGGAGGAGCAGGGGCTGGAGAATCTGCGGACCACCGCCGATGCCCTGCCCGTGCTCCAGCGCCCCGCGATCCGGGAGCTGTTCGAGCGCACGGGGGTTCTGACGCCCGTGGAGCTGGAAAGCCGGTTCGAGGTGTACGCCGAGCAGTACATCCTGGCGATCGAGGTGGAGGCCAGGCTGGCGGTGCAGATCGCCCGCACTCAGATCTACCCGGTGGCCATGCGCTATCTGGGCGAACTGGCCGGTTCCCTGCAGCTGCAGAGCGCGATCGGTCTCCATCCCTCCACCGAGACCCAGCACCAGCTGGCCACGTTCTGCGGAGAGCTGATGGACATCAGCGAGGCGCTGCAGCTGGCCCTGGAAAATGCCCCCCACGGAACGGAGGCCCATCTGGGCTTCTGTGCCGAAACCCTGGTGCCGCTGATGCTGCAGCTGCGGGAGACCGTGGATGGGCTCGAAGCGGTGGTGGACGACAACCTCTGGCCGCTGCCCTCCTATCAGGAGATGCTGTTCGTCCGTTGAGGACCGGCGCGTGGGGGGGCACCGGCTCCCCCCTCCCCCTTTTCGCCCTGCGTCACCGCCGAGTGTCGCCATCGTGACAATCTTGTTCTGGCACAAGGCCCAGAGTGGCTCCAGCTGGACGAGTATGTGGTGACGGTTTCGATCCCTTCTCCTGTGGTGCCCCGCTCCGCCCCTGCCCCTGCCAGGCAGTACCGCCTGGTGGACCAGCAGGGAGAGCCCCATCCGGTGCTGGATGACCTCTACGAAACCCTGGAAGCCGCCTGGAGTGATGCCCTTGCCTGGTGGCAGGAGCAACCTGGCACCAGGCCCGATGCGATGGCCATTGGCGTGGAGGTGAGCACCGGCTGCGGCGACTGGCGCACCCTGCGTCACCCCGGCGGCTGAACGTCCGCCGCCCCCACCTGCACACCCTTCCAGAAGGCCACCCGACCACGGATTTCGCGGGCTGCTTCCTTGGGTTCGGGGTAATACCAGGCGGCATTGCGATTCACCTCGCCCCCGACCACCACGTCGTAGTAGTGGGCCTCCCCTTTCCAGCCGCAGACGGTGCGGTGGCTGGAGGGCTGGAAGGCGGCAGGGGAAAGCGCGTCGGGGGGGAAGTAGGCGTTGCCCTCCACTGTCACGATGTCCGCGCTGCTGGCGATCACCTCACCGTTCCACCGGGCCTGCATTGTTTGGGTTCCCATCGTCACCAGAGCAGGGCTTCGTAGATCCGCAGCGTACCGAGACCCACCGGACTGGCCACCGGGTTGGGGCCGGCCGGAAGGGCGGTGACCTGGAACAGGTAGGTGTCGGCCACCGATGGATTGGACCAGGGACGCACCGCCACGGTGAGGGTGCTGCCCGGCGCCACCGGCTGCGGGAAATCGATCGTGAACTTCCTTTCCCGTTGGTCGAAGACGGCGGCCACCGCCACAGGCGGGCCTTCCCGCCGGGGCCGCCCCAGGAAAGCCCGGGTGCTTTCGACGCGGAAGGGGAACTGCCAGTCGGCCCCCCGGATCTGCTGAATCTGCAGCTGGGCCAGAGCGGCGCCGGCGTCCGGGGTAAGGGTGAGCGTGAAGTAGTACTCGGGCTGGCGGTCCCAGACCGTGGTGAAGTAGCTCACCAGATCGACTTTCCACGGCGCCCGGGTGAAGTACGTGCTTCCGCGCAATTCCAGGGCCTTCGCGGCAGGCAGCAGGCCCGGGGGCGGCAGGGTCCCAGGCAGGGGGCTGATCCAGGCTTCGGCGGAGAGCAGGAGCAGGGAGAGGGCCGCGCCGGCGGCCGGATGAACCCTCACGGCAACTTCGGTTCGTTCGTATCCGGACGCTAGGTCGTACGTCAGGCTCCAGCCGGGGCAGGGCTCAAGCGGTAAGGAATGGGCGGGGATCCTGGTCCCGCCGGTGTTGCAGCGGCAGGGGAATCCCTGTGCCTTCCGGATCGCCGGGATCCAGGCAGGCGGTGCGCTCCAGGGCCAGCCGCAGCAGCCTGGCGGAATGCAGAGGCATGTCGCGCGGCACGCTGATGCGATCGCGAAGGTGGCGAAGTCCGGCGGCTGTTCCCGGCGGCGGCGGGCACTCCTCGCCGGTGATCAGCAGGGTGAGGGCGGAGCGCAGGGCCGGATCGAATTCCTCCGCTCCGAGCGGATTGCGTTGCAGGAGAGTCGTGCGGTGCTGCAGCACCCGGCCCAGGGCCACGGCGGCGGCACCGGCGGGCATGGGTTGACTGCTCTCTCCCTCCAAGGGTTCCCAGGGAGTCAGGGCCAGGTCGATGCGGGCGGCCAGGCTGCGCTGCTCCGGAGTGCCGTTGGCAAAACAGCCGCCCATCTGGGGGGGGAGGTCGTGGGCATGGGTGTGGAAGTCGCTCTGGGTGCCCAGATAGGTGGGGCGACGCTCCAGGGCTTCGAACCAGCGGTGGATGGCGGGGTGCTGGCGGCGCAGGTCGTAACCCTTGTAATAAGCAAGGCTGGCGTTCATTCGCTCCAGGTAGGGCACGAAGATCGTGTCCACACAGCTCAGGGCTTCCAGGAAATAGGGGCCTTCGCGCTCCTCAAGGGCGCCCTCCACCCTGCGGGCCACCTCGGCGAAGACCGCCTGATGGCGCTGGTCCTGATGGAGGCTGCGCACGGGTTGACACAACCACTGGCACCAGGCCTGGAACAGCAGACGCTCCAGCTGGCGCAAGGGGCGTACCGCGGGATCCTCCAGGCCGCGGTGCAGGCAACCGAAGGCGGCTTCCAGGCTGGCCAGGATGCGATCGCTTTCCGTCAGCAGCTTTCCGTCCAGTTCGAGGGCGGGCAGCATGCCGGAGGGAACAAGGCGGCGAAACCAGGCCTCCTTCTCCCCGTAACAGAACATCGTGACCTTGCGGATCCGGTACGGGATCCGTTTCTCCTCCAGCCACAACCAGATCTTCTGGCAGTACGGGCACCAGGCGTGATGGTCGCGGTAGAGGGTGACGCGCACGGCGCTGGCCTCCTGCCCGAACAGCCGAAGCGTGGCCTGGGCATTGGTGGGACCGTGGATCCTGTCGGGATCGGCTGGCGCGGATGGGGCCAGGGCGTCCCAGCTGAGGGGGGAGATCCGGCGCGGAGTGGCCTGGCTCATTGCGTTTTTGGCAAGATTTGGGTCAAGTAGTTTTCTTCTCCCCGGATACACTTGGTGCGATATGTGAATGCTCCAAGGCATGGCTTCCGTGGTCAGCAGCGAAGCGGGTTGGCGGATCGGTAGCCATGTACTCAAGGTCGACGGCACCTTCTGGGCTGCCGGCACGTTCATCGGTCTCACCCCCTTGCAGCGCCGGCTGATGGTCTGTTTCTGCAGCAGGGCGGGAGAGCTGATCAGCAGGGATGATCTTGCCGCCGAAGCCTGGAACACCCCGAAGGTCAGTGATCAGAGTCTTGCCCGAGCGATTCATTGTCTCCGGAGGGTGCTGGATGACTGCGGTCTGGGCGGGGATCTGATCGCCACCCTCTATGGCAGTGGCTACACGTTCACCGCCGTGGTGGAGCCTCTGCAGGAGGGCGGCACCCAGGCCACGGATTCTGCTGAAGTCAACGTTGATCTGTCGGACTCCCACATCTTTGCGGATCGCCGTGCTCTGGCCCAGGAGCACCACATCGAGGCCCGGATCCTGTTCCGGCGGCGCCATCCCGGTCTGTTGCCCCAGGTGCTGCAGCACCTCAACTGCGCCCTCGATCTCGATCCTGCAGCCGGTTCCGTGCTGGTGGATGCCTGCTGGCTCCATCTGCATCGGGCCAGTTGGGGGCTGGCGGAAAGCAGCAGTTGCGCGGACGAGATCCGCACCCTTCTCCAGCAGATCGAGCAGCTGCAGCTCAATCCGGAGGGTCTCGACAGTATCCGGGCCGAACGGCTTTCCCTGCTCGAGTGGCGACCGGCCGATGGCGAACGCCTCTATGCCTCCGCGTTGGCAGGCCGGTTGCAGCGTGGGGATGCCCTGCTTTCCTGGGTGCGGCACCTGGTGGCAACCGGCCGCTCCCGCCAGGCCCTCGACCTGATCACCCCCCATCTGCACGAAGCGCTGCCCCTGGGCTGGCTTCTTGCCGCCATGGCCCATCTCAACCTGGGCCTCAATGAAGAAGCCCTCGGCTGCCTGGACCGCCAGTTGGCGATTGACTCCAGCCTGGTTTCAACCCACCTGTTCAGTGGGCTGATCCGTGCCTATCTCGGCCTGCAGGACCAAGCGATGCGCCATCTTGCCGCCGCCCGTCGGTTCACCGGATCCGACAGCAACTACCTGGACCTCCATCCCGTGGTGGCCTACGTGATGGCCCATGGGGACGACCGGGCCGAAGCCCAGGCCATGCTCAACAAGGCCTGTCATCACGAGGATCTGCCCCTCCCCAGCCTCTGGGCGCTGGCGGCGCTGGCCCTGGATGATCCGGCCGCTGCCGGCACCTGGTTTGATCGTGCCCTGAAGCGCCGTTGTTTCCAGGCCCCCTTCCTGCTCCACAGCGCGGTGCTGGTTCGTTACAACGAGCGGCCGGTGGTGCGTCGTTTCCGCGAAGCGATGCAGCAGGCCTTTCCCCAGCCGTGCTGGTGAAGTGAGACGCCATCCCTCTCGCGAAGGCCTGTCCTTCCTTTCTAAGCTGCCCAGCGAAAGGATTCATTCCATCCCCTGAACAGACATGTTCGACGCCTTCACTAAGGTCGTTGCTCAGGCTGATGCCCGCGGCGAATTCATCAATGCTGGTCAGATCGACGCCCTGGCGTCGATGGTTGCAGGCAGCTTCAAGCGTATGGATGCCGTGAACC